>NZ_LT629751.1:2838333-3138888 GCF_900104805.1 Pseudomonas oryzae | reverse complement strand
GGCGGTACTGCTGCGTCGCTGAGCTGCGTTGCGGAGCGATTCCATGTAGGGTGGGTTAGGCCGCAGGCCGTAACCCACCGTCCAGCCTGAGCCGGCAATCGGCGAGCGGGTGGCCATTGATGGTGGATTACGCCGCTGCGCGGCTAATCCACCCTACGCGCTAGCCCGCCCTATGCGCAGCGCCGCTGCCGCACCCAGTCCGTCCAGCTGATCCGCTCGTCGCGGATCAGCCAGCCATCCTGCATCGCGAAACTTTCCGACAGCCACAGTCCTTCGGTCGGGACGGGGTGCAGTTCGCCCTGGCGGAGGGTGAACAGTTCGCGCGGGCGCTCGATCGGCAGCAGGTAGAGATCCGGCTGCTGCGGATCCAGACGGCTGACCAGCACGCCGTCTTCCAGATACTCGTCGCTGTGATACAGGCTGGGCGCCTGTACCCCCCCGGGCAACTCCAGGCGCAGGTCGTAGACCAGTTGCAGCGATGCGGTCGGCAGGTGCACGTAGGCCTGCGGACGCTCCAGCAGCGGCAGCTCGCCGGCGTGCACCCGGCGCGCGTCTCCACACAGCGGGCTGAGGCGGAAGTACTGCTCGTCGTGGTACGGCAGGCTGTCGGCGTGCGGCGTGGGCAGCCAGTGTTCGCCGAAGCGCCCGCCCAGCCAGCCGCGCGGCGTTTCCACCAGGCACTCCTCGGCCACTTCCTGCAGGGCGGTGTGCAGCGGCAGGTGCAGCTCGTGGCTCGGCACATAGCCGGAGATCAGCTTGAGCACGCAGTCACCGCGATCGCGGCGCAGCTGGCGCACCAGCAGCCAGTAGTCGCGTCCCTGCCAGGCCAGGGTCAGGCGTACCGAGACCCCGAGGTTGGCCAGTTCGCAGGTGAAGTGCTGGGGATTGGCCACCTGCAGCGGTCGCCGCCGTTCGAGCATCTGGCGGAAGTTCAGCGGCGCGCCGAGCGGCTGGTAGACCAGGCACTGTGGGTTGGCTTCCACGTACAGCGGCAGGGTCTTGAAGGTGTCCGGGCTCTTGCGGGCGAGAATCCTCGGCATGGCGGCTCCTCTTCGGCTGACGAACGGTTGGCGGGAAGGGGATGACCCTGCGGCGCGGGGCAGGGCCCCGCAGCGGGTCAGCACAGGTTAGACGAGTCCGCCCGGCATGGTCGGACCGATCGTCGCGATCGCCGGTTTCAGCGGTCGTCGGCCCGCAGGCGGCCGAGCACGGTG
This sequence comes from Pseudomonas oryzae, assembly GCF_900104805.1. Taxonomy (NCBI): domain Bacteria; kingdom Pseudomonadati; phylum Pseudomonadota; class Gammaproteobacteria; order Pseudomonadales; family Pseudomonadaceae; genus Pseudomonas; species Pseudomonas oryzae. The sequence goes on along the minus strand of NZ_LT629751.1, from coordinate 3,137,674 downwards.
GTGGCGGTGGCCACGTTGTGCGCCAGGTGTGCCGGGTTGATGGTGCCGACGATCGCGCTGCTCACCGCCGGATGGGCGAAGATCAGCTCGAAGCTGGCGCGCACCGGATCCGCCTCCGCCAAACCGGCGGCCTCTGCGGCAGTCAGCGCGGGACGGCAGGCATGTCCGCTGGCCAGCGCCTTCTTGATCAGGATGCCTTTGCCGTGGGCGGCGGCGTAGTCGAGTACCGGCCGTTCGCCCTGCTCGGCGAGGTTGTAGGTGACCATCGCGCAGTCGCCGTCCTGCAGGGCCTGCAGCCCGCCGGCCACGGTCTTGCCGGAGAAGCCGAAGGCACGGATCAGGCCTGCGCGCTTGAGATCGGCCAGGGTGGCGTACACCTCCTGCTGCAGCACCGCCAGGTCGTTGCCGTCGGAGTGCACCAGCACCAGATCGAGGTAGTCGGTTTCCAGCCGGCGCAGACTGCGCTCGACCGACAGGCGCGTGTGCGCGGCGCTGAAGTCGAAACGCGAGGCACCGTTGTCGAACTCCTCGCCGACCTTGCTGCAGATGACCCAGTCGTGGCGCTGGCCGCGCAGCAACGGGCCGAGGCGCTGCTCGCTGACCCCGTAGGCCGGTGCGGTGTCCAGCAGGTTGATGCCGAGGGCGTGCGCCTGGGCCAGCAGCTCGCTGGCCGCACGGTCGTCGGGAATGGTGAAGCCGCTCGGGTACTTCACGCCCTGGTCGCGGCCGAGCTTGACCGTGCCGAGGCCGAGTGGCGAGACGCGCAGGCCGGTCGAGCCCAGCGGGCGCCACAGATCGTGCAGGGTGGTCATGCGAACAGTTCCTCCCACAGGGGCGCGGCGAGCGGCGGGCGCGGCAGTTCCGGCAGGGAGAGCACGCCGGAGGGGCGGATGGCGGCATGCTCCAGGGCGGCCTGCACGCGGTCGGCGAAGTCGGGGGCCAGCGCCAGCTTGGTCGGCCAGCCAACCAGCAGGGCGCCCTGCTCACTGAGGAAGGCGTTGTCCGGGCGTACCAGGCCGGACTGCGCCGGCTCGGCGCGATCGACGCGCAGGGTGCGCCACTCGGCAGCGGACAGGTCGATCCACGGCAGCAGCTCGCCCAGCTCCTTCTGCGCGGCGCGGATCTGCGCCGCTTCGTCGCGCGCCACACCATCGGCCTCGGCCAGATCGCCGCCCAGATACCACACCCACTGGCCGTCAGGAGTCGGATGGCTGGTGATGGTGACCCGCGGCTTGGGACCGCCGCCCAGGCAGTGGGCGTACAGCGGTTTCAGGGTCGCCCCCTTGACCAGCACCATGTGCAGCGGCCGCAGCTGCTGCTGCGGCTGTGCGATGCCCAGGCTGTGCAGCAGGCCGGCATTGCCCTGCCCGGCGCACAGCACCACGCGGCGCGCACGGATCTCGCGGCCATCCACAACCAGCCCGGCCAGTTCACCACCCTCGCGCAGCGGCTCGATGCGCGCGCCGGCCAGCAGGCTGTCGCCAGCCAGTTCGGCCAGGCGCGCGATCAGGCTGGGCACGTCGAGCACCAGTTCTGCCAGTCGATAGACGCGCCCCTTGAACTTCGGGTCCTGCAGCGCCGCCGGCAGATCGGCGCCCTTGACCGCATCGACCCGCCCGCGCATCGCCTTGCTGGCGAAGAAGCTGGTCAGGTTGCCGGCCAGGGTGCCCGGCGACCACAGGTAGTGTGCAGCGGAGAGCAGGCGCACGCCGCAGAGGTCCAGCTCGCCGCTGCCGGCCAGCGCCTCGCGCCAGCGCCGCGGCATTTCGGCGATGGCCTCGGAGGAGCCGGTCAGTGCGCCGCTCAGCGCGTACTTGGTGCCGCCATGGATGATCCCCTGTGACTTCACGCTCTGGCCGCCGCCGAGGGCGGCGCATTCCACCAGCAGGCTGGCATAGCCGAGGCGACGCAGGCGGGCATTGAGCCACAGGCCGGCGACGCCGCCGCCGACGATCAGGACGTCCGTGCTGAGGGGGTGGGACATGGGCGGATCTCGCTTAAAAACAGGCGCGCAGTATAACCCGCCCGTTCAGTGCCCGGCGGTGGCGGAGAACAGCTGGATAACCAGCACGCCGCCGACGATCAGCACCATGCCCAGCACGGCCGGCAGATCCAGCCGCTGGCCGTAGAGGAACAGGGCAGCGAGGCTGACCAGCACGATACCCAGACCGGCCCAGATGGCATAAGCGATGCCGACCGGGATGCTGCGCATCACCAGACTCAGCATCCAGAAGGCCGTGAGGTAGCCGGCGACTACCAGCAGCAAGGGCAGCGGACGTTGCAGGCCGTCGACCGCCTTGAGTGCGGTGGTAGCGACCACTTCGGCGGTGATGGCGATGGCAAGGTAGAAATAACCGCTCATGGCAGGTCCTCCCGGAGTGCTCTGTGGCGGGATTCTAGGGGCATCCGCGATGGGGTAAAGTTGAAACCTATCTTCAATCAAGATGGGTTGCCGGGCATGCACTGGAGTCTGGAGCAGTTGCGACTGTTCGTCGGCGTCGCCGAGGTCAGTTCGTTTTCCGCAGTGGCGCGGCGGCAGGGGCGCGCGCAGTCGGCGGTGAGCAGTGCCGTGGCGCTGCTGGAGGCCGACTTGGGCGTAGTGCTGTTCGACCGTAGCAGCGGCCGGCAGCCGAGACTCACGGCGGCTGGGGCGGCGCTACTGGGGGAGGCGCGCGCGGTGCTGCAGCAGTGCGAGCGCATGGAGGCGCGGGCGCTGGGCCTCGCCCGAGGCGAAGAGGTCCGGCTGCGCCTGGCCCTCGACGAAGCCATGCCCTATCCACCGGTGCTCGCCAGCCTGGGTGCGCTGGCCGAGGCCTTTCCCCGTCTCGAAGTACAGCTGGCCAGCGGCGCCCAGGGCGACGTGGCACGCAAGCTGCTCGAGCGGCAGGCGGACCTCGGTCTGCTGTTCCATCACGAGCAGATGCCCGAGGCACTGGAGCGCCGCAATCTGGGGGCCATCGAGATGGTCACGGTATGCGGTGGCGCTCACCCGCTGGCGAGCGAGGTTCGGGTCGACCACCGGCAGCTGGCCCGCCACCGGCAATTGCTGATGGCCCCGCGAGACAACCGCTACCCCGGTGGGGAGCAGCTGGCACCGCTGGTGTGGCGCGCCGACAGCTTCTACGTCATGGCCGAGTTGGTGAGTCGCGGCCTGGGCTGGGCCTGGCTACCCCGTCACGTGGTGGAGTATCCGACCTATCGCGGCCTGCTGGTCGAGCTGAACAGTGATCATCGGCCGCCGCCGCTGGTGGTGGAGTTGGTCCATCGCCGTGATGAAGCCGCCGGCCCGGCGGCTCGCTGGCTGGCGGATTGCCTGGCGCACCAGCTCCTGCAGCCGTAATCGGGGTGAGAAAAGGCTCATATTTTTGTAAGCAAAATGCTATCTGCCGATGCGCAGGCCGCCTTGCGCTTTGCGCAGTGGCCCTCCGGGAGTAAGCTCCGCGCCCATGAATCGCCACATTTACACGCTTCTGCTGCACCTCGCACTGCCATTAATCGTCCTGCGTCTGTTCCTGCGCGGCCGCAAGGCCCCGGCCTACCGCCAGCGTATGTCCGAACGCTTCTCGTTCGGCCTGCCGCCCCTCAGGACGGGCGGTATCTGGGTGCACGCCGTGTCGGTGGGCGAGAGCATCGCCGCGGCGCCGATGATCCGCGCGCTCCTCGAGCGCCACCCCGAGCTGCCGATCACCGTCACCTGCATGACCCCAACCGGTTCCGAGCGCATCCGCGCGCTGTTCGGCGAACGGGTGCAGCACTGCTACCTGCCCTACGACCTGCCATGGGCGGCAGCACGCTTTCTCGACCGGGTTCGGCCGAGGCTTGCGGTGATCATGGAGACCGAGCTGTGGCCCAACCACATTCATCAGTGCGCCAGGCGCGGTATCCCCACCGTACTGGCCAATGCCCGCCTGTCGGCAAAATCCGCCCGCGGCTACGCGCGCTTTGCGGGACTGACCCGGCCGATGCTCGTCGAAATGAGCTGGATCGCCGTGCAGACCGCGGCCGAAGCCGAGCGCTTCCGTCAACTCGGCGCCCGCCCCGAGTGCGTCAGCGTCACCGGCTCGATCAAGTTCGACCTGAGCATCGATCCCGAGCTCAAGCCACGTGCCCAGGCCTTGCGCGCCAGTTGGGGAGCGAGTGCCCGCCCGGTGTGGATCGCCGCCAGCACCCATGCCGGCGAGGACGAGATCGTCCTCGAAGCCCATCGCCAGTTGCTGGCCGAGAAATCAGACGGGCTGCTGATCCTGGTGCCGCGCCATCCCGAACGTTTCGACAGTGTCCATGTCCTATGCCAACGCGCCGGTTTCCGCACCGTGCGCCGTTCGTCCAGCCAGCCGGTGACCGCAGACGACCAGGTGCTGCTCGGTGACACCATGGGCGAGCTGCTGTTTCTCTATGCGCTTGCCGATGTGGCCTTCGTCGGTGGCAGCCTGGTGCCCAACGGCGGGCACAACCTGTTGGAGCCAGCGGCGCTGGGCCTGCCTGTGCTGAGTGGCCCGCATCTGTTCAACTTCCTGGAGATCGCCGGGCAGTTGCGTGCGAAGGGGGCGCTGCTGGAATTGGAGGACGACCATGAGCTAGCTCTGCAGTTGCGGCAGCTCATAGGCAGCCCGCAAGAGCGTCAGCGCAGAGGGAGTGCCGCGCTGGCCGTACTGCAGGCCAATCAGGGGGCGCTCGGGCGGTTGCTGGATGGGGTGGCGAACTTGTTGCCGGATGAAGGGCTCAACTAGGGGCTCACAACCTTGCACGTTTTGCAAAGTGAAGGGGGGCGCGGGCAAAATGCCCCCCTTTTCCATGTTGGGATTCGCCTGGCTTGGGGCAGCAGGCACGCTGCACCAGCCTGTTGCCTATAAAGGGTGTTCGTTACTGGGCGTTCACCCGCTCCGCTGCGTTGCGCTTCGTTCTCAGGAAATACACGAGAAATCCTGGGGCGGTAGCGTGTCTGTGCAAGAGCCGCTACCTCGGTATCAGTGTCTGATGCCTCGTTGGCTGAAAGAAATTCGTCGGGTGCATGGCGCCTTGATGCGGGGCGGCAATTGGCCCCTCTCGTCGGGGGTTGTCAGGCCCGCAAGACGTTTGAAATATGGATCGCCACCGGGATCGCCCTTTCAGGGCGTCCGCATGGCCAATGCGGTCCAGAACATACATTGGTTCATAATTCGCAAGCCCTTCAGGGATCCTCTAGCATGAAAACCCTCTGTGTCTTCGGCACTCGTCCCGAAGCAATCAAAATGGCCCCCCTCGCTCTTGCCCTGGCCGCCGATGAGCGCTTCGAGGCCAAGGTCTGTGTCACCGGTCAGCACCGCGAAATGCTCGACCAAGTGCTGGGCCTGTTCGAGATTCAGCCGGATTTCGACCTGAACATCATGCGGCCGGGCCAAGACCTGACCGATGTCACCAGCGCAATCCTGCAAGGCATGAAAGGCGTATTTGCCGAGTTCAAGCCGGACATGGTGCTGGTTCACGGGGATACCGCCACCACCTTTGCCGCCAGCCTTGCTGCCTACTACCAGCAGATCCCGGTTGCTCACGTGGAAGCCGGCCTGCGCACCGGCAACCTCTACTCGCCGTGGCCGGAAGAGGCCAACCGCAAGCTTACCGGCGCCCTGGCCAACCTGCATTTTGCGCCGACCAGCAACTCCCAGGAAAACCTGCTCAGGGAAGGCGTCGCGCCGGACAGCATTGTTGTCACCGGCAATACGGTGATCGATGCCCTGCTCGACGTGGTCAATCGCCTGGATCAGGATAATGCGCTGTACGCCAAGGCGGCCGCGCCAACCGCATTTCTAGATGCCTCCCGCAAGCTGATCCTGGTTACCGGTCATCGCCGTGAAAGCTTCGGCGGTGGTTTTGAGCGCATCTGCCAGGCGCTGGTGGAGGTTGCCCAGCAACATCCCGATGTCGATATCGTCTACCCGGTACATCTGAATCCGAACGTGCGCGAGCCCGTCAACCGCCTGCTGACCGGCATCGACAACATCCATCTGATCGAGCCGCTGGACTATCTGCCTTTCGTCCACCTGATGAGTCGCGCCCACATCATCCTGACCGACTCTGGCGGTATTCAGGAGGAGGCGCCTTCCCTCGGCAAGCCTGTGCTGGTCATGCGCGATACCACCGAGCGCCCCGAGGCTGTGGCCGCCGGCACCGTCAAACTGGTTGGCACCGAGGCAGCCAGTATCGTCCGCGAACTGAATCGCCTGTTGCTTGACCAAGACGCCTACAAGGCCATGAGCTACGCCCACAACCCCTACGGCGATGGCCAAGCCTGCCAGCGTATCCTAGACGCATTGCTCGCAAATCGCTGAACAGGCCTGTTCCGCTACCTATTTTCTCTGAAGGATCCTCTCTCCTAACTAGGCAGGGAGGGTCAACCTTACTTGACTCCAGATAGAAAGGATTGCCATGCCCTTCCAGACCATTTCCGTCATCGGCCTCGGCTATATCGGCCTGCCTACCGCTGCCGTCTTCGCTTCGCGCAAGAAGAAAGTCATCGGCGTCGATGTGAACCAGAAAGCCGTGGACACCATCAACCGGGGTGAGATCCACATCATCGAGCCGGATCTGGACATCGTCGTGCACGCCTCCGTGACGGAGGGCTACCTGCGTGCGACCACCACTCCCGAGGCTGCCGACGCCTTCCTGATCGCCGTGCCGACGCCGTTCAAGGGCGACCACGAGCCGGATCTCTCCTATATCGAGGCTGCCAGTAAGGCCATTGCTCCGGTGCTCAAGGCTGGCGACCTGGTGATTCTCGAGTCCACCTCCCCGGTTGGCGCCACCGAAGCCATGTCCGCCTGGCTGGCTGAGGCCCGCCCGGACCTGACCTTCCCGCAGACCCATGGTGAGGACTCTGACGTTCGCGTCGCCCACTGCCCGGAGCGCGTTCTGCCGGGCCACGTCCTGCGCGAGCTGGTGGAAAACGACCGCATCATCGGCGGCATGACGCCGAAGTGCTCGAAGGCGGCACAGGCGCTGTACAAGATCTTCGTCGAGGGTGAGTGCATCATCACCGACGCCCGCACCGCCGAAATGTGCAAGCTGACCGAAAACAGCTTCCGTGACGTGAACATCGCCTTCGCCAATGAGTTGTCGATCATCTGCGACAAGCTCGGCATCAATGTGTGGGAGCTGATCCGCCTGGCCAACCGTCACCCGCGCGTCAACATCCTCCAGCCTGGCCCGGGCGTCGGCGGTCACTGCATCGCGGTCGATCCCTGGTTCATCGTCAGCCAGACTCCGGACGAGGCGCGCCTGATCCGCACTGCTCGCGAGGTCAATGATGGCAAGCCCCAGTGGGTGATCGACAAGGTCAAGCAGGCCGTCGGTGCATTCCTGGTGGAGAACCCGGGGCAAACCGCGCGCGATGTTACCGTCGCCTGCTTCGGCCTGGCGTTCAAGCCGGATATTGACGACTTGCGTGAAAGCCCCTCGCTGGGAATTGCCAAGACTTTGGCATCTGAGCTCTCCACCAAGCTGGTTTTGGTCGAGCCGAATATCGAGGAGCTCCCCAAGAGCTTGGCGGCGCACGCAAAGCTAGACGTACAGCAGGCCCTTGAGGTCGCCGATGTCGTCGTACTGCTGGTTAAGCATCGCGAGTTTCTGGATATGCCGGCATTGTGTCAGGGCGTACGTGTCGTAGATGCAACCGGCATTCTTGAGAACTAATTAGGTAATAGCTTGATGAACTCTGTCACCCAGCCCTCTCACCAGCAAACATCTGCCGATACCAGTTCTCAACTGGCTGATATTCATGACCGTGTCATGGAAGCTTACTACGGGAAGCTGGGTGAGCAGTTCATGCGGGAAACCCAGGAGCGCATACACTGGATCTGCGCGCACGTTGCAGGGAATAGCGTGCTCGACGTCGGATGCTCACAAGGCATAGTGCCACTCTTGCTTGCCCGTGAGGGATGTAAGGTCATTGGTGTCGATACCAGCCCGCAAGCTATTGAAGAGGCCACCCAATACCTGCGCGCAGAACCCGAGCATGTGCAGAGGAACGTCACTTATGTAAATGCCGACTTTCTCGCCCTGGACGTCGAAGATATCGACGTAGAGACAATCGTGATCAGCGAGGTGCTGGAGCATCTCGTTCGCCCCGAGCTGTTCGTTGCAAAGGCCTCCTCATTGCTCAAGAAGGGCGGTCGGTTGATCGTGACTGTGCCGTTCGGGGTCAATGACTTCATCGACCACAAGCATACGTTTTACTTGCAAGAGCCCTACAGGCTGCTTGCTCGGCATCTTGAAGTTACAGAGGTCAAGATGCTCGGAAAGTGGCTGGGATTGGTTGCCATCAAGAAGGAAGAGCGCCCCATGGATGCGCAGCGCGACCTTCCAGCAGAGCAGATTTTTGCTCTGGAACGCGCCTTTGAACATGTAGAACGCAGCCTGCGCCAGGAGCTCGGTGGCGCACTGAAGCGACTTGACGAGACAAACAAGAAATACCGCTCCTCCACAGAGCAAGTAGCGACACTGAAACAGAACCTGACAGCGGAGAGCGCCAAGAGCGTTGCCCTGAGTGACGAGTTGGTTGGGCTCAAGGCTAAGCTGGATGAAAGTAACCGCAAGTACCGGGCTGCCACGGAACAGGCTGATAGCCTCAAGACCAAGTCTGAGGCGCTGAATGAGGCGAAAAGCAAGGCTGAGCAGGAGTGTGATGCCCTCCATGAGCAACTGGCTGGCGAGATCAATGTACGCCGGGAGCTGGAGGCCAAGTGCCAGGCTCAGGTCCAGGAGCGCGACGCCCTGCTGGAGCAATTGGATCAGGAGATAGCAAGTCGCGAGGCGACGGAAACACTGTTGGATGAAAACAGCCAGCAATGGGAAGAGATCCGCCAGCGTCTCGAAAATGAACTGGGTGCGGCCAAAGGGTGGCTGGAATCTGCTAACCAGAAGTACCGAATCGCCACCGGGGAGCAAATTCCACACTTCAAGTCTAACTTGGAAACCCTGATGGGTAAGACCCGGGAGCAGCAGAAGAAAATTGAGGAGCTGAGCGCAAGTCTGAAAGATGCCAACAGCAAACGCCAAGCTGCCGAGCAACGCCTTATCAAAACTCGTGCCAGCCTAACTTATCAGTTGGGTTATCAGCTCAAGGCCGGGGCCACCTCAGTTGGTGGCTTTGTGCGTCTCCCCAAGGCGTTGCTGGGGCTGTGCAAGAAAGCCTATAGGCAAGGCAAGAAAAGGCGCCAGAAGCTTTCATCAGTCAGTGTTTCCATCAAGCAGTCATCTTCCCCTGCGATAGCGAAGCCCTTCTCTCCTGCAGTAACTCCGCTTGCCGAGGTGAGTAATGCCGGCGAGATTCGGCAGGGTCTACTGCGCACTGCCGATGTGCCGGCGAGCCAACTGAAGGTTGCCTGCATCATGGATGAGTTCACTTATGGCTCCTACCGCTATGAGTGCAACTTGATGCAATTGTCTCCGGATAACTGGCGTGTGGAATTGCAGGATTTTCAGCCCGAGCTGCTGTTTATCGAATCGGCATGGCGAGGCAAGGAAAATCTGTGGGGTAGCAAGGTCGGACACAACAGTCAGGAGTTGCAGGGTATCCTGGCTTGGTGCCGTAATAAAAAGGTACCGACCGTGTTCTGGAACAAGGAAGACCCGGTTCACTTTGAGACCTTCCTGACCACCGCCAAGCAGTTCGACTTCGTATTCACAACCGATATCGACTGTATCCATCGCTACAAGGCTGCCTTGGGGCACGATAGGGTGTATTTGCTACCATTTGCATGCCAGCCGGCCGTGCATAACCCCATCGAGTTGTACCAGCGCAAGGATGCATTCTGTTTCGCCGGTGCCTACTACGTACGCTATCCCGAGCGTACGCGGGATCTCGACAACTTCGTTGCCAAGCTTCCCGAGTTTCGCCCGCTGGAGATTTTTGATCGTAATTACGGAAAAAATGATCCAAACTATCAGTTCCCCGAGAAATACCAGTCCTACATCGTAGGCACACTGCCGTTCGATCAGATCGACAAGGCTTACAAGGGCTACCGTTACTCGATCAACCTGAACTCAATCAAGCAGTCGCAGAGCATGTTTGCTCGCCGTGTCTACGAACTGCTCGGCAGCAATACGGTTACGGTCAGCAATTTCTCGCGAGGAGTTCGACTGCTCTTCGGTGATCTGGTTGTCACTACCGACGACGGAGAGGAAATGGTCCGTCGCCTGGGTGAACTGGCACAAGACGAGGAAACCAGCGGTAAACTGCGTCTTGCTGCATTGCGCAAGGTGATGCAGGAGCACACCTACGGTCAGCGCTTGAACTACGTCCTGGCCAAGGTTGCGGGGCAGCCTGTTCAGGATTCGTTGCCGCAAGTCGTGGTTGTCGGTCATGCAGCGAATGAGCGTCAGGCTGAAAAATTGCTGACCTGCATGCTGCGCCAGCAATACACCAAAGCCCGCATGTACCTGGTTACCGATAGCGCGGAGGCCATCCGCAGGAAGGTCGATGATCCGCGTATTGCCATGCTCACACCTGAGCAGCTTGGAGGCTTGTCCCTCGGCGAGCTGACCAACGGAGCCCAGTGGGTGGCCGGCATGAGTGCGGAGGACTATTACGGCCCCAACTATTTGCTCGATATCGCCTTGGCTACCTGTTACAGCCAGGCGCAAGTGATTGGCAAGGCAGATCATTATGCGTGTGACAAGGGCAGCATTTGCCTGGTAGAGGAGAGCGGTGTTTACCGCCAGGCCCGCGAGCTGGCTGCCCGTAGAGCTGCTATCAAAGCTGACTTGGTATCGGCTCTACCAGCACTCGACTGGGCAAAGAACCTCGAAGGAAAGCTTTTCCGTTACGAGCAGATGCTGGCTATCGATCCCTACAACTATTGCCACCAAGGCGCAGAGGTCGCTGCCTCGGAGGCCGCAGAGCAGGTAGACGACCTGGCTCTCAATGTCGGGTTGAGTATCAATGATCTCCAGTCGCGTGCCGAGGGCATCAAGCCGGCTGTGCAGTCTGCCGATCAGGGGCGTGTTCTCAACTTCCAGGAGTTGGCGAAAATCTTCGGCCCTATTCGCAGCAAGCATGTTCAGTTCGAACTGAGTGAAGCAGCTTGGCATATCAGCTCTAACCTTGCGGACGGTAAGCATGAATATCTGTATGCAGGCACCGATCTGAAGCTGGAAGAGTTGGGCGTCTGCGATAAGCTGAAGTTGTTCCTTGATGCCGGTCCAGGCCTGAGTCTGCAATTGGTGCTGTTGTTCCTGGATGCGCAGAAGCAGCGCATCAGTCATGTGATATATCACGCCAACCGCAATCAGACCGCCGAGATTCCTCCGGAGACCGCGTTCGTACGCCTGGGCTGGCGTGTCTATTCAGGGGGCTCAACGGACGTCAAGGGGTTGGTGCTGGAGCACCGCGATTTGCAGCCTTCGGAAATGCTCGAACGGGCCGAGCACCTGTTGGTAACCAACCATTACCCCTCCTACGAGGATCTGTATCGTAATGGTTTCGTGCATAGCAGGGTGACTGCCTATCGTGAGCGTGGGGTTCTGGTGGACGTATTCCGTCTGCGCAAGAGCGAGGCGGTGAGCTACCACGAGTTCCAGGATGTCGATGTCGTTACTGGCTCACAGGAAATTCTGGACAAGATGCTGCAAGGCGGTCACTACAAGTCTGTCCTTGTGCACTTCCTCGATCCTGATATGTGGGAGGTGCTGCAGAAGCATGTGTCCCGCCTGAAAGTCATTGTCTGGGTGCATGGCGCTGAGGTACAGCCGTGGTGGCGCCGTGAGTACAACTACAGCAGTGAAGACCAGTTGCAGGTTGCAAAGCTGGAAAGTGAAAAGCGTATGGCGTTCTGGCGTGGGTTGCTGCAGCCAATGCCAGAAAATCTGAAACTTGTGTTTGTCTCGCGCTATTTCGCTGAAGAGGTTATGGAAGATATCGGTTTCCGGATTCCTGAGAATCAGTACGAAATCATCCATAATCCGATTAATACTGAGTTGTTCTCTTATCAGGAGAAGCCTGCCGAGCAGCGCAAGAAAATCCTTTCGATCAGGCCTTACGCATCGGCCAAGTACGCCAATGATCTGAGCGTCAAGGCGATTGAGTTGCTGGCGAAAAAGCCATGGTTCAAAGAGCTTGAGATCCGGATGATCGGCGATGGGGTGCTCTTTGATGAAACTCTGGAGCCTCTACGTAAATATCCGAATGTGCGTATCGAACGCGGGTTCCTCAAGCAAAACGAAATTGCAGCCCTGCACAAGGAGTACGGTATTTTCCTCTGCCCTACCCGGATGGATGCGCAAGGCGTGTCGCGAGATGAGGCCATGTCATCCGGTCTTGTTCCGGTGACGAATGGCATTACTGCAATCCCTGAGTTTGTCGATGAATCCTGCGGTGTTTTGGCTGCTGGCGACAACTTCCAGGAAATGGCAGAGGGTATTGCTCGCTTGGTTGAGAGTCCTGAACTATTCAAGCACATGTCCAGTGCTGCTGCCGCTCGAGTTAGGGGGCAGACGGCTGAACCACAGATAGTTGGCAGAGAAATAGAATTATTCTGATGAGATGGGCAAGCGCCGGTAGGTGTCCCGGCGATAAGCCTTGCAGTCTTCCTGTGGAAAGGTCATTGGCATTTTAGTCGTGAGCTTTTGGGGGCTGCTAGGCTTTTATTTTTCAAGAAGTGACTTGGTTTTTACTGGCGCCTCTGTCGGCAGGCCGGGATTTTTAGAGAGTAGGGGGGTATTTCGATGGCGCGTCAGGGGCATGATTTAAAAAGCCATTATAGGCCGGATATTGATGGGTTGCGTGCTATTGCTGTTCTGGCTGTAGTGTTCTTTCATATAGATCCTGATTTTTTGCCAGGCGGTTTTGTTGGGGTTGACATATTTTTTGTTATTTCGGGTTTTTTGATTACCGGAAATATCATCAAAGATATGCGGTCGCCCGGCGGATTTTCTTGGGGTGAGTTCTATCGCAGGCGTATTCTGCGCATCCTGCCTGTAATGTTTGTGGTTGTGCTGACTGTTCTCGTGGTTGGTCAGTTTGTATTGCTTCCTGCGGATAATCTTCAGTTGGCTTATTCGGCTGGGGCATCTGTGCTATCGGCAGCCAATATCTACTTCACCTACTTTTTGGATACTAGCTATTTTGCGGATGATAGCCGCTTGCAACCTCTGCTGCACTTGTGGTCGCTCGGTGTGGAGGAGCAGTTCTATCTTTTCTGGCCGCTGCTCCTTGTCTCTTTGGTCGGCCGTATGTCGACGATACGTCTGCTGCTACTGGCTCTATTGCTTGGCCTCGCTTCCTTTGTGCTGGCTGAGGCTTTATTGAAGCGAGCGCCAATGTTCGCTTATTACATGCTGCCGACGCGTGCCGGCGAACTGCTGATAGGCGCAATGCTAGCAATCTGGCTCTCGGGAAATAGGCGTGTGTTGACGCCCCCAGTCGCTACACTGGTTGGTCTAACAGGCATCGGCCTGATTGCAGCCAGTTTGGCTTGGCTTGAAGAGGGAATGGGATTTCCCGGTGCCAATGCCTTGCCGTCCACTCTGGGGGCGGCATTGTTTATTCTGGCCGGGAGTGGTGGTTCGAATAAGATTGGCCAGTTGGTGTCGTTGCGTCCGTTGGTGCTAGTAGGGCTTGTTTCCTATTCGCTGTACCTCTGGCACTGGCCAGTGTTGGCGTTCTATCGCTACGCCTTTGGGGCTGTCGATGCTCTCGATGGAGGACTTCTTTTGGTACTGATGCTGGCGCTCTCGGTGTTCAGTTATCGGTATGTGGAGAAACCTTGTCGCCAGTTGCGGTGGAGTTTCGATCGTACTGTGATAGGATTTTTTGGTGCTGGTTCTCTGGTCGTGCTATTGGTGTGTTCAGGTCTTTTTATTACTAATGGATATGGGGTTTATTTCGCTAATGACGATTACCGCCGTGCGCTGACGTCGTTGGAGCCGGCGTTGCCTGCTTATCGGTATCCGTACGTATGCCAGCGATGGGAAGTCAAAGCGCAGGATTTGAATTCCGATGCGTGTGTTTTGAATTCCGTGGGTGAGCCGGATGTGCTGCTATGGGGTGATTCAAATGCTGCCCACTATGTTGGGGTTCTAGGTATGATTGCGAGGCATGCTGGATTCGCCTTCCGGAATGTTGCGCACAGCAGCTGCCCGCCAGTTTTTTCTGGGGCGGATAAAGCTTTGAAAGTTTTACGTCCTGATCGTGTTGAGCCATGCTTGCGTTCGATTGAAATGGTCAGAAAGCATATTGGTCGCTATTCGACAGTTATTATTGGTGGCGCTTGGAGTACATATTTCAAAGCTAATCCTGATTTTGGTCTTGCTGTCGAGCAGACGATTGATGCTCTGTTGGCACAAGGTAAGCGCGTGATCATTCTCGGGCAGGTGCCGGGTTTCCTAGCGCTGGATCGGAAATGCGACCAAAAAGCGATCAAGCTAACAATGATGTCTTGCCAGAGTGCTGGATACGAGGCCGATCGTGGCCAGTCCGAGCCAAACCGATTTCTCGCTGCACTGGCTGATGCTCGCCCCTCTGTATATTATTTCGACGTACGTAGTGTTCTGTGTCGGGATGGACGTTGCAGTGCTTACCTGAATAAGGAACCTCTCTATTTTGATAAAACACATTTGAGTATGGATGGTTCATGGGCAACCGGCCGAGCCTTGCTGGAACAAGGTGATCTGCCGTCATTCTTCTCCGATTTGGGGGGGGGCGTAAGTAAAGCTGCTAATGGGGCGGTATTGTCGTCGTCTCTGAGTAGAAATTTAGGGCGATTCAGCGCTCCCGGAGTTTTATGGTACCCCCTTCTCGGAGATGGACGAGAGAAAGTTTGGAATGCATCTGTTAGTCGCTCCATTGAGGAGGGGGGGGTTGTTCGGATCACCGATGGGCGTGCCGACAACTATGATGTCATGCGTTACCGCTTACGAGGACGTGAGTTGGGTAAGGTTGTGAATGGCAGCAATGGCCTGATGGTCCGTGTACAGTTTGTCGGTTGTCGAAGAGGTAACCCGTTATTGCGTGTGTGGACAAAAGGAGCTGAGCTGCGTACCCATGATGTACTGCTGCACTGTGAGCCAGGACAGTTGCAGGCAAAGGATAATATGCAACAGCAAAACGTGAGCGTTACCTTTGAAGGCGATAATCAAATGCTCTATGCCTACCTGCCATTAGATCGTGGGGTGACGGAGGTGGAAGTTGGTCTCTATCCGGCTGTAGCCGATGGGACAGGTAAGTATTCTAAAGAGTTTACCGGCAGCTTGAGAGTGCGGAGTGTTGATGTCGCTGGCACTCATGGGCGCTGATCCGAGCAGCACCTGGGGGACTGGACGATGAGTATGCTGCCGGCCCTACGCTGGTCCTGGAGGCTAGGTGCCAAGTTCGTGCGAGGAGTGCCGTTGGCTACCTTACTGATCGTGCTTGCCACGCTTGGCTCTCAGCTGGCCTTCCTGCTCGCCTCCTTGATGCCGCTCAAGGTCATTCTGCTGCTGGGCTCTCCACGTACGCCGGAATACTTTCCGGCGTTTCTGCGGGAGCTGGAGCGCAGTTACTTGATCGTCGGCTTGAGCTCACTTGCAGTACTGTTCTTCCTGGCTCACCTGCTGGCCGAGAGGGTCATCACGGCAGCAGCCTCACATGGCGCCGAACGCTTGCTGGCCAGCACCAGGAAGCTGACCCTCTTCGAAAACCAGGACGAGGTGGCTAGTCGCAGCTACCAGCGCTACGCGCGCAGCGTCGCAGCGCTGATCTTCACGCTCATGGCTTCCGCTGTGCTGGCGGTCATCTACCCGGCGCTAGCGCTGTTTTTCGCAGGGTATGTGTTGCTGGCATGGCTCGTCGCCATGGGCTTGGTGCGTTGGAGTACCCGCTTTAGGCAGCGTTGGCTGGCCGAGCCGGCACGTGTGGTCGAGGGACTGGGATCCCTTGGGTTCCTTGCAGGTTTCGCCGGCATCGTCGCGAACAACTTGCTGGGTGCCAGCCTTTCGGTGCTGATAGCGGTTCTATCGTTGCTACTGCTGCGGCAAATGTTTCGCCATCTAGCGCTGACTGTTGGCGACCTCGCGGGGCTGTATGCTCGCAAGCCGCAGCTGGATGCTCTGTTCTTCCAGGAGCACGTGTTCACTGGACGCCTCGCCCGAGAGACAGGACAGGGTGTTTGGGATCTGGTTGAGCGGAGCGAGCGACAGACCTGGCTGGCAGCTGTACTGAGAAATGTGGCTGACCTCGACGATGTGCGACTGGAGTCGAGTTGGCGGCAGACAGGTGTGGCTGATGTGCTGGCTCTGACGGTCGAGGCCTGGCGCGATAGCGAGCTGGTCGGTCGTTATCTGGTCCGTCTGTTCAATACCAATCGCAGAGCGTTGGCCCTGCATGAGGCGGGGTTGATGGTCGAAGGTATGCCCGGTCTGCCTGCACCGCATTTTCTGGGTGCTGACTTGGTGCAGGGCGTGCACTGCCATGTTTTTGCTGACCCATGCGGTCAGACCGTGGTGCCGCGGGAGTTGCGGACGCATGTCGCCAGCCTGCGCACCGCATTGATGGGAGTGGAGCCCCCCGCCGAACTGGTTGCCCGCTACGAGTGTTCGCGGCCGCTGCTATGGCAGCGCTTGGATGAAAAGCTGATTGATCGTCTGCGTTTGGCTGTTGACTCGCTGGAGGATCTGCAACTGGTGGAGCGGTTGTCCTCGTGCCTTGCTGAGCTGCGCCTGCGTTTGCGTGGTTTGCCGCTGGTTATCGTAAACCCCGACTTGCTGGCTGATAGTCTGCAGATCACGGAGGAGGGCCGAGTGCTGGCTCTTTATTGGGGGCGCTGGAGTCTTGAGCCGCTGGGTGCAGATTGGCCAGAAACGGGCGAAGGACTGGAAGCGGCGCTCGAACTCGCTTGCCGGCAACGGAGTGAGCTGAGTGAGGTCAATCTGGATGATGTGCGTTTATGTGCACTGTTGGCTGCCGTCGAAAGACAGTGCCAGCGTCAGTATTACCGCGAAGCTTGTGCGTTGTTGCCGCAATTGTTGGCTGTAAGCGAGAGCTTGCAGATCGCTAGTGCTCAACCGTGAGCAGGCAGTTCCTTCTGGAAGGAAGGATAGATTTGATTTTGATAGTTCGGGGTATGGAAAGGGCATGATGCGAGTTGCCATGATCGTCTGGAACGAATTCCGCAACGATGCCCGTGTGCTCAAGGAATCGGAAACCCTGCAGCAGGCCGGACATGAGGTAACGGTCTTCGCCTTGCATACGCCGGGGGTTACTCAGGAGCGCGAAGTCGTTTCCTGCGGGGTCGGGGTGGTGCGAGTGGCGCGCAGTCCGCTATGGACGTGGCGCAAGGGCAGGCGTGGCGTGAGTGTAGGTGGGCAAGCTGCTGCGTCGGCGCGGCGCGTTCCGGCACAGGCTGCGGCGAGCGCGCCGATCGGTCGCATGGGGCTGGGTACCCAGGTGCTGCGCATCATCGCCCGGCTGTGGACCCATGCCGGGCTGTGCCGGCAGATGGTCGCGCATCGTCCGGACGTGGTACATGCCCACGACGTCAACGTGCTGCCCACCGCCTGGCTGGCGGCGAAGCTCTCCGGAGCCAGGCTGGTCTACGACGCCCATGAGATCAGCACCAGCCGCGAGGGTTATTCCAGCTTTCGCAAGCTGGTCGGTTGCGTCGAGCAGTTCCTGATGCCGAAGGCGCAGGGCACCATCACTACCACCGAGGCGCGCGCCAAGTTCTTCGCTCGTGCCTATGGCGTGCCGCGCCCTGTGGTGTTGCAGAACCGCCCGCGTCATCAGCAGGTCCTGGCCTCCAACCGCATTCGCGAGGAACTGGGGCTGACTCAGCCGTGGCCGATCATCCTCTACCAAGGCGGTATCCAGCAGGGGCGTGGGCTGGAGAGACTGCTGCGGGTGGTTCCCGATGTTCCGGATGCCTATTTCGTCTACATCGGTGGTGGTCGCCTGGAAGGCCGCTTGCGGCAAGTCTGTGCCGAGCTTGGCCTCGAGGAGCGCGTGCGCTTCATTCCGACGGTGAGCCTGGCTGACCTGCCGTCCTATACCGCGTCGGCCGACATCGGTGTGCAGCCCATCGAGAACACCTGCCTCAATCACTTCACCACCGACTCCAACAAGCTGTTCGAGTATGTCCAGGCCGGCCTGCCGGTGGTCAGCTCCGATCTGCCGGAGATCCGCCGCGTGGTGCGCGGTCACGATCTCGGCCTGCTGGTGCCGCCGGGTGATTCGCCGGCGCTGGCCGCAGCGCTGCGCACCCTGGTACAGGACGCCGGGCTGCGCAGCCATTACGCCGAACGTTCGCGTGCGGCGGCAGCGGTGCTCAATTGGGAAGCCCAGGAGCAGGAGCTGGTTGCGCTGTATGAGCTGGTGCAGGCAGGGCGGTCCGGCGCCTGATGCGCGAGCCATTCATGCCCCGGCGTGTTCTGCTGGTGACCTTCTTCTATCCCCCCGATCTGTGTGCCGGCTCGTTCCGTGCCGGTGCCCTGGTCGAGGCGCTGCTCGCCCGGGGCGGGAGTGCGCTGGAGGTCGATGTGCTGACCACCCAGCCCAATCGCTACCATTCATTCAGCCGGCAGGCCGAGACCGAGGAGCACATGGACGGCGTGCGGGTGCGGCGTATCGCCATACCGGGGCATCGCAGCGGCTTCTTCGATCAGGCGCGCGCCTTCGTGCATTTCGCTCGTCGGGCGCTGCAGTTGTCGCGCGATGAGCGCTATGACCTGGTAATCGGTACCTCATCGCGATTGATGACAGCGGTGCTGGCGGCCTGGCTGGCACGTCGCAGGGCTGCGCCGTTGTATCTGGACCTGCGCGATATCTTCGTGGAGAACATGCGCGAGCTGCTGACGGCTTGGTACTGGAAGCCGCTGCTCGGGGCATTCGATCGGCTCGAGCGCTGGGCTGTAGCACGTGCTGCGCGAGTCAACCTGGTGTCGGCGGGGTTCTTGCCCTATTTCCAGGCCCGCTATCCGGGACGCGAGTTCGCCTGTTTCCCCAATGGCGTGGATAGTTTGTTCGCCAGCCCCGTCGCGGGGCTGGACGATGGGGGGGCGCCGTGCGAACCGCTGCAGGTGGTTTATGCGGGGAATATCGGCGAGGGGCAGGGCATGCACCTGATCCTGCCGGAGTTGGCGCGCCAGTTGCGTGGGCGGGCGACCTTCCGCATCTTTGGTGATGGCGGACGCATCGAGCAGCTGAAGCGGACGCTGGCCGGAGTGGATAATGTCGAGCTGCTGTCGCCGGTGTCGCGCGAGCAGCTGGTTGAGGCTTACCGCCAGGCCGATGTGCTGTTCCTGCACCTGAACGATTTGCAGGCTTTTCGTCGGGTTCTGCCGTCGAAGTTGTTCGAGTATGCCGCTACCGGCAAGCCTCTGTGGGCGGGAGTCGCAGGGTTCGCTGCGGACTTCATTCGTCGTGAGGTGCCCAATGCCGCAGTATTTGCTCCGTGCGATGTTGCCGGTGCTGTGCAGGTATTGGATAGCTTGCGGTTGGGTTTCACGTCCCGTGAGGATTTTGTCAGTCGCTATAACCGCGAACGGATCATGCGGGGGATGGCCGATGACATCCTGCAGGTACTGGAGAGGTCATGTCATTGACAGTGATGGTCACCGGGGCGAACGGCTTCGTAGGTCGGGCGCTTCTTGAGCGGCTGGGGCGCGAGCCAGGCTATCGGGCGCTGGCAGGTGTACGCGCCGCATCGGGTGAGGTCGCTGCGACGGTACGCCGGCTTGGCGATCTGGCCCATTTGCCGGCTGAGCCGGCTCTGCTGGCTGGAGTGGACGTGGTGGTGCACTGCGCTGCCCGTGTGCATGTGATGCGGGAAACCAGTAGCGATCCGCTAGCCGATTTCCGTGCGGTGAATGTGCATGGCAGCCTCCAGTTGGCGCGGGCTGCGGCTGCCGCTGGTGTGCGGCGCTTTATCTATCTGAGCACGGTCAAGGTGCATGGCGTGGTGACCAGCGCAGGGCAGCCGTTTACCGCCGACAGTCCGCTGTGTCCGCTCGATCCTTATGCGCGCTCCAAGCAGGAGGCAGAACAGGCGTTGCGTGTTCTGGCGCAGGAGTCCGGCATGGAGCTGGTGATCATCCGGCCGCCGCTGGTGTATGGCCCGGGCGTAAAAGGCAACTTTGCCAGCATGGGGCGTCTGATCGAGAAGGGTATGCCATTGCCCCTTGGCGCCATTCACAACAAGCGCTCACTCGTCGGCATCGATAATCTGGTCGATCTGCTTATCCACTGCATCGATCATCCAGCTGCTGCCAATCAGGTGTTTCTGGCGGGTGATGGCGAGGATCTTTCCACCACTGAGTTGCTGCGTGCGGTAGCCAGGGCCATGGGCCGGCCGGCGCGGTTGATTCCCGTGCCGGCGGCTTTGCTGCAGTTGGGCGCAACGCTGCTGGGCAGGCAGGCGATGGCGCAGCGCTTGCTTGGCTCGCTGCAGGTGGATATTGCCAGGGCTCGCGAGTTGTTGGACTGGACGCCGCCCTGTTCGCTGGAGGAGGGGCTGCGACGTTGTTTCAGCCTGCCACATTGAGCGGTTTGTTTCGGGGATGGAGCCTGTGATTCGTTTTTTTGACATCGTCCTTTCGCTGCTGGGCCTGCTGCTTGGCTTTCCGTTGCTGTTGTTGCTGACCCTTATCGGCCTTTTTGATACCGGCTCGCCGATCTTCCGCCAGGTGCGTGTCGGGCGGGATCAACAGCCCTTCACGCTGCTCAAGTTCCGCACCATGAAGCTGGATACCGCCTCGGTCGCTACCCACCTGGCCAGCAGCTCCTCGATCACTCGCTTCGGCCATTTCCTGCGCCGGACCAAGCTGGACGAGCTGCCCCAGTTGTGGAACGTGCTCAAGGGCGAGATGAGTCTGGTGGGGCCGCGTCCCGGACTGTTCAATCAGCAGGAGCTGACCGAGGAGCGCGCCAGGCGGGGAGTGTATGCCGTGCGTCCGGGGATTACCGGTCTGGCGCAGGTCAGCGGGGTCGACATGTCCACTCCGGCTCTGCTGGCGGAAATGGATCAGAAGATGATCCAGAGCCTCTCGGGGAAAGACTATTTCCGCTACATATTCATGACCGTGGCCGGCAAGGGCGCGGGAGATCGAGTCGTCAGGAAGGACTGATGCCAGTGGCGCGATGCCTGCTTGCCCGATGGCGAGTGGCATGTTTCAGCTTACGGAGTGCGTATGTTCCGCAAGAGGTTGTTGGGTCTGAAGCGCAGCCACAAGCGTCTGATGCAGGTGGCTGTGGATGTTCTGCTGGTCTGGCTGGCCCTGTGGCTGGCCTTTGTCGTCCGTTTGGGTAGCGCCGAGCAGGTGGATCCGCTGGGCGGACATGCCTGGTTGTTCCTGCTGGCCCCCGTGATTGCCATTCCCCTGTATGTCCGCACGGGCATGTATCGGGCGGTAATGCGTTATCTGGGCAACGATGCGTTGCTGGCGATTCTCAAGGCCGTCACCTTGTCCGCTTTGCTGCTGGCTCTGGCGGTCTACTGGCGTCGCGATGTGCCGGCGTTCGTGCCCCGTTCGATGGTCTTCAACTATTGGTGGTTGAGCCTGCTTCTGGTCGGCGGGTTGCGACTGCTGTTGCGCCAGTTTTTTCTGGGTGGTTGGTTCATTTCCGACCAGACTCTTCGTCTCAACTATGCCAGCAACCTGCCCAAGGTGGCGATCTACGGCGCCGGGGCGGCAGGTAATCAATTGCTGGCCGCCTTGCGCATGGGGCGTGTCATGCGCCCTGTCGCGTTCATCGATGACGATAGCGGTCTGGCCAATCGGATCATCGCTGGTCTGAAGGTTTATAAACCCAAGCATATTCCCCAGCTCATCGAGGAGACCGGTGCCAGCGAGGTGTTGCTGGCGATTCCATCAGCCAGTCGGGCACGGCGTCGTGACATTCTTGCTGCGCTGGAGGCTTTTCCGCTGCATGTGCGCTCGGTGCCAGGCTTCATGGATTTGGCCAGTGGGCGAGTGAAGGTGGAAGACCTCCAAGAAGTGGACATCGCCGACCTGCTCGGCCGCGATGCCGTGGCACCGCGTCCCGAGCTGTTTCAGCGCTGCATTCGCGGCAATGTGGTGATGGTCACTGGCGCCGGCGGTTCGATCGGCTCGGAGCTGTGCCGACAGATTATCACCCAGGCCCCGACCACGCTGATCCTCTTCGAGCACAGCGAGTTCAATCTCTACAGCATCCATGAGGAACTGGAGCGGTTGGTGTGTCGTGAGGCGCTGAACCTCACGCTGGTGCCGATCCTGGGCTCGATCCGCAATCATCGTCGGATGTTGGATGTGATGCGCACCTGGAAGGTGGATACCATCTACCATGCGGCGGCCTACAAGCACGTGCCGATGGTCGAGCACAATGTCGCCGAGGGTGTGCTGAACAACGTGATCGGCACGCTGAATGCTGCCCAGGCTGCGATCCAGGCCGGAGTGAAGCACTTCGTGCTGATCTCCACCGACAAGGCGGTGCGGCCGACCAATGTGATGGGTGGAACCAAGCGGTTGGCCGAGATGGTGCTGCAGGCGCTCAGTGGCGAGCAGGCGCCTTTGCTTTATGACGATGCCAGTGGTGTACGGCAGGTCAACAAGACCCGCTTCACCATGGTGCGTTTCGGCAACGTGCTGGGCTCTTCCGGCTCGGTGATTCCGCTGTTCCGTGAACAGATCAGGCGCGGCGGGCCGGTGACTGTGACCCACCCGAACATCACCCGCTACTTCATGACCATCCCCGAAGCGGCGCAGCTGGTGATCCAGGCTGGCTCCATGGGCCAGGGCGGCGACGTGTTCGTGCTGGACATGGGGGAGCCGGTGCGCATCGCCGTGCTGGCGGCGAAGATGATCCACCTGTCCGGCCTGTCGGTGCGCAGCGAGAAGAATCCGAGGGGTGATATCGCTATCGAGTTCAGTGGCCTGCGCCCGGGCGAGAAGCTCTACGAGGAGCTGCTGATCGGCGACAACGTGACGCCCACCGAGCACCCGATGATCATGCGCGCCAACGAGGCTCATCTGGCCTGGGATGAGTTCCGCCCGGTGCTGGAGGATCTGGTGGCTGCCGTCAAATCGGACGATTTCCAGCGCGTGCGGCAGATCCTGCGGGCCACCGTGGATGGCTACAAGCCCGATGGCGAAATCGTCGACTGGATCCATCAGCAGCGACTGAGTGGGGCAGAGGGGCCGGCTGCATCCTGAGGAGCGGGCGGCAGCGGTACACTCGTCCGAACCACTGGCCCCACCCGCAGAGGCCAATTAGACTACTCGGGTTTTCTTGTCGGGGTGCCTGGAGTCGCAGGCTGAGATCGGACAGTTCCGAATCCCGTTGAACCTGATCGGGCTAGTACCCGCGTAGGGAACAAGACGTCCTCGCCGTGCGGCGAGGGCTCTCCTGCTTCAGGTTCGCTCCGACATTTCCTGCCGCGTGCCGTGGAGATTCCCGTCGATGAGCGCCACCGAATTCAAGAACCTGAGCGAGTCCGCCCAGGTGGACCAGCAGTCCGTCCAGCCGCTGCCCAATTCCCGCAAGGTCTACGTCCAGGGTTCGCGCCCGGACATCCGCGTGCCGATGCGCGAGATTTCCCTGGCCGATACCCCCACCGACTTCGGCGGCGAGAAGAACGCGCCGGTGCTGGTCTATGACACCTCCGGACCGTACACCGACCCGAACGTGCAGATCGACGTGCGCCAGGGCCTGGCCGATGTGCGCAGCGCCTGGATCGACGAGCGCGGCGATACCGAGAAGCTGCCGGGGCTGACCTCCGAGTTCGGTAACCGTCGTCTCAACGACGCCGAGCTGACCAAGATGCGCTTCGCCCACGTGCGCAACCCGCGCCGGGCCAAGGCCGGCGCCAACGTCACCCAGATGCACTACGCGCGCAAGGGCATCATCACGCCCGAGATGGAATACGTCGCCATCCGCGAGAACATGAAGCTGCAGGAAGCCCGGGAGGCCGGCCTGCTGGCCCAGCAGCATCCGGGCCACAGCTTTGGCGCCGCCATCCCGAAGGAGATCACGCCCGAGTTCGTCCGCGAGGAAATCGCCCGCGGCCGCGCGATCATCCCCGCCAACATCAACCACGTGGAGCTGGAGCCGATGATCATCGGCCGCAACTTCCTGGTGAAGATCAACGGCAACATCGGCAACTCGGCGCTGGGTTCCTCCATCGAGGAGGAAGTGGCCAAGCTGACCTGGGGCATCCGCTGGGGCTCGGACACCGTGATGGACCTGTCCACCGGCAAGCACATCCACGAGACCCGCGAGTGGATCATCCGCAACTCGCCGGTGCCGATCGGCACCGTGCCGATCTACCAGGCGCTGGAGAAGGTCGGCGGCATCGCCGAGGACCTGACCTGGGAGCTGTTCCGCGACACCCTGATCGAGCAGGCCGAGCAGGGCGTGGACTACTTCACCATCCACGCCGGCGTGCTGCTGCGCTATGTGCCGCTGACCGCCAAGCGCGTCACCGGCATCGTCTCCCGCGGCGGCTCGATCATGGCCAAGTGGTGCCTGGCGCACCATCAGGAAAACTTCCTCTACACGCATTTCGACGAGATCTGCGAGATCATGAAGGCCTACGACGTCAGCTTCTCGCTGGGCGATGGCCTGCGTCCGGGCTCGATTGCCGACGCCAACGATGCCGCGCAGTTCGGCGAGCTGGAAACCCTCGGCGAGCTGACCAAGATCGCCTGGCAGCACGACGTGCAGACCATGATCGAAGGCCCGGGCCACGTGCCGATGCACATGATCAAGGAGAACATGGACAAGCAGCTCGAGTGCTGCGACGAGGCGCCGTTCTACACCCTCGGCCCGCTGACCACCGACATCGCACCGGGCTACGACCACATCACCTCCGGCATCGGCGCGGCGATGATCGGCTGGTTCGGTTGCGCCATGCTCTGCTACGTCACGCCGAAGGAGCACCTCGGCCTGCCGAACAAGGACGACGTGAAGACCGGCATCATCACCTACAAGATCGCCGCGCACGCCGCCGACCTGGCCAAGGGCCACCCGGGCGCGCAGATCCGCGACAACGCCTTGTCCAAGGCGCGCTTCGAGTTCCGCTGGGAGGACCAGTTCAACCTCGGCCTCGACCCGGACACCGCGCGCAGCTACCACGACGAGACGCTGCCGAAGGAATCGGCCAAGGTCGCGCACTTCTGCTCGATGTGCGGGCCGAAGTTCTGCTCGATGAAGATCACCCAGGAAGTGCGCGACTACGCCGCCGGCCTGGAGAAGATCGACAGTGTCGAGCTGGAAACCGCCGAGCTGGAGCGCGAGATGCAGGCCAAGGCCGCCGAGTTCAAGGCCCAAGGCTCGCAGCTGTACCACAAGGTGTGATACTCACCTGCTGAGAGACAACGGGCCGCTTGCGGCCCGTTGTCGTCTGCGCCCCGGCGCATGCTGCGTTTTCGCGTAACTCGTTGATTTTGCAGTAGACGAACGCCGCCGAGGCCATTAGACTGCGCGCCCACCCAGCCCATGTAGCTCAGGGGTAGAGCACTCCCTTGGTAAGGGAGAGGTCGGCGGTTCAAATCCGCCCATGGGCTCCAGTTTTCCCCTCCTTGCTGTTCCCGGGCGCCACGCCACGCCGCGCCGATCCCCTTCCGATCCCCTTCCGATCCCCTTCCGATCCCCGACTGCCTGACCGCCTATCGTCGCGCCTCAGCGGGATGAGCCGTGCGCATTCGCCGGCAGGTATTCTGTCCTGAGAATCCCCTCCAGCCGTGCGTAGGGAATCTCCAGGCTCGGATGGCCCATGGCATAGGGGGCAAGGGCGTAGACGTCGTACTTGAGCAGCACCTTGTCGCGCAGCAGGGCGATATTGGTGGTGGGCTGGAACGGCCAGCTGCGTCGGAACTCCGCCGGATCGTCGATTTCCTGGGAGGCCAGCCAACGCTGGTGCGCTTCGCTGGCCTCCTGCCAGAAGGCCGCCTCCTGGCCAGGCAGCAGCAGGTCGTCGAGGCGCAGGACGCGCTGCTCGCGCTGCGAATAGTTGAGGAAGCCGCGCCCCGGCATGCCGTGGGCGCCACCGCGGTACAGGTAGCTGGACAACTCGACCACCAGCAGGTCGTCGTGACTGTCGATCAGCTTGGCCTGCAGCCAGGTCTCCCAGCCCTCGGGCTGCTCGTGCAGTAACTCGTCGCCACGCACGCGCAGGCTGGCGGGGAGTGCCTGTGTGGCGTTCTCGCGGGTCATAGCCAGCAGGGCCTGCTCGATCAGCGCGGTGAGGCGCGGTTCGTCGGCGAACTTCAGGGTGTCGACATTGACCAGGCTGCAGCGCTCGCGCGCGCACTCCGCCGGGCGCTGCTCCCACGCCAGGCGCTGCGGGGCCGGCGGTGCGCTCGGCGCAGCGAGAAACTGGCAGGCGGCGAGCAGCGGCAGACCGGTCAGGGCGAAAAGGGTGGAAAGACGCATGGGACTCCTTGAGCGGAAAGGCAATGCTGGGTAGGGTGACGAGTCGGCGGGACTCGGCTCCCCGGTGTGGTTGGCAATTTTCTGCGCGCGGCGATCGGCACGTGCGCTTGCGGGGTGGGGGAAGTATATGAGCGAGTCGCCGAAAACGACTGAACTTAAGGTGGAAATCGTCGAGCGCGAGGCCTGCTTTCGCGGCTTCTATGCGCTGGATCGCGTGCACCTGCGCCACGAGCTGTTCGATGGCGGCATGGGGCCGGTGATCAGTCGCGAGCTGTTCGTCCGACACGATGCGGTCTGCGTGCTGCCCTACGATCCGCAGTGCGACGCCGTGGTGCTGATCGAGCAGTTCCGCGTCGGCGCCATGGACAAGAGCGCCAACCCCTGGCTGCTGGAGCTGGTCGCCGGGCTGATCGACAAGGACGAGACGCCGGAGGAGGTGGCCCGTCGCGAGGCCCTGGAAGAGGCGGGGCTGACCCTCGGCGAGCTGTGGCCGGTGGCCGCCTACTACCCCTCGCCGGGCGGCAGCGACGAGCGCGTGCACCTCTACGTCGGTCGCTGCGACAGCCGCGGCGCCGGTGGCATCCATGGCCTGGTCGAGGAAGGCGAGGACATCCGCGTGCTGCCCATGAGCCTCGACGCCGCGCTGGCGGCGGTTGAGTCCGGGCGCATCGACAACGCGGCGAGCATCATCGCCCTGCAGTGGCTGGCGCTGAACCGCGAGCGGGTGCGGCGGACATGGCGGTGAGTGCGCTGGCCGAGCGCTACCGGGTCGATCTGGCTGGCCTGCAGGCGACCTGTGAGGCCAACTACGCGCGGCTGATGCGTCTGCTGCCGGGCATGCGCGAGCAGCCGGCACTGCGCCGGCTGGCGCTGAGTGCCGGTGACACGCCGCTGGCGGTGCTGGCGCTCAAGGTCACCGAGGCCGGCCCCTATACCAGCACCGTGGAGGTGCACGAGGAGCCGGCGCTGGCCTGGCTGCCGACGCCACGTCTGGAGGTGCGCGTCTATCACGATGCGCGCATGGCCGAGGTCACCGGTGCCGAACATTGCCGGCGCCTGCTGCCGCGCTACGTCTACCCGAATCCGCGCATGCACCAGCCCGACGAAAAGAGCCAGCTCAACCTGTTCCTCGGTGAATGGCTCGGCCATTACCTGCAGTGTGGCCATCTGGCGGAAAACCCGGTAGATCATTCGCTCGTTCGCCGGTAGTGTGAACCGTATAGCGGTCCACCGCCCTGGCGACATGCCACCATTAACTTTCCGCAATTTGCGGGTCCATCGCCGACAGGAGACGGCCTTTGTTCAGCGCCAAGTCCCCAGCACAGTCCGCCCCGCTCGTCGTGGTGCAGCTCACCGACAGCCACCTGTTCGCCGAGGCGGCGGGCCGTCTGCTGGGCATGGATACCGCGGACAGCCTGCGCCGGGTAGTGGAGCTGGTGCTGCAGGAGCAGCCGAACATCGACCTGCTGCTGGCCAGTGGCGACCTGTCGCAGGATGGCTCCCTCGAATCCTATCGGCGCTTCGCCGAGCTGATCGCACCGCTCGAGGCGCCGTCGCGCTGGTTCGCCGGCAATCACGACGAGTCGCAGGTCATGCAGCTCGCCTGCGCCGACCGTCCCCACCTGCAGATGGTCACCGACCTCGGCAACTGGCGGCTGATCACCCTCGACTCCAGCATCCCCGGCACGGTGTTCGGCCAGCTCGACGCCGGGCAGCTGCAGCTTCTCGACGAGGCCCTGGCCGGCGCAGGCGAACGTCACGTGCTGCTGAGTTTCCATCACCATCCCGTGCCGGTCGGCTGCAGCTGGCTGGACCCCATCGGTCTGCGCAATCCCGACGCCCTGTTCGCGGTGACCGACCGTTATCCGAATCTGCGCTGCATCCTCTGGGGGCATGTGCACCAGGAGGTCGATCTGCTGCGCAACGATGTGCGCCTGCTGGCTTCGCCGTCCACCTGCGTGCAGTTCGCGCCCGGTAGCGAGGATTTCCAGGTCAGCAGCGAGGCGCCCGGCTACCGCTGGCTGCACCTGCATGCCGACGGTTCGCTGGCGACCGGGGTGTCGCGGGTCAGCGGCATCGACTTCGTGGTCGACTACAGCATCAAGGGCTACTGAGGCCGCGGTGGATGTGGCCTGTTCCGCTCTGCGTGGCGCAGGGAAGTTCGCCGCGTTGCGCACCATTCGTGCGTGAAAATTCCGCGGTGCGCATGACGCACCCTGCGGTTCGTGCCGCGCCGGGCTTGAACCCGCACGCCGGATAATGCTTTCCTTGTATATCCATACAGTCTGAAGGCGCCGTCGATGCTCCCGCAGCCGACCCTCATCTACATTCATGGCTTCAACAGCTCGCCGGCTTCGCTCAAGGCCCGCGAGCTGATCGCCGCCTGCGCGCGCCTGGGCCTGGCCGACCGCCTGCGCGTCCCGGCGCTGCACCATGACCCGCGCTGCGCCATCGCCCAGCTGGAGGCGGAGGTCGCCGCGGCTGGGCGTCCCGTGCTGGTCGGCAGTTCCCTCGGTGGCTACTATGCGACCTGGCTTGCCGAGCGGCATGCGCTGAAGGCCCTGCTGATCAACCCGGCGGTGCGCGTGCAGCGCTATTTCGCCGGCTACCTCGGCCCGCAGCGCAACTACTACAGTGGCGAGAGCTGGGAGCTGACCGCCGAGCACGTCGCTGCGCTGGCCGAGCTGGAGGTGCCGCCGCCGCGCGATCCGCAGCGTTTCGTGGTGTGGCTGCAGACCGGCGACGAAACCCTCGACTACCGCGACGCCGCCGACTATTACCGCTACTGCACGCTGGAGATCGCCGAAGGCGGTGACCATGGCTACCAGGGATTCGCCGCGCGCATCCCGGAGCTGCTGGCCTTCGCCGGCCTGTCGCCGGCCCGGCGCTCCTGAATTCCTGCCCGACGGCCGCTGCCGGCGGGCGACCCTTCTTGCCAGACAGAACAGTTCATCCATGGCCAATACCACCTATACCGCCGAAGCCATCGAGGTCCTTTCCGGTCTCGATCCGGTGCGCAAGCGCCCCGGCATGTACACCGACACCAGCCGGCCCAACCACCTGGCCCAGGAGGTCATCGACAACAGCGTCGACGAGGCGCTGGCCGGCCACGCCAAGAGCGTGCAGGTGATCCTCCACGAGGACAACTCGCTGCAGGTGATCGACGACGGCCGCGGCATGCCGGTGGACATCCACCCGGAGGAGGGCGTCTGCGGCGTCGAGCTGATCCTCACCAAGCTGCACGCCGGCGGCAAGTTCTCCAACAAGAACTACCAGTTCTCCGGCGGCCTGCACGGCGTCGGCATCTCGGTGGTCAACGCCCTGTCGACCCGCGTCGAGGTGCGCGTCAGGCGTGACGGCAACGAGTACCGCATGACCTTCGAGGGCGGCTTCAAGGCCAGTGAGCTGGAGGTGGTCGACACGGTCGGCAGGCGCAACACCGGTACCAGCGTGCAGTTCTGGCCGGACGCCAGCTACTTCGATTCGTCCAAGTTCTCCATCAGCCGTCTCAAGCACGTGCTCAAGGCCAAGGCGGTGCTCTGCCCGGGCCTCAGCGTGTCCTTCGAGGACAAGGCCAGCGGCGAGAAGGTCGAGTGGTTCTACGAAGACGGCCTGCGCTCCTATCTGGCCGATGCGGTCGGCGAGTTCGAGCGCCTGCCGCTGGAGCCGTTCTGCGGCAGCCTGGCCGGCACCCGCGAGGCGGTGGACTGGGCGCTGCTGTGGCTGCCGGAGGGCGGCGAGAGCGTGCAGGAGAGCTACGTCAACCTGATCCCCACCGCGCAGGGCGGCACCCACGTCAACGGCCTGCGCCAGGGCCTGCTCGACGCCATGCGCGAGTTCTGCGAGTTCCGCAGTTTGCTGCCGCGCGGGGTCAAGCTGGCGCCGGAGGACGTCTGGGAGCGCATCGCCTTCGTGCTGTCGATGAAGATGCAGGAGCCGCAGTTCTCCGGGCAGACCAAGGAGCGCCTGTCCTCGCGCGAGGCGGCGGCCTTCGTCTCCGGGGTGGTCAAGGACGCCTTCAGTCTGTGGCTCAACGAGCATCCCGAGCTGGGCCTGGCGCTGGCCGAACTGGCGATCAGCAACGCCGGGCGGCGCCTCAAGGCCGGCAAGAAGGTCGAGCGCAAGAAGATCACCCAAGGGCCGGCGCTGCCCGGCAAGCTGGCCGACTGCGCCGGCCAGGACCCGATGCGCGGTGAACTGTTCCTGGTCGAGGGTGACTCGGCCGGCGGCAGCGCCAAGCAGGCGCGCGACAAGGAGTTCCAGGCGATCATGCCGCTGCGCGGCAAGATCCTCAACACCTGGGAAGTGGACGGCAGCGAGGTGCTGGCCAGCCAGGAGGTGCACGACATCGCCGTGGCCATCGGCATCGATCCGGGCTCGGCGGACCTGTCCCAGTTGCGCTACGGCAAGATCTGCATCCTCGCCGACGCCGACTCCGACGGCCTGCACATCGCCACCCTGCTCTGTGCCCTGTTCGTCCGCCACTTCCGCCCGCTGGTGGAGGCTGGTCACGTCTACGTCGCCATGCCGCCGCTGTACCGCATCGACCTGGGCAAGGAGGTCTACTACGCCCTCGACGAGGCCGAGCGCGACGGCATCCTCGAGCGCCTGGCCGCCGAGAAGAAGCGCGGCAAGCCGCAGGTCACCCGCTTCAAGGGGCTCGGCGAGATGAATCCGCTGCAGCTGCGCGAAACCACCATGGATCCCAATACCCGCCGCCTGGTGCAGCTGACCCTTGAGGACTTCACCGGCACCCAGGAGGTGATGGACATGCTGCTGGCCAAGAAGCGCGCCGGCGACCGCAAGAGCTGGCTGGAGAGCAAGGGCAACCTCGCCGAGGTGCTGGTGTGAGGTCCGCCTGGCTGGCGCTGGCCGGCATGCTGACGTTGCTGCCCGGCCTGCCGGCCCGCGCCGAGGCGCCGCTGGCGGAGCTGACCCTGCAGGCGGCCCTGCCGGTGGACGACATGCCGTCCGGCAACCTGTCCGGTCTGGCGCGCTGCGCCGATGGCGCCTGGTGGGCGGTCTCCGACCGCGAGGACGATCGCCTGTACCGGCTGCAGCCTGGGGATGGTCGCTGGCTGGCGCGGGGCGAGGCGTTCGTCGCCCCGCCGCCACCGCCCAGCGGTCTGCCCTGGGGCTTGAGTACCGGCAACCGCCTGCTGGCGCCGCTGCGCGGCGGTGCCCTGGACTTCGAGGGCCTGGCCTGCGATGCCGGGGGGAACCGCTACCTGCTCAGCGAGAGCCAGGTCGGCGTGCTGCAGCTGCCGAGTTTCGGCGCAGCGCGCTGGCTGGAGCTGCCGCCGCAGCTGCTGCGCCAGGCGCGCGCCCGTGGCCTGCTGCTGCACTTCAATGCCCTGCTCGAGGGGCTGGCGGTGCAGCCGGACGGCAGCCGCCTGTGGCTGGCCGCCGAGCGCGAGGGGCGCGGACTGCTTGCCCTGCAGCAGGGTCGCGAGCGCTGGCGCTGCGCGGAGGCCGGCTGCGTGCTGCTGGCCGAGAGCGGCCGCGCGCTGCGTCCGCTGGATCCGCCGGGCAGCGCGGCACAGCCGCTGGACTTCACCGGCCTGAGCTGGCACGCCGGCAAGCTGTACAGCCTGGAACGCCTGCAGCATCGCGTCTGCCGCCGCGACGCGGATAGCGGCGCGGCCGAGCGCTGCTGGTCGTTCGCCGCCGCCGCGCTGGCTCCCGGCCTGCGCTATGACACGCCCTACGGGGTGGCCGAGGCTTTGTGGCTGGACGATTCGGCGGTATGGATCGGCCTGGACAACGGCGGCGCGCCGAATGCCGCCGGCGAGCGCCGTCCGCTGATCCTGCAGTTCGCCGCGCCCGCGGGCGGCTGGAACGGCTGACCCACTTATCCGGTGCGCCGGCCTGCGGCGGGCGCGCCCCGAATACACGAGTTTTCAGAGGACGCACATGAGCGAATCCCTCGATCTGAGCCTGGAAGGCGTCGAACGCCGCTCGCTGGCCGAGTTCACCGAACAGGCCTATCTCAACTACTCCATGTACGTGATCATGGACCGCGCCCTGCCGCACATCGGCGACGGTCTCAAGCCGGTGCAGCGTCGCATCGTCTACGCGATGAGCGAGCTGGGCCTGGATGCCGACGCCAAGCACAAGAAGTCGGCACGCACCGTCGGCGACGTGCTCGGCAAGTTCCATCCGCACGGCGACAGTGCCTGCTACGAGGCCATGGTGCTGATGGCCCAGCCGTTCAGCTACCGCTATCCGCTGGTCGACGGCCAGGGCAACTGGGGTGCGCCGGACGATCCCAAGTCGTTCGCCGCCATGCGCTACACCGAGGCGCGCCTGTCGCGCTATTCCGAGGTGCTGCTCGCCGAGCTGGGCCAGGGCACCGTCGACTGGGTGCCCAACTTCGACGGCACCCTCGACGAGCCGGCGACCCTGCCGGCGCGACTGCCCAACCTGCTGCTCAACGGCACCACCGGCATCGCCGTGGGCATGGCCACCGACGTGCCGCCGCACAACCTGAGCGAGGTGGCGCGCGCCTGCGTGACCCTGCTCGACGAGCCGCAGGCCACGGTGGAGCGCCTGTGCGAGCTGATGCCGGGGCCGGATTTCCCCACCGAGGCGGAGATCATCACCCCGCGCAGCGATCTGCTGAAGATCTACCAGAGCGGCCGCGGCTCGGTGCGCATGCGCGCGGTGTACCGCAAGGAGGACGGCGAGATCGTCGTCACCGCGCTGCCGCACCAGGTCTCCGGGGCCAAGGTGCTCGAGCAGATCGCCGGCCAGATGCAGGCCAAGAAGCTGCCGATGGTCGCCGACCTGCGCGACGAGTCCGACCACGAGAACCCCTGCCGCATCGTCATCGTGCCGCGCTCCAACCGTGTCGACCTCGACGAGCTGATGCAGCACCTGTTCGCCACCACCGAGCTGGAAAGCTCTTACCGGGTCAACCTCAACGTCATCGGCCTGGACGGCAAGCCGCAGGTCAAGGACCTGCGTCAGCTGCTGAGCGAGTGGTTGGTGTTCCGCGTGCAGACCGTGCGCCGCCGCCTGCAGTTCCGCCTGGACAAGGTGGAGAAGCGCCTGCACCTGCTCGAGGGCCTGCTGGTCGCCTTCCTCAACCTCGACGAGGTGATCCGCATCATCCGCGAGGAGGACCAGCCCAGGGCCGTGCTGATGGAGCGCTTCGCCCTGACCGAGGTGCAGGCCGACTACATTCTTGATACCCGCCTGCGCCAGCTGGCGCGCCTCGAGGAGATGAAGATCCGCGGCGAGCAGGACGAGCTGGCCAAGGAGCGCGACAAGCTGCTGGCCCTGCTCGGCAGCGAGACCAAGCTGAAGAAGCTGGTACGCAAGGAGCTGCTCGAGGACGCCGAGAAGTACGGCGACGAGCGCCGCTCGCCGCTGGTCGCGCGCGCCGAGGCCAAGGCGCTGTCGGAGACCGACCTGCTGCCCACCGAGCCGGTCACCGTGGTGCTTTCCGAGAAGGGCTGGGTGCGCTGCGCCAAGGGGCACGACATCGACGCCGCGGCGCTCTCCTACAAGGCCGGCGACGCCTTCAAGGCCGCCGCGCCGGGGCGCTCCAACCAGTTTGCCGTGTTCCTCGACTCCAGCGGGCGCAGCTATTCGCTGGCGGCCCATTCGCTGCCCTCGGCGCGCGGTCAGGGCGAGCCGCTCACCGGCCGCCTGAGTCCGCCGGCCGGCGCCAGCTTCGACTGCGTGCTGCTGCCCGAGGATGACGCGCTGTATGTGCTGGCCTCGGATGCCGGCTATGGTTTCGTGGTGAAGGGCGAGGACCTGCAGGCCAAGAACAAGGCCGGCAAGGCTTTGCTGACCCTGCCCGAGGGGGCGAAGGTGATGGCGCCGCGGCCGCTGCGCGAGCTGGGCAGCGATCGCCTGGCGGCGGTGACCAGCGAGGGACGCCTGCTGGTGTTCCCGGTCGCCGACCTGCCGCAGCTGGCCAAGGGCAAGGGTAACAAGATCATCGGCATCCCCGCCGAGCGGGTGGCCAGCCGCGAGGAGTACCTGGTCGACCTGACGGTGCTGCCGCAGGGCGCGACCCTGGTGCTGCAGGCCGGCAAGCGCACCCTGTCGCTTCGCGCCGATGATCTGGAGCATTACCAAGGGGAGCGCGGGCGCCGCGGCAGCCTGCTGCCGCGCGGCTTCCAGCGCGTGGATGCGCTGCTGGTGGAATAGTGGCGCCCTGGCCGCGCCGGCGACGGTCTGGCAGCATCTCGGCTGGTCGGTAGGGTAGAAGACTCGCGTAGCGATCTTCTGCCAATCGATGACTCGGTGCCGGCATTGTTGATAGGTAATCGCTGCGCGAGTTACCCCCTGCGCGCTCGACAGGTGGACAATCGCTGCGCGAGTTGTCCGCCCTGCGGCCGAGGATCGACTAGGGTGGCTGGCCACTGTGGCAGGCCATCAGGGAGGGTGGATGGCGGAAGCAGAACAAGCACAGGCGCAACTGGCCTGGACCGGCACTCAGGACGGTGCGGCGGTGCTGCGTCTGTCCGGCAGCTGGACGCTGGCCGCCGTCAAGCCCGACCTGCAGGCCGTCTGGCACAGTCTGGCGGACAAGCCGACCAG
This sequence comes from Pseudomonas oryzae, assembly GCF_900104805.1. NCBI lineage: Bacteria > Pseudomonadati > Pseudomonadota > Gammaproteobacteria > Pseudomonadales > Pseudomonadaceae > Pseudomonas > Pseudomonas oryzae. Next base: position 3,102,762 of record NZ_LT629751.1, on the reverse strand, counting down.
CCTGCTGCTGCGGGTCGAGGCCTTGCAGGCCTGGGACAGCAGCCTGCTGGCCGTGCTGCGCCGCCTGCAGCGGCTGGCCGACGAGGAGCAGCGCGCGCTGCGGCACGCCAACCTGCCGGAGGGGGTCACGCGCCTGCTGCAGATGGCGGCCGCCCCGTCCGGTGAGGCCGGCGAGAGCGCGCCGCGCTTCGGCCCGGTGTCGCGCCTCGGCCTGCTGGCCCTGCGCGTGCAGGGGGGGCTGGGCGCCGCGTGCAGCTTCTGTGGCGAGGTGATCCTCGCCCTCGGCCGCCTGCTGGGGGGGCGCGCGCGCATGCGCGCCGCCGACTTCTGGACCGCGCTGGCCCAGTGCGGCCCCGGCGCGCTGCCGATCGTCGCGCTGATCGCCATCCTGGTCGGCCTGATCCTCGCCTTCGTCGGCGCGGCCCAGCTGGAGGCCTTCGGCGCCCAGCTGTACATCGCCAACATGGTGGCCATCGGCATGACCCGCGAGATGGGCGCGCTGATGACCGCGGTGATCATGGCCGGCCGCACCGGCGCGGCCTACGCGGCCGAGCTCGGCAGCATGCAGGCCAACGAGGAGATCGACGCGCTGAAGACCTTCGGCTTCCCGCCGCTGGAATTCCTGGTCCTGCCGCGCCTGCTGGCGCTGCTGGTCAGCATGCCGCTGCTCTGCGTGTTCGCCGATGCGCTGGGCATCCTCGGTGGCTTCATCATCGGCGCCGGGCTGTTCGACATCTCCGCGCCGCTCTACCTCAACCAGAGTCTCAAGCTGATCGGCTTGGGCGACTTCCTGCTCGGGGTGTTCAAGAGTCTGGTGTTCGCCGTGCTGATCGGTCTGATCGGCTGCCACCATGGCCTGGCCTGCGGGCGCAACGCCCAGGCGGTCGGCCAGGCCACCACCCGCGCGGTGGTCAGCATCATAGTCGCGCTGGTGGTCAGCGATGCGCTGATCACCCTGATCTGCACCCAGCTGGGGATCTGAGATGAACGAGGTCGTCCTGCGCGTGGAGCACCTCAGCGCCGGCTATGGCAGCCGGGTGATCCAGCACGACCTCAACTTTGCCATCCGTCGCGGCGAGGTGTTCGTCATCATGGGCGCCAGCGGCTGCGGCAAGAGCACCCTGCTGCGCCATCTGATCGGCCTGCAGGCGCCGCTGGCCGGGCGTGTGCTGCTGCACGGCGAGGATTTCTGGGCGCGCGATGCGGATCAGCGGGCCGCCCTGCAGCGGCACTTCGGCGTGCTCTACCAGGGCGGCGCACTGTGGAGCGGCATGACCCTGCGCGACAACATCTGCCTGCCGCTGGCCGCCTATCACCCGCACCTGAGCCGCGCCGAGCTGGACGAGCTGGCCGCGCTCAAGCTGGCGCTGGTCGGCCTGGCCGGCTGCGATGAGCTGTATCCGGCCGAGCTGTCCGGCGGCATGCGCAAGCGCGCCGGCCTGGCCCGTGCCCTGGCGCTCGACCCCGAGGTGCTGTTTTTCGACGAGCCGTCGGCCGGCCTCGATCCGCTCAGTTCGCTGGCCCTAGACGAGCTGATCCTGCAGCTGCGCGACAGCCTCAAGGCCAGCATCGTGCTGGTCACCCACGAGCTGCCGAGCATCTACGCGGTGGCCGACACCTGTCTGTTCCTCGATCATCAGTCGCGCACGCAGATCGCCCTCGGGCCGCTGGCGCAGCTGCTCGACGAATGTCCGCACCCCACGGTGCAGCGTTTCCTGCGTCGCGGCCAGGGGCCGCACGCCGCGGAGGTCCTGTCATGAGCGAAACCCGCAAGCCGTTCTGGATCGGTGCTTTCCTCCTCGCTGGCGTGGCCCTGCTGGTCAGCGGCCTCTTGCTGCTCGGTCGCGACAACTGGTTCAGCCAGCCGAGCGATTATGTGGTGTACTTCACCGGCGCGCTGGACGGCCTCGACGTCGGTGCCGACGTCACCTATCGCGGGGTCAAGGTCGGTACCGTGCGCGAGATCCGCCTGTCCTACGACGCCGAGCTGCGGGATGTGGTGATGCCGGTGGTGCTGCGCATCGATCCCGGGGTCGGCAGCGAGCGCGGGCGCTTCGACCGCGTGGTCGAGCAACTGGTCGAGCGCGGCCTGCGCGCGCAGTTGCAGACGCAGAGCCTGCTGACCGGCAAGGCCATAGTGGCGCTGGACCTGTTCCCCGGTCAGGCCGGCTATGTGCGCCAGCCCAACGAGCTCGACCTGCCGGCGATCCCCAGCGTGCCGTCGCGGGTCGACCAGGTAGCCAACCTGTTGCGTGATCTGGTCGGCACCCTGCGCGAATTGCCGCTGCGCGAGATGGTGCTGTCGGCCCACCACAGCCTGCAGGCGCTGGAGCGCCTGACTACTTCGCCGGAGCTGCACGGCGGATTGGCCAGTCTGGCGGTGAGCCTGGGTAATCTTGAGAATCTGACTCAAGAACTGCAGCGACAAATCCCGCCTTTGCTGGATAATGCGCGCCACGGCAGCGTCGAGCTGCGCGCGGCCATCGGCGATCTACGCCTGGCGGCGCAGAGTGCGCGCGCTGCGCTCGAGCAGACGCAGGCGCTGGGGCGCAGCCTCGGTCCGGAGTCGGAGGCGCAGTACCAGTTGCTGCAGGCGCTGGAGGATCTGGGGCGCGCCAGCAAGGCCCTGCAGCGCACGGCGGAAAGCCTCGAGCAGCAGCCTGAATCGCTTATTTTTGGCAAGAAACGGTGAATTCTTCATGGGTGTTCCACGCCTGATCCGCAACCTGGGGCTCGCCGCGCTGTTCGCGCTGGCGGGCTGCGCGGCGACGCCGCCGTCCCAGTTCTATCAATTGCAGCAGAGCGGTGCCGCCGTGCCGCAGAGCGGCCAGGGCGTAGCGGTGCTGCTCGGTCCGCTGAAGCTGGCCGACTACCTGCAGCGCGAGTCGCTGGTGCAACGCCAGGTCGACGATACCCTGGCGATCAGCGCGCAGGCGCGCTGGGCGGGTAACCTGCAGGACGACGTGGCGCAGCTGCTGCTGCGTCAGCTGGCCGTACGCCTGGACAGCAGCCGCCTGGCGCTGTACCCCGATCGCGTCGGCTTCAAGCCCGAGGCGCAGTTGCTGCTGAGCATCAGCCGTCTGGACTCCGGGCCGTTCCAGCCGGCGGTGCTGGAGGCGCAGTGGCGTCTGCTGGACGGCGAGGGCACCATGCGCGACAGCCGCGTGGTGCGTCTGGAGGAAAAGCACAACGGCGATCTGGGCGACCAGGTGCGGGCGCAGAGCGCACTGCTGCAGAGCCTAGCGACGCAGATGGCCACGGCGGTCGGCAACATGAGCCGGGCAGCGGCGGCGCGGACCCCGCCAGCGGTGGAGCCGAAGCGCCAGCGTCAGGAGCGCAAGGCCGATGTGCCGCAAATCCCGGTGGTCAGGCCGACCACCGAGGTGTATCGCTTCTGAGCGGGATCTTCCCCTGAAAACACGACGCCGCGCCGGGTAACCGGGGCGGCGTCGTGTTTTCAGGGCGTGGGTAAGGCTCAGGCGCGCTGCAGCATCTGCCCGAGCTGCTGCTCCAGGCGCGCCGGCAGCGGGTCCTGCAGGCGCTCGATGCAGCTGGCGCCGGCAGGGTTGGCCAGGGCGCGGATGCGCGCCCGCGTGCGCAGGTCCGGGTCGGCACCGAGCTCCGGATCGAGCAGCAGCAGGTTGCGGCTGTGGCCGTTGAGGCCGAGCGTGCTCTGCACGGCGGGCTGCAGCAGCAGCTCGCTGAGCGGCAGGCCGTACAGCCCTTCGCCACGACTCAGGCTGAGCTGCAGGCGCAGGGTCAGGCCGCAGTCGGCCACCTCGATCTGCAGGGCATGACCCAGGGCGCGCAGCAGCTCGCCGCAGCACAGTGCGCGGGTCAGGAAGTTCTCGCCGGACTGGTTGCCATGGAACAGGATCAGGCTGCCGCCGTCGCCGAGGCGTTGCAGGTCGCCGTCGTACAGGGTGGCGGCGCGCTCCAGGCAGTCGCGATAGCGCTGCAGCAGTTCGCGCAGGCGCTGCTGGGGCAGACGGCGCTGCAGCTCTTCCTGGCCGCCCAGCTGGATCGCCAGCACGGCGCTGGCGACCACCGGCAGCGGCGGTCGCGCTGCGGGGCCGGGCGCTGGCGCCAGCTCGGCCGGGTCCAGGCCGAGCGCCGCCTCATCCAGCTCCAGCTCGTCGTCCGCCAGCGCCTGGGGGGCGCGAGGGGCCGGCTTGCCCGGCGGCGCCGGGCGACGCTCGTCGAGCAGGTTCTCCAGCCCCTCGAACATGTCCTCGCCATCCTCGACGATGGTGTCGTCGAACGCCGCCGCGCTGGGCTGCGGTTTCGGCGGCACCAGGCGCTGTTGCAGCTGGCGCGCCAGGTCGCCGATCTCGTCCTGACGGTCGTGGGCCGGCGCCGGATCGTCCGGATCGCGCAGCCACAGGCGCAGCTGGCGCAGCGGCAGTGCCAGCTGGCTGCCCAGGCGCAGGCTGAGGAACAGGGTGGCGATCAGCACGATCAGGCCGAGCAGGCCGAAGTTCTGCAGGCTGATGGTCAGCGGCTGGCGGAACTGCTGCATGTCGAGGGTCAGGTGCAGTTGCCCGGCGGCGACTTCCTGGAAGGCGATGGGCGCGGAGAACACCCCCTCCGAGCGGCCGAGCACGGCCTGCGGCGGGCGGTGGCCCGCTTCGGCGATGATGCGGTTGTCGACGCCGTGCACCACCACGTGGGCGACCAGCGGGTTGTCGGCGAGCTTGTCGAGCATCACCTTGAGGCTGAGGCGGTCGTTGGCCGCCAGCAGCTCGGTGGCCGAGGTCACCGCCTGGCGCTTGAGGCTTTCGCCGACCGCCTCGCTGTGTTCCTGCATGACCTGGCCGGCCTGGTAGTTGAACACCCAGGCGAAGGCCAGCATGACCACGGTCACCAGGGCCAGGCTGTGGCTGACGGTGCGCAGGGCGATGGGAAGCCGCCGCCGACGCAGGGCGCCGAAGAGGACGAGGAAGAAGTTGTCGGATTTGACGGGCGCGGGCCGGTTCACGAGTGGGGCTCGGCTCTGAGAGGAGATGGCGGCAAAGTATAGCGGTGCGTTCGCCGATCGGGAAACCACACTGCAGGCGCGGCGCTTTGTAGGTAAAATGCCGCGTTTTCAGTTCCGCGAGGTGCGCCGTGCGTGAAATCGTCCTGATCAACATTACCGGAGAGGATCGCCCGGGGCTGACCGCCGCCGTCACCGGTGTGCTGGCCCAGGGGGGGGTGAACATCCTCGACATCGGCCAGGCGGTGATCCACGACACCCTGTCGTTCGGCATCCTGGTCGAGATCCCGCCCGGCGCCCAGGCGTCCGCGGTGCTCAAGGACGTGTTGTTCACCGCCTACGAACTTGACCAGCAGGTGCGCTTCACCCCGGTCTCCGAGGCCGACTACCAGCAGTGGGTCGGCGGCCAGGGCAAGGCCCGCCACATCGTCACCCTGCTGACGCGTAAGGTGACCGCCGAACAGTTGCACCGGGTCAGCTCGATCACCGCCAAGTACTGCCTGAACATCGACCACATCGACCGCCTGTCCGGGCGCATGCCGCTGGATACCCCGGCCGAGCGCGGCAAGGGCTGCATCGAGTTCTCGGTGCGCGGCGAGCCGGCCGATTCGGCGGCGCTGCGCGCCGAGTTCCTCAGCGTGGCCCAGGAGCTCAACGTCGACATCGCCTTCCAGCAGGACACCATCTTCCGCCGCAACCGCCGCCTGGCGGTGTTCGACATGGATTCGACGCTGATCGAGGCCGAGGTGATCGACGAGCTGGCCAAGGCCGCTGGGGTCGGAGAGCAGGTGGCCGAGATCACCGAGCGGGCGATGCGCGGCGAGCTGGACTTCCGGGCCAGCTTCAAGGAACGCCTGGCGCTGCTCAAGGGGCTGTCCGAGGAGGTGCTGGAAGGCATCGGCGCCTCGCTGCGCCTGACCGAGGGCGCGGAAACCCTGTTCGCCGAACTCAAGCGCCTCGGCTACAAGACCGCCATCCTCTCCGGCGGCTTCACCTACTTCGCGCGCCAGCTGCAGGCCAAGCTCGGCATCGACTATGTGTTCGCCAACGAGCTGGAGATCGTCGACGGCAAGGTCACCGGCGTGGCGGTGGAGCCGATCGTCGACGCCCAGCGCAAGGCCGACCTGCTGCGCCAGCTCGCCGAGCAGGAAGGCCTGCGTCTGGAACAGACCATCGCCGTCGGCGACGGGGCCAACGATCTGCCGATGCTGGCCATCGCCGGCCTGGGCGTGGCCTTCCGCGCCAAGCCGCTGGTCAAGCAGTCGGCCAAGCAGGCGATCTCCACCCTCGGCCTGGACGGCATCCTCTACCTGCTCGGCCATCGCGATCGCGAAGGGCGCGAGTGAGGTAAGCCCCACAACGAAAAAACCGCCATCACGGCGGTTTTTTCGTTCATGCAGCCGGAAAACTCACTCCTCGCCGGAGGAGAACTCGTAGTCCATCTTCGCGCTCGGCCCCTGCAGGTACAGGCCCTGCACGTAGTTCACCCCGGTCTGCCAAAGGGTGGTCAGCACGCTGGGGTTGTCCACCCCGGGCACGATGCTCAATTTGGCCTGGGCATGCAGTCCGCCGATCAGCGTCTTCAGGTTTTCCTGCTGTTCGGCATCGTCGAGCTGGTTGAGCAGTTGCGGGTCGAGCTTGACGAAGTCGACCTGCAGGTGGCGCAGGGTGTTGAACGGGTTGAGCGCGCCACCGAACTGGCTGAGCGCCACCTTGCAGTGCAGCTGGCCCAGCCCCTGGCTGAGCGCCTTGGCCTGCTTGAGGTAGGCCACCGCGTCCGGCTCGCCGAGCTGCATGATCAGCGCGTCGGCGGGCAGGCGGGCGGCCTTGAGCGCGGCGCTCAGCCATGGCAGCAGGGTCGGGTCCTGCAGGCTGGCGGCGCCCAGCGGCACGAACAGGCGGGTGTTGTGACCCTTGGCGCGATGCTCGGTGAGCTGGCGGATGGCGTTGAGCAGCAGCCAGCGGTCGACCCTGGCGGCGAGGCCGGCCTGCTGCGCGGCGGCGAGGAAATCGCTGGCGGCGATCGGCTCGCCCTGCGGACTGCTCAGGCGCAGCTGCACTTCATAGTGCTCGCGCTCGTCGCCGTGCAGGCTGATGATCGGCTGGAACAGCAGCTGGAAGCCGTTGCCATCCAGCGCCTGCTGGACGATGGCGACCAGATTGCCGCGGCTGGCGGCGGCAGCCAGTTCTTCGGCCGGGTCGTAGACGCTGAGACCGTTGCCGTCGCTCAGGCGCTCGGCGCAGCGGAGGGCGCGCTCGACCACCGCGGCGGCCTGGGCGGTCCGCTCGTCGAGTCCGGCGGCGCCGATGCTGAAGGTGATCTGCACGGTGCGTCCGGCGATCTCGAACAGGTGCCCCTCGATCTTCTTCAGCAGGCTGCGCAGGTCCTGTTCGGCCTGAGCGGCCGGGCCGGGCAGCAGCACGGCGAAGCTGTCGTCGGCGAAGCGTGCCAGCTGGGCGCCGCTGCCGAAGTGCTGGCGCAGCAGCTGCGCGCAGTCGGCCAGCAGCAGGTCGCTGTCGGCCAGGCCGATCTCGCCGATCAGGTTGGCGTAACGGTCGATGCGCAGCAGGGCGAAGGTCGCCGGCGTGCCGCCGTTGACCGCGCGCCCGACCGCCTGGTCGAGCAGCTCGAGGAAGTGCACGCGGTTGAACAGGCCGGTGACCAGGTCCTGGCTGCTGATCTCGCGCAGCTTCTCTTCCAGTTCGGCGTTGTCGTTCTCCACGCGGATGACCACCTGGGTGCAGGGTTCGCCGTCGTAGGTGGCCGGCGAAAAGGTCATGCGTGCGCGGAACTGCTTGCCGTCCTCGCGGACCCCGCCGCAGTGCAGCTCGGCGGCTTCGCTACTGTGCTGGTAGGTCTTGAGGAAGTCCTTGAACGCGGCCTGGTCGCTGCCCTGGATCAGGTCGATCATCGGCATGCTGGCGATGTCGTCGGCGTCGCTGTAGCCGAACAGGTCCACGTAGGCGCGGTTGACGTAGATGTGCATGCCGTCGTGGACGTAGGTGATGGCGTCCACCGAGCTGTCCAGCAGCAGCTGGCAGCGCTTCTCGGCCTCGCGCAGCGCCATTTCCGCGCTGCGGCGCGCGCGGCGCTCCTCGAGGTTGCGCAGTTCGCGCTCGGCCACCAGCATCAGGCGCTCGTCGTCGCCCTGCGGCAGGGCGTCCTGGGCGCCGAGCAGCAGGGCCTCGGTGATCGCCTCGCCGTCGTTGCCGGTCAGCAGCTGCAGGAAGGGCAGGTCCTTGCCCTGGCGGCGGATGGCGTTCAGGGCGTCGCAGGGCTCGAGGTTCTCGCTCTGCGGCGCGGCGATCAGCAGATCCCAGGTCTGCTGCAGGGCTTCGGCCAGATCGTCGTCCGAGGTCAGGCGGTGGGCCCGGGTGGCGTGTCCGGCATTGCGGAACAGATTGATGAGGCGCTCGGCTTCGTTCTGCGAGTCCTCGAGGAGCAGGAGGCGGACGGTTTTCTTTTCGCTGGGCATGGACGGCCTGGAACCGGCGCCGGAAGGGCGCACACGACGCGGAAATGGGGAGGATGCGGAGGAATCTACAAGGACTGCCAAAGTGAGTCAAAATCTTCCGCCGGCCCGTCGTCGACCAGGCTCAAAGCTGTGACCGGCTTCCGTTTGGGGGCTTCGGCGGGGTCCAGGGAGCGATACTCGAACTGGTTGAAGCTGCCGCTGAGCACGTGGCGGCGGCTCAGCAGGATGCGCTGGTCGCGACCATCGACATGCAGCAGGACCCGCTGTCCCTGCTGGAACGGCAGATGCGGGGCGATCAGCAGCGGTGGGCGGCCGAGAGCCGGAATGGCGCCGATGAGCAGGCCGCGCAGGTGCTGCCCCGGCCTGCCGTCGGCCTGCACGGTGCGCAGGCTGCAGGGCTGGGCGCGCGGCGCGAGCAGCTCGATGCCCAGTTGTAGGCCGCTGCCGCGCGGCTGGCGGATCCAGCGGATCAGCGCGACGTGCCAGCCCTGCTCGTCGGGGTGCTGCAGGCCGATCAGGTCGCCGGTCTGCAGCTGTTCGGGCGAGCTGCCGTCCCAGGCCAGGCAGTAGCCGCCGGGGCTGTGGTTGATCACCTGCAGCTGGTGGCGGGGGTACTCCTCGCCGTCCTGCTCCGCGGCTGCAGGGGCGGCCTTGCCCGGGGCATAGTCGATCTGCCGGTGCGGGTTGTTCAGCAGATCCTCGTTGCGGCTGGCATCGAAGGCCTTGGCCCAGGGGTCGCGCTCGCGATGATGGCGCTGGAAGTCGGCGCTGAGCTCCTCCTCGCGCAACTGCAGGAAGTCGGCGAAGCGGCGGCGGCCGGCCAGGTGGTAGTGCAGGGCGCTGATCCCCAGGCAGGCGCTGATCCGGCCGCTGCCGGAGATGCGCCGGAAGCTGCGTTCGCTCGGTGCGCTCCAGGCGCTGCACAGGTGCTGCAGCAGGTCGTCGTCGAGCCCGTCGGGGATCGCCAGCGGGCTGCGCCGGCGCTGCGCGGCATCGAGGGCCAGGTACTCCTGCAGCACGCCGACCAGCGCCTGCACGCTGAGACCGCGCAGCTGCTCCGGGGCTTCGTCCTGCAACAGTTTGGTGTAGCGCGGCGGGCTGTCGGTGGCCGGCGCGAAGGCGAACAGGCTGTCGGTGGCGTGCGCGGCTTGCAGGCGGGCCAGCCGGCTCCACGCCGGCAGCACCTCGCCGAGCCGCAGGATGGCCTGCGGCCGCAGCTGGTTGGTGCGCGCGCAGGCGAGCAGCAGGCAGGCCAGATAGCTCTGCTCGATGCTCAGGGTGGCCAGAGCGCCGGCCGGCAGCGCCAGGCGTTCGAGCTGCTGGCTGGTGGCGAAGCGGTACAGCTGGTGCAGCTCCAGCCAGAAGCCCTGGCTGGGCGGGGTGTACAGCACGTGATGCTGGCACAGCAGCTGGTAGAGCGCCTGCAGGGCGAGGCGCAGCGCGCGCGCGGTCAGGCTGCGCTGCTCGTCGCCGGCGGCCAGGCGCCGGGCCTCGCTGGCGGCCAGCTTGGCGGCGCGGGCCAGCTGCAGCAGCAGGGCGTGCCAGAGGGTGGCGATCTGCTGGCGGCGGCTATCGAGGATCACCACCGGGCTGCGCAGCTGTTTCTCCAGCTGGGCGCAGGCGAACTGCAGCTCCGGCTGCAGCAGCTCGAGCAGCTGCAGGCGCGTGGCCGGGCCGGTCTGCAGGCGATTGAGCTCCTGCACGGCGAGGTACAGGCGGCGGGTGGTTTCGCCGAGGTTGGCCTTGGGCAGCTCGGCGAGCCAGCGGCTCAGTGCCGCCGGCTGCGCGGCAGCGAAGGACAGGCTCGACAGGTCCGGCGGGGTGACGTGCAGCAGGTCGAAGGCGGAATGCAGGTCCATGGTGCCTCGCTCGGATCTGTGGAAAGACTGGCCGGCGCCGGACCCGAGCGCCGCTCCCTGGCGCGCGGATCGAGACGGGCCAGTCTAGCGAAAAGACGCCTGCCGATATTGACCTGCGGCAGGACGCCGCGGTTCCCGCCGGCGGCGCCTCGACCGGGTCAGCGCTGCGGCAGCCCCAGTTGCTGGCCCATGCGCAGCGGCGTGCCGGCACCCAGGCCGTCGGCCCAGCGTACCTGATCCGGGCCGAACAGCACGATAGCCGTGGAGCCGAGCTTGAAGCGACCGAGTTCGGCGCCCTTGTCCAGCTGGATCGGCTCCTGCGCCGTCGTACCGTAGCGGAAGTGCTTGAGGGCGCGCTTGGGCGGAGTGACCAGGCCGGCCCACACCGTCTCCACGCTGGCGACGATCATCGCGCCGACCAGCACCACCGCCATCGGCCCGCGCTCGGTGTCGAACAGGCAGACCACCCGCTCGTTGCGGGCGAACAGGTCGGGGACGTTCTCGGCGGTGAAGGTGTTGACCGAGAACAGCTTGCCCGGCACGTAGACCATCTCGCGCAGGGTACCGGCCAGCGGCATGTGCACGCGGTGGTAGTCCTTCGGCGACAGGTAGACGGTGGCGAACTGGCCGCCCATGAAGGGCGCGGCCAGCTGTGTGTCGCCGCCGAGCAGTTCGAGCAGGCTGAAGCTGTGGCCCTTGGCCTGGAAGATGCGGCCGTGCTCGATGCTGCCGAGCTGGCTGATGGCACCGTCGGCCGGGCTGAGGATCGCCCCGGGGGTGGTGTCCAGTGGGCGCGCGCCTTCGCGCAGGGCGCGGGTGAAGAAGGCGTTGAAGTGCTCGTAGGCGTGCGGGTTGCCGATGTCGGCCTCGCTCATGTCGACCTGGTAGCGGCGCACGAAGGCGCTGATCAGCGGGTTCTTGAACCAGTCGGCGCGGCACTCGGCGGCCAGGCCGATCAGGCGCGACAGGGCATGGTGCGGCAGCAGGTACTGGCCGAGAAGGAACAGGCGTTCTTTGAGAGTCATGGCAGGTCCTTAGCGTTCCACCGGTGTATCGGGATGGTTGCCCCACTCCGACCAGGAGCCGGGGTAGGCCTTGATGTTCGGGTAGCCGAGCGCGCGCATCACCATGTAGGTGAAGCCGGAACGGCGGTGGGTCTGGCAATGGGTGACGATTTCCTTGTCCGGGGTGATGCCGTGCGCGGCGAGCAGCCCGGCGAGGTCCGCGCGCAGGCGCAGGGCGCGGCTCCTGTCCTGGCAGTCGGTCCACTCCAGGTTGATGGCGCCGGGGATGTGGCCACCTTTGGCCGCCAGCACCTTCTCGCCGCGGTACTCCTCCGCCGAGCGGGCGTCCCAGATCAGCAGGTGCGAGTCGTCGAGGTGCTCGAGCAGGTACTCGCGGCTGGCCAGCACGTCGGCGCACGGCTGTATCGGGACCGGGGCGCCGACCGGCGCCGGCACCGCGGTGGACAGCTCGCGGCCCTCGGCCAGCCAGGCCTGCAGGCCGCCGTCGAGGTGGTGCCAGCTGCGGTGGCCGATAAGGTCGAGCAGCCAGCCGAAGCGCCCGGCCCAGGGGCCGCCTTCGTCGTCGTACAGCACGTACACGGCGTCGGCGCGGTGGCCCAGCTCGCCGAGCAGTGCCTGCAGGTCGCTCCACACCGGCAGCAGGCCGGGCGCCGGCGGCTGGCCGAGCTGGGTGCGCTTGGGATCGACGTGCCGCGCACCGGGAATGTGGCCCTCGGCGTAGCGGGCGGCGGGGCTCAGGTCGACGAGGATCAGTTCCGGCGCGTCGAGGCGGCTGGCCAGCTCGGCCGGCTCGATCACCAGCGGCAGGTCGGAAAAGGCGGACATGGCGTGCTCCGGTGACAGGGGAAAGGGTGGAGTGTACTGAAATGCGCCGGCGCGCCGTAGGGTGGACAACGCGCGCAGCGCTTGTCCACCAGTCAGGCTGCGGCGTGAGTCGGTAGAAAACCGCTGCGCGGGTTTTCTACCCTACGCAGGACTGGCTGTTGCGCAAAACCGGCAGTAGTGAGCCTGACCATGGAGGACAAGGCTGCGCCGTTGTCCAGCCTACGCAGGACTCCTGCTCAATACTCGTCCTTGGGCAGGCTGGCGATGATGTGCCGGTAGCTGGCCAGGCGCTGCGGATGGATGCGGCCTTCTGCGAGCGCGCCGAGCAGGGCGCAGCCGGGCTCGCGGTCGTGCTGGCAGTCGCGGAAGCGGCAGCGGCCGAGCAGCTCGCGGAACTCGATGAAGCCATCCTCGACGTCGGCACGGGTGACGTGGCCGAGGCTGAACTCGCGGATGCCGGGCGAGTCGATCAGGTCGCCGCCGCCGGGGAAGTGGAACAGCCGCGCGGTGGTGGTGGTGTGGGTGCCCTTGCCGGTCAGCTCGGACAGCGCGCCGACGCGCAGGTCGACGCCGGGCAGCAGGGTGTTGACCAGCGACGACTTGCCGACCCCGGACTGACCGACGAACACGCTGATCCGCCCGTCGAGGCGGGCGCGCAGCTCGTCCAGGGCGTTGCCGTTGTGCGCGGAGACCTCCAGCAGCGGGTAGCCGAGGGCGCGGTAGACATCCAGCAGGGCGTCGAGACGGGCGGCGTTGTGCTCGTCGATCAGGTCGGCCTTGTTCATCAGCAGCAGCGGCTGGATGCCGGCGTGATCGGCGGCGATCAGGTAGCGGTCGATCAGGTTGGCGTGCGGCTCGGGCAGCGGGGCGAAGACGATGACGATCTGGTCGACGTTGGCCGCCACCGGCTTGAGCACGCCGCGCATGTCCGGGCGGCACAGCTCGGACGCGCGCGGCAGCTGCGCGACGATCACGCCGATGCCCTGGTTGCCCGCCCGCCAGACCACGCGGTCGCCGGTGACCAGGGGTGGCAGGTTGGCGCGCAGATGGCAGCGGAATACCTGGCCGGCCAGCTCGCCGTCGAGCGCCTCGACCTCGACCTGCACGCCGAAGTGGGCGATCACCAGGCCGTTCTGTTCGGCACCGAGGTCGCCGCCTTCCAGCTCCTCCACCGCGCGCGATTCGCGCTTGGCGGCGCGGGCGGCGCGCTCCTCCTGGATCTTCTCGATGCGCCAGCTCTGCCGGCGGGTCAGTTGGCGTTTGGCCATGATGCTTCCGTGGATGAATTCGGCGGCGAGTCTAGCACGCCAGGGCGCCGCAGGAGGCCGCCCGCGGCCTGCTAGAATGCGCGGACCAACCGAGGATCCCCGCCATGCAGAACCCGCAGAACCTGATCTGGATCGACCTGGAAATGACCGGTCTGGAGCCGGACACCGACGTCATCCTGGAGATGGCAACCATAGTCACCGACTCGCAGCTCAACGTGCTGGCCGAGGGGCCGAGCCTGGTGATCCACCAGAGCGACGAGGTGCTGGCCAACATGAATGCCTGGTGCATCGAGCAGCACGGCAAGAGCGGGTTGACCCAGCGGGTGCGCGACAGCCGCCTCGACGAGGCCGAGGCCGAGCGGCTGACCCTCGAGTTCCTCCGCCAGTGGGTGCCGGAAGGCGTGTCGCCGATGTGCGGCAACAGCATCGGCCAGGACCGCCGTTTCCTGGTGCGCTACATGCCGCGGCTGGAGGCCTTCTTCCACTACCGCAACATCGACGTCTCCACCCTCAAGGAGCTGGCCGCGCGCTGGGCGCCGGCGGTCAGGGAGTCCTTCAAGAAGAACAGCAGCCACCTGGCGCTGGACGACATCCGCGACTCCATCGCCGAGCTGCGCCACTACCGCGAACACTTCATCAGGTACTGAGCGAGGTAGTCCCGCCGGCCGCCGGGTCATCCGCGCGGCGGCTGGCCAGCAGCGCGCCCAGCGCTTCGGCCGACAGCGGCCGCGAGAAGAAGTAGCCCTGGCCGCGCGCGCAGTCCTGCTGGCGCAGGAACTCGCGCTGCGCGGCGGTCTCGATGCCCTCGGCGATGCAGGTCATGCCCAGCGCGCGGGCCATGCCGATGATCGCGGTGGTCAGCGCCGTGGCATCCCTGTCCCGCGGCAGGCCGCTGACGAACGAGCGATCGATCTTCAGCGTGTCGAGCTTGAAGTGCTTGAGGTAGCTCAGCGACGAGTAGCCGGTGCCGAAGTCGTCCATCGCCAGGCGCACGCCCAGGCGCTTGAGGCTGTGCAGGGTGTGGCCGACCTGGGCGCGGTTCTCCGCCAGCACGCTTTCGGTCAGCTCCAGCTCCAGCAGGTGGGCGGGCAGGCCGCTGCGCTGCAGGGCGTCCTCGACCTGCCGGGCGAGGTCGCCGTGGCGGAACTGCACCGCCGACACGTTCACCGATACCGGCAGGGGGGGCAGACCCTCGGCGATCCAGGCCGCGACCTGGCGGCAGGCCTCGTTGAGCGCCCACTCGCCGAGGCCGAGGATCAGGCCGCTGTCCTCGGCGATGGGGATGAACTTGTCCGGCGGCACCTGACCGAGGGTCGGGCTATGCCAGCGCATCAGCGCCTCGCAGCCGCTCAGCTCGCCGCTGGTGAGGTCGACCAGCGGCTGGTAGTGCAGGCTGATCTCGCCGCGCGCCAGCGCCTGGCGCAAGGCGTTTTCCAGCTCCAGGTGCTCGCTGACCCGGGTGTTCATCGCTGCGGCGAAGAACTGGAAGTTGTTCCGCCCGGTCGACTTGGCATGGTACATGGCGGCGTCGGCGTTCTTCAGCAGGGTTTCGCCGTCGCGGCCGTCGGCGGGGAACATGGCGATGCCGATGCTCATGGTGATCGCCAGCTCGCGCCCGCCGACGCTGTACAGGCCGCTGCTGGCCTGCAGCAGGGCGCTGGCCACCTGCGCCGCCTGGTTGCTGCTGGTGAGGTTCTCCAGCAGCACGACGAACTCGTCGCCACCCAGACGGCTGACCGTGTCGCTGATGCGCAGGGCGGCGCTCAGCCGCTGCGCCACCTGGATCAGCAGTTCGTCGCCGACGGCATGGCCGAGCGAGTCGTTGATGTTCTTGAAACGGTCGAGATCGATGAACAGCAGGGCGAAGCTCAGGCCGTCGCGTTCGGCGTAGACGATGGCCTCGTCGAGGCGGGCGCGCAGGCTGGTGCGGTTGGGCAACTGGGTCAGCGGGTCGGACTCGGCCCAGCGGCGCAGGTGCGCGTGGCCGGCGTCGATGTCGCGCTGGTAGCGGGTGAAGCGGTGGCTCAGCCAGCGCGACAGGCCGAAGGCGAGAAGCAGGGCGAGCAGCATCACCAGCACCAGGGCCAGGGCGGTGGTGCGGTAGCCCTCGTGCAGGCTGCGTTCCAGCTCGCGCCGGCGCTGCGCCAGGTCGGCCTGCAGATCGTCGATGTACACGCCGCTGACCAGGATCCAGCCCCACTCGTCGAGGTTGCTGACCAGCGACAGCTTGCTCTCCAGATCGGGGGCGGTGAGGCTGCGCCAGTGGTAGCGGGTCAGGCCGCCGCCCTGGCGGCTGGTCTCGAGGATGCTGTGGATCACCGCGCGTTCGTCCTCCGGCAACTCGTCCACGTGGCGCCCCTCGGCGCTCGGGTTGCTCGGTGACAGCAGCACCCGACCGTCGCGATGGATGACGGCGACGTAGCCGTTCTTGCCAATGCGCGTGGCGCGCAGCTGGCGCAGGGCCTGCTGCTGCAGCTCTTCCTCGATCTTGTAGAGGTATTCGCCGGTGCCGATCAGCCAGCCGAAAGGCTCGAACACCCGCACATAGGCGATCTTCTCCGCCATTTCGCGATCGTAGCCCGGCCGGTACCAGCGGTAGCGGGTGAAGCCGCGCCGGCTCGGGTTACTCACCGCGGCCAGCAGGTCGCGCATGACGTAGCGGCCATCGGCGTCGCGGTTGTCGAGCAGCGAGGTGCCCTCGCGCTCGGGGCTGATCGGCAGCAGCACGCAGTTGCCGGCCAGGTCGTCGATGAAGAAGTAGCCGTTGCCGTCGAAGAAACGCAGCGGCCGCAGGCTCTCCACGATCAGCCGGCGTACCTCGCCGTCCGGGCGGCGGCCGTGCTCGTTGCGGTAGATGGCCCGGGCGAGCTGCACGGCATCGTCGACCTGCTCGCGGACCTTGCGGCGCAGCACCTGCTCGGCGCTGTCGCGCAGCAGATCGAGCTGGTCGTGCAGGGTGCTCAGCGAGGACTCGAGCAGCGCGGCCTGCTCGTCGAGGGCGGCGGCCTCCAGGGTGGCGCTTTGCGCGCGGAAGCTGCGCGACTGCTGCACGGTGAGGTAACCGCCCAGCGCCAGGGTGAGCACGAACACCAGCGCCAGCATGCCGAACAGCTGCAGACGCATGAGGTTGTTGTCGTTCATCGCCATGCAGCGTACGCCCTGTACCTGGGATTCCGGTCCCTGAACTGCGGCCGGGACGGGATTTCGCGCGCGACCGGCCGCGCCGAACCGTCAGCGGCGGGCCGCGCTGGACGCGGCGCCTGCCATGTGACGGCAGTCACATTCTAGATGGTTTGCATTCCCAAGCCCAGCCGCCCGGCGGCTCAGCCGTAGCGCTTGCCGGCCTCGATGGCCAGGCCGCTGCCGATGCCGCCGAAGCGGTTGCCTTCCACCGCACGGGCGTTGGGCAGGCGCGTGGCGACGTGCTGGCGCAGGGCCGGGATGCCGCTCGAGCCGCCGGTGAAGAACAGCGTGTCGACTTCCTCGGCACGGACCCCGGCATCGCTCAGCAGCTGCTCGATGCTGGCATTGATGCGCTCGAGCGAGCCGGCGATGGCCTCCTCGAACAGCGGCCGGGTCAGGGTGGCGGCCAGGCCCGCCTCGATGCGCGAAAAGTCGATGCTGCGGCTCTCCTGCTCGGTCAGGGCGATCTTGCTGTCCTCCACCTCGATGGCCAGCCAGTGGCCGGCACGCTGCTCGATCAGGCGCAGCATGCGGTCGATGCCGGTCGGATCCTGGATGTCGTAGCGCATGTTCTCCAGGGCGATCCGCGACTTCTGTGCGTACACCGCGTTGATGGTGTGCCAGGTGGCCAGGTTGATGTGGTGGCTGGTCGGCATCAGCGCGTCGCTCTTCATCCGGCTGCCGTAGCCGAACAGCGGCATCACCCCGGCCAGGCTGAGCTGGCGGTCGAAGTCGGTGCCGCCGATGTGCACGCCGCCGGTGGCGAGGATGTCGGCCTGGCGCTCGGCCAGGACGCGGCGCGCGGGCGACAGGCGCACCAGCGAGAAGTCCGAGGTGCCGCCGCCGATGTCGACGATCAGCACCAGCTCCTCGCGGTCGATGCCGGCCTCGTAGTCGAAGGCCGCGGCGATCGGCTCGTACTGGAAGGAGATGTCCTTGAAGCCCAGCGTGCGGGCGACCTCGATCAGGGTGTCGGCGGCCTCGCGGTCGGCGGCCGGGTCGTCGTCGACGAAGAACACCGGACGGCCGAGCACCACCTGCTCGAACTCGCGGCCGGCGGCGGCCTCGGCGCGCTGCTTCAGTTCGCCGAGGAACAGGCCGAGGATCTGGGTGAACGGCAGCGCGCTGCCCAGCACGGTGGTGGCGCTGCTGAGCAGCGGCGAGCCGAGCAGGCTCTTCAGCGAGCGCATCAGGCGCCCCTCGTAGCCGTCCAGATACTCGCCGAGGGCCTGGCGGCCGAAGGCCGGACGCTGCTCCTCGAAGTTGAAGAACAGCACCGAGGGCAGGGTGTCCTTGCCGTCCTCCAGGGCGATCAGGTTGCTGGCGCCGGGACGCAGCCAGCCGACGGTGGAGTTGGAGGTGCCGAAGTCGATGCCGCAGGCGCGGGCGGGCGAGGCGAGGGTCATGGGAGCGGCTCCGGGAAAAACGGCCGCGCATTCTATGCGAGAGCGGCGCCGAATGGGCGCCGCTCGGTCATTTCTTTCCCGCCGCTCAGTGCTTGTCGCGGTGCTGCGCCGCCATGATCTCCTCCAGGCTCAGCCCGGTGAGGTCGTGGATGGTGCGCCACAGGTAGTAGAGGATCGCCAGCAGCATCAGCATCGAGGGGATGGCGATCATCGGGTAGCTGAGCAGGTTCATGTGCGCCAGCTCGGCGTTGAACGCCTCGCTGCCGGCCGGGCTGGTGACCAGCCAGCGGGCGAGGATGTAGTTCATCGCCGCCGAGAAGAAGAAGGTGGCGCTCAGCCAGTAGGTGGCGTTGAGCAGGCGGCGCTCGAAGGCGGCGGTCTGCCCGTGCGCCGCCAGCTGCCGCTGGATGCGCTCGACGTCGAGCACGCTGGGGTTGTACAGCAGGCTGTAGATCAGCGGCTTGCTGGTGCGCGTGGAGAACAGCACGGCCAGGCCGATGATGCCGGGGATGGTCGCTTCCTTGACCGCCAGCCAGCGGCTGTCCAGCTGCAGCAGGCCGATGCCGCCGGTGAGCAGCACGCTGACCAGGCCGAGCAGGGCGATGAAGTTGAACTTGCGGTAGCGCAGCAGCTCGAAGGCGCCCCAGCCCAGCGGGAAGGCCAGCGCCAGCAGCAGCGCGCCGTCGGCGCCTAGGCGCTCGGGGCTGCTCAGCTTCATCAGCACCGCCGAGGGCAGCAGGATGCTCACCGCCAGGTCGATCAGCGGGCGCGGCTTGTGGGTGGGGCGGCTTGCGTCAGTCATGTTTCGCGTCTTGTCCATCGAGTGCCTTGATGTGCCAGCCGCCCGCGCCGGGCAGCAGCAGGTTGAGCAGGATCGCCACGATACCGCATAGCGAGATGCCCTTGAGGCCCATGCCGCTGTCGCCGATCACCATGCCGCCGATGCCGAACACCAGGGTCACCGCGACTATCACCAGGTTGCGCGGCTCGGACAGGTCGATCTGGTTGCGGATCAGGGTGTTCATGCCGACCACCGCGATGGAGCCGAACAGCAGGCAGAGGATGCCGCCCATCACCGGCACCGGGATGCTCTGCAGCGCGGCGCCGAACTTGCCGACGAAGGCCAGCACGATGGCGATGATCGCCGCCCACAGCATGATCCGCGGGTTGAAGTTGCGGGTCAGCATCACCGCGCCGGTCACCTCCGAGTAGGTGGTGTTGGGCGGCCCGCCGAGCAGCGCGGCGCCGCTGGTGGCCAGGCCGTCGCCGAGCAGGGTGCGGTGCAGGCCGGGCTTCTGCAGGTAGTTCTTGCCGGTCACGCTGCCGATCGCCAGCACGTCGCCGATGTGCTCGATGGCCGGGGCGATGGCCACCGGCAGCATGAACAGGATGGCGCCCCAGTGCAGCTCCGGGGCGACGAAGGCCGGCATCGCCAGCCAGGGCGCCGCGGCGACGCCGGCGGTGTCGACCGCGCCGAGCAGGAAGGCCATGGCGTAGCCGACCGCGACGCCGAACAGGATCGGGATCAGCCGCAGCAGGCCGCGACCGAGCACCGCGACGATCAGCGTGGTGGCCAGCGCCGGCAGGGAGATCCACAGCGCGGTGGCGTAGGGCACCAGCACGCTGCTGCCGTCGCCGGACTTGCCCATCGCCATGTTCGCCGCCACCGGCGCCAGGCCCAGGCCGATGGCCATGATCACCGGGCCGATCACCACCGGCGGCAGCAGGCGGTCGATGAAGCCGGTGCCCTTCAGGCGCACCGCGCCGGCCAGCAGCATGTACATCACCCCCGACGCGGCCAGCCCGCCCATGGTCGCCGGCAGGCCGAACTCGCCCTTGGCGGCGAGGATCGGCGCGATGAAGGCGAAGCTGGAGGCGAGGAACACCGGCACCCGACCGCCGGTGACGAGGTGGAACACCAGGGTGCCGAGGCCGGCGGTGAACAGCGCGACATTGGGATCCAGACCGGTGATCAGCGGCATCAGCACCAGCGCGCCGAAGGCCACGAACAGCATCTGCGCGCCGGCCAGCGCCTGGCGCCAGGTCGGCTCGGCCGCCGGCGCGATGGGCGGGTTGGCCATGCTCAGGCGTCCTTCTGCTTGGTGCCGAAGATCTTGTCGCCGGCGTCGCCGAGGCCGGGGATGATGTAGCCGTGCTCGTTGAGACGCTCGTCGATGGAGGCGGTGTAGATGCGCACCTCCGGGTGGGCGGCCGCCACCGCGTTGATGCCCTCGGGCGCGGCGACCAGCACCAGGGCGCGGATCTCCTTGCAGCCGGCCTTCTTCAGCATGTCGATGGTGGCGATCAGCGAGCCGCCGGTGGCCAGCATCGGATCGACGATCATCGCCAGGCGGCGGTCGATCTCCGGCACCAGCTTCTCCAGGTAGGTCTGCGCCTCGAGGGTCTCCTCGTCGCGCGCCAGGCCGATGACGCTGACCTTGGCGCTGGGGATCAGGCTGAGCACGCCGTCGAGCATGCCGATGCCGGCGCGCAGGATCGGCACCACGGTGATCTTTTTGCCGGCGATGCGCTCGACCTTGACCGTGCCGCACCAGCCCTCGATGTGCTCGTCCTCCAGCGGCAGGTCCTGGGTGGCCTCGTAGGTCAGCAGGGCGCCGAGCTCCTGGGCCAGCTCGCGGAAATTCTTCGTGCTGATGTCGGCGCGGCGCATCAGGCCGAGCTTGTGGCGGATCAGCGGGTGGCGAATTTCGTGCACTGGCATGGCGGGTCTCCGGCGAAACTGGGCAAGGTGGCATAGAGTAAAGCATCCGCCCGCCGCTGGCCGAGTACCCCGCGCTGGCCGTCCGCCGAGACTTGCCGGATGGTCGGCGGATCAGTACCTTTCGCCCCCTTTGCCTGCCCGCACCGGGCCCACTTGCCGGGAGACCTAGTCCATGTCCGTCGATCTCGCCCACATCCGCCAGGTGATGGCGGAAGCCGACTGCCTGTACACCGCCGAGGAGCTGGATGCCGCCATCGCGCGTATGGCCGGGGCGATCAACCGCGACCTCGCCGAGCGCAACCCGCTGGTGTTCTGCGTGATGAACGGCGGGCTGATCTTCGCCGGCAAGCTGCTGCCGCAGCTGGATTTCCCGCTCGAGCTGTCCTACCTGCACGCCACCCGCTACCGCGGCGAAACCAGCGGCGGCGAGCTGTTCTGGAAGGCCAAGCCGGAGATGTCGCTGATCGACCGCGACGTGCTGATCATCGACGACATCTTCGACGAGGGACACACCCTGGCCGCCATCGTCGACTACTGCAAGCACGCCGGCGCCAGCGCGGTGCACACCGCGGTGCTGATCGACAAGGAGCACGACCGCAAGGCCCGCCCGGACATGGACGCCAGCTACGTCGGCCTGCCCTGCGTCGACCGCTACATCTTCGGCTACGGCATGGACTACAAGGGCTACTGGCGCAACGCGCCGGGGATCTTCGCCGTCAAGGGCATGTGAGGCCTTTGGTAGGGTGGGTCAGCCGCGCAGCGGCGTAACCCAGCATCGCGACCGCGAGGTCGCGCATGGTAATGCCAGGCCTGCCGCCTGGTTGGTGGATTACGGCTTGCAGCCTAATCCACTCTACGCGGACTCGGCGGCAACGGCCGCTTCCCCCTTCTCCTCCAGCCACCTCAGCGCCTTGCCGCGCGCCTGATCGAGGTCGTGCACGTAGGCCAGCTGCTGGCTGTGCAGGTGGATGCCGGCGCGGCGCAGCTGCAGGCGCACCCGCGAGCTGGTGCCGCTGAGGATCAGGCCGACGCCGTGGTGTCGGTAGTCGCGCAGCACGGTGTCCAGCGCCGCCAGCGCGGTCATGTCGAGCAGCGGCACCGCGCTCAGATCGACGATCACCACCTTCACCCCCGGGGTGAAGCGGCGCAGGGTGTTCAGCGCCTTCTCCGCCGCGCCGAAGAACAGCGGGCCGCGGATCGCGTAGGCGGCGACGTGCTCGGGCAGGTCGCCGAGGGCCTGGTGGAACTGGCGCGGCAGCGGCGCCGCGTCGGTCAGCGCGCTCATCTGGCGGATGAACAGGCCGGCGGCCAGCAGCAGGCCGGCACCCACCGCCAGCACCATGTCGAAGGCCACGGTCAGCACCAGGCAGGTAAGCAGCACCAGCACGTCGCTGCGCGGCGCGATGCGCAGGGTGTGGACCACGTGCGGCGCCTCGGCCATGTTCCACGCCACCATCAGCAGCAGCGCGGCCAGCGCTGCCATCGGCAGATAGCTGAAGATCGGCGCAAGCAGCAGCATGGCGGCCAGCACCACGCCGGCATGGACGAGCGCCGCCAGCGGCGAGAAGGCCCCGGCGCGCACGCTGGCGGCGGTGCGGGCGATGGCCGCGGTGGCGGTGATGCCGCCGAACAGCGGGGCGATCAGGTTGCCGAGGCCCTGGCCGATCAGCTCGCCGTTGGAGTCGTGCTTGCTGCCGCTCATGCCGTCGGCGACCACCGCGCAGAGCAGGGATTCGATGGCGCCGAGCATGGCGATGGCCATCGCCGGGGCGAGCAGCTCGCGGATCAGTGCCAGGCTCAGCGGCGCGGCATCCGGCAGCTGCCAGGGCAGGGCGAAACCCGGCAGGTAGGGCGGGATGCCCGGGTGGGTCAGGCCATCTGCCGTGTAGCTGAAGCGCTCGCCAAGGGTGGCGACGCCGAGCCCGGCGAGCTCCAGCAGCAGGCCGAGCAGGCTGCCCACCGCCAGCGCGGCGAGGTGGCCGGGCACCCGTGGCACCAGGCGCGGCCAGGCGATCAGCACGCCGAGGGTGCAGATGGCGACCAGCGCATCGCCGGCGTGCGCGCTGGGCAGGGCGAGCAGCAGGTGGTACATCTGCTCGGGGAAGTGCGCGGCACTGCCGCTCACCGTCAGGCCGAGGGCGTCCTTGAGTTGCAGGCCGGCGATCACCACGCCGATGCCGGCGGTGAAGCCGAGAGTCACCGGGTAGGGCACGAACTCGATCAGCCGGCCGGCCTTGAGCAGGCCGAGGGCGATGAGGATCAGCCCGGCGAGCATGCTGCACAGCAGCAGGCCGGACAGGCCGTGCTGCTGGACGATCGGCAGCAGGATCACCACGAAGGCGGCGGTGGGGCCGGAGATGTTGAAGCGCGAGCCGCCGGTCAGGGCGATCAAGGGCGCGGCGATCAGCACGGTGTACAGGCCGTGCTGCGGTGGCGCGCCGACCGCGATGGCCAGCGCCATGGCCAGCGGGATGGCGATGATGCCGACGGTGAGACCGGCGAGAATGTCACCGCGCAGGGCCTGCGGGCCGTAGCCGGCCAGCAGGGTCTGGCGCCAGGCGGTGAACAGCGGAACGCGCGTGAGCCGGGACATTCTTCTACTCCTTGTCATCCCCCACATTTCGAGAGGGTAAGCCGTTTGTCGGCAGACGGCTATCGGACGGAGGTGGAACGGCGACGCGGTTCCCTGCAGGAGCCAGCCTGCTGGCGATCCGTATGCCTGCGCGCGGCAGGCTCGCCCCTACATGTGCCTGCCGCGCCTCAGCCGAGCCAGCCGCTCAGCTTGGCCGCGTTCCAGGCGGCGTAGCCGGCCAGGGCGACGAAGCACAGCGCGGAGATGCGGTGGATCAGCGTCATCGGCAGCTTGTCGGCGGAGAAGTGCGCGGCCAGCACCACCGGCACGTTGGCGATCAGCATGCCCAGGGTGGTGCCGGCGACCACCAGCCAGAAGTACTCGTACTGCGCGGCCAGCATCACCGTGGCGATCTGCGTCTTGTCGCCCATCTCGGCGATGAAGAAGGCGATCAGGGTGGTGAGGAACGGCCCGTAGCGCTTGAAGTGCGAGGCTTCCTCCTCCTCGTCGATCTGGTCCGGCACCAGCATCCAGGCAGCGACGGCGAGGAAGGAGGCGGCGAGGATCCAGCTCAGCGCGGCTTCGCTGAAGAACGAGGCGACCCACTTGCCGATGGCGCCGGCGGCGAAGTGGTTGGCGACGGTGGCGACCAGGATGCCCCAGATGATCGGCCAGGGGCGGCGGAACCGGGCGGCGAGGAGTAGGGCGAGCAGCTGGGTCTTGTCGCCGATCTCGGCGAGGGCCACCAGGCCGGTGGGGACGAACAGGGATTGCAGGGCTTCCATCAGGCATTCCAAAGGGGCGGGACAACGACGGCATGACACGCACGGCCTGCCCGCCCCGGGTCGGCTGTGAGTGTCATGAGTCTTGTCGAACCGTGGCGCCGGGCTGGCCGGTGCCGGTTGTGCGCGCCATGGTCTGCGGACCAAGTGTGTTGACGCGCACGCCGCCGAATCGCTCGGCGGCAGACTACTCCCTCAGGACGGCGCGCATTGTGCCCAAGGGCGGCGCGAGAGGCAAGGCATCGGCGGGGTGTCGGTGCGTCGCGCGCACCATCACGGGCTCAGCGTCGGCGCGCCGAATAGATGCGGAAGCCGTCGCGCTCGGCCAGCACCGTGCAGGGGCCGAGGTGCTGCTCGATCAGCGGCGCGTACCTGAGGAAGCTGTTGGCCACCAGGCGCAGCTCGCCGCCGGGGCGCAGGTGCAGGGCGGCGTCGCGCAGCAGCTGCTCGGTGGCCTGGTAGTCGGTGTGCACGCCCTGGTGGAACGGCGGGTTGCTGACGATGGCGGCCAGATCGTGCGGCGCATCGGCGATGCCGCGCCCGGCGATGACTTCGCCGGCCAGGCCGTTGGCCGCCAGGGTCAGGCGGCTGCTGGCCAGGGCGAAGGCGTCGACGTCGAGCAGGTGCAGGCGGCTGGCCGGGTAGCGGCGCAGCAAGGCGGCGCCGAGCACCCCGGCGCCGCAGCCGAAGTCGAGCACCGCGCCCTCGGGCAGGCCGTCGAGGTGTTCGAGCAGCAGGCGCGAGCCGACGTCCAGGCGACCGTGGCTGAACACCCCGGGCAGGCTGACCACCTGCAGCTCGCCGTCGGCGCTGGCCAGCGGGTAGCGGCGGGCGAGGGCCTCCAGCTGCGGCGCCGCCGGCGCGTGGTCGACCGTCACCTGCCACAGCTGGCAGTGCCGCGCGCTGTCCAGCTTGCGCGGGCGGCCGAACGGCTGCAGCTGCCTGGCGGCGCGCTCGATGCCGGCGCGCTTCTCGCCGACCAGCCACAGCGGCGCGCCGGGCAGGCGCGCGGCCAGGGCGGCGAGCAGGTAGTCGGTCAGCTCGCGCGACTTGGGCAGGAACAGCACGGCGCCGCCGAACGGCGCATCCGGTACCTGGGTGGCGAACCGGCAGCGCCCCGGATAGCGCGCCGCGATGGCGCTGTGCACGTCCCACTGCCAGCTCCAGCCCTGCGCCTCGGGTAGTTCGCTGAGCAGGCCATCGGTCGGCAGGCCGGCGAGCAGCACGGGCCCGGCGAACAGTTCGGCCTGACGCAACAGCACTTCGCTACGCGGATCCATGGACACCTCCGGAACAAAAGGGCGGGCAGCTTAGGCAAAGCGCGGACGGCTGGCAAACCTGCTGCAGCGTAGGGTGGACAACGACCGCAGGTCTTGTCCACCAAGGGGCCGCTGCGCAGCGCTCTCCCGTTGCCGCCGATGGTGGGAAACGCCTGCGGCGGTTTCCCACCCTACGAGATTCGTTACGACACCACCCGCATCGGCGCGCCGGCGAGGAAGGCCGCGGCGTTTTCCGCCAACTGGCCGACGATGCGCTGGCGCGCCTCGCGGCTGCCCCAGGCGCTGTGGGGGGTGACGATCAGCCGCGGCACGTCCGCGGCGAGCAGCGGATTGCCGTCCTTGGGCGGCTCGACGCTGAGCACGTCGCTGGCCGCGCCGCCCAGGTGGCCGGCGCGCAGGGCGTCGGCCAGCGCCTGCTCGTCGACCAGGCCGCCGCGCGCGGTGTTGATCAGGAAGGCCGTCGGCTTCATCAGGGCGATCTCGCGGGCGCCGATCAGGTGGCGGGTCTCTGCGGTCAGCGGGCAGTGCAGGGTCAGCGCGTCGACCTGCGGCAGCAGCTCGTCCAGCGGCAGGCGACCGTCCAGCGCCGGGCGGCCGGGCAGCAGGCCGAGCAGCACGCGCATGCCGAAGGCGCGCGCCAGCTGCGCCACCGCGCTGCCCAGCTCGCCGTGGCCGAGCAGGCCGAGGGTCTTGCCCTCCAGCTCGACGATGGGGAAATCCAGCAGGCAGAACTGACTGGCCCGCTGCCAGCGCCCGGCGCGCACCGACGCCTGGTAGTCGGGCAGGCGGGTGGCCAGGGCGAGCAGCAGCATCAGGGTGTGCTGGGCCACCGAGGGAGTGCCGTAGCCCTGGCAATTGCACACGGTCACGCCGTGGGCGCGCGCGGCGGCCAGATCGACGTTGTTGGTGCCGGTGGCGGCGATCAGCACCAGCTTCAGCTCGGGGCAGGCGGCGAAGGTGGCGGCGTCCAGTTTCACCTTGTTGCTGATCGCCACCTGCGCGCCCCTGAGGCGCTCGGCGACCTGCTCCGGCGCGCTCTGCTCGTGCAGCACCAGCTCGGCGAACAGCGCACGCAGCGGCGCCAGGTCGAGGTCGCCGAGATCGAGGGAGGGATGGTCGAGGAATACGGCTCGGGTCATGGGACTGTCCTTGCGGGGGCTGGGCGGGCGCCGCCGGGAGCGGCGCGCTATCATCGCCGCAGCCTAGCGGAAAGCGCCGGCGCTGGCAGCCCGGACACCGCGTACCCCCTTGCCCAGGAGCCCTGAATGTACTGGACGGAGTTTCTCACCGTGGCGCTGGTCCACCTGCTCGCCGTGGCCAGCCCCGGCCCGGACTTCGCCGTGGTGATCCGCGAGAGCGTCAGCCACGGCCGCCGCGCCGGCCTCTTCACCGCCCTCGGCGTCGGCTGCGGGATCTTCCTGCACGTCGCCTACTCGCTGCTCGGCATCGGCCTGATCGTCTCGCAGTCGCTGCTGCTGTTCGCCCTCCTCAAGTGGCTGGCGGCGGCCTACCTGCTGTACATCGGCTTCCGCGCCCTGCGCGCCCGGCCGGCCGATCCGGCGGTCCTGGAAGCGCTGGCCGACGGCGTCGCGCGCAGCGGCCGTGGCGCCTTCGCCAGCGGTTTCCTGACCAACGCGCTGAACCCCAAGGCCACGCTGTTCTTCCTCTCGCTGTTCACCGTGGTGATCGACCCGCACACCCCGCGGCTGATCCAGGCCGGCTATGGCGTCTACCTGGCCGGCGCCACCGCGGCGTTCTTCTGCGCGGTGGCGCTGCTGTTCAGCCAGAGCCGGGTACGCGCCGGCTTCGCCCGCCTGGGCCACTGGTTCGACCGGGTGATGGGCGTTGTGCTGATTGCCCTCGGCGTGCGTCTGGCCCTCAGCGAGGTGGGATAAGACAGTGGTGGGCACGGCGCACCCTCCGGGCCTGGCCGGGCAGGGTGCGCCGTGCCCACCTGTTCTTCAGAGCAGCTCCAGCGCCAGCGCGGTGGCCTCGCCGCCGCCGATGCACAGCGCGGCGACGCCGCGCCGGCCGCCCTTGCGGCGCAGTGCGTTGATCAGGGTGACGATGATCCGCGCGCCGGTCGAGCCGATCGGGTGGCCCTGGGCGCAGGCGCCGCCGAACAGGTTGACCCGCGCGGGGTCGAGGTCGTGCTCGCGGATCGCCAGCATGGTGACCATGGCGAAGGCCTCGTTGATCTCGAACAGGTCGACGTCGGCCTTGCTCCAGCCGGTGCGGGCGAACAGTTTGTGCAGCGCACCGACCGGCGCGAGGGTGAACTCGCCCGGCTCCTGGCTCTGCGTGGCGTGGCCGACGATCCGCGCCAGCGGCTGCAGGCCGCGGCGCCGGGCCTCCTCGGCGGTCATCAGCAGCAGCGCCGAGGCGCCGTCGGAGATCGAGCTGGAGTTGGCGGCGGTGATGCTGCCGTCCTTGCGGAACGCCGGCTTGAGGCTGGGGATCTTCTCCGGGGTGGCGTTCAGCGGCTGCTCGTCGTCCCTGACCAGCACCTCGCCCTTGCGGGTGGCCACGCTGACCGGAATGATCTCGGCGGCCAGCGCGCCGCTGGCGATGGCGGCCTGGGCGCGGCGCAGCGACTCGATGGCGTAGGCGTCCATCGCCTCGCGGGTCAGGCCGTAGCGGTCGGCGGTCTCCTGGGCGAACGAACCCATCAGCCGGCCAGTGCGGGCATCCTCCAGGCCGTCGAGGAACATGTGGTCCTTGAGCTCGGCGTGGCCCATGCGCAGGCCGCTGCGCGCCTTCTCCAGCACGTAGGGCGCGTTGGACATGCTCTCCATGCCGCCGGCGACCATTACCCGGTTGGTGCCGGCCTTGAGCAGGTCGTGGGCCAGCATCACCGCCTTCATCCCCGAGCCGCACAGCTTGTTGATGGTGGTGCAGCCGGTGGCGCTCGGCAGGCCGGCGTCCAGCGCCGCCTGGCGCGCCGGGCCCTGCCTGAGGCCGGCGGCCAGCACGCAGCCCATGATCACCTCGTCGACGTCGGCGGCGGCGATGCCGGCGCGCTCCACCGCGGCGCGGATGGCGACCGCGCCCAGTTGCGGCGCGCTGAGGGGCGACAGGCTGCCCTGGAAGCCGCCCATCGGGGTACGGGCGGCGCTGACGATCACGATCTCGGACATCGGGAGTTCCTCGCTTTCTTGGCGTTCTTGTTGCGGTGCACTAAAGGCGACTCTACACCTTGGGCGGTCGACTGCAAGAGGCGCGAACGCGGTAAACCACCGGCGCGGCCAGTTGTCCGATAATGCTGCGCCGGGCACCTCGTCCGGCAGGGAGCGGATCAGCAGCAAGGGGAGGCGCGGTGGCGTCGACAAGCACAATCCAGCCGGTACTGGCCGCCTCGCTGGCGGCCAGCCTGGCCTCGCCGGCACTGGCGGTGTCGTTCAATCTCGGCGCGCTTGAGGGGCAGCTCGACAGCGAGCTGGCACTGCGCGCGCGCTGGGCCACCGACAGCGCCGCGCGCGAGCTGATCGGCGTCGCCAACGGCGGCACCGCGCCGGCGGCCAGTGGCGACGACGGCCGGCTCAACTTCAAGCGCGGCGAGACCTTCAGCAAGCGCTTCAGCGGCTGGCACGGCCTGGAGCTGAAGTCGGGCGAGCGCGGCCTGTACCTCAGCGGCCGCTACTGGTACGACATCGAACTCGAGGACGAGGCGCGGTCGTTCGCCGCGATCGACGACCACGGCCGCGCGCGCGGCGCGCAGGCCGCCGGCAGCGAGCTACTCGAGGCGTTCGTCTGGCGCCAGCACGTCGTCGCCGGGCAGCCCGGCAGCCTGCGGCTCGGCCGCCAGCTGCTGTTCTGGGGCGAGGGCGTGCTGATTCCCGGCGGCATCGACGCTATCAACCCGTTCGACGCGGCGATCTGGCGCCAGCCGGCGGCGCCGCTGCGCGAGGGGCGCCTGCCGGTCAACCTGCTGCACGCCGCGCAGGAGCTGAACGACGCGCTGAGCCTGGAGGCCTTCTACCAGCTGGAATGGCGGCCGACCACGCTGGACGACTGCGCCACCTTCCTCGCCCCGGGCGACTACCAGGCCGCCGGCTGCGACCGGCTGGCGCGACCCGGCGGCGCGCCGCTGCCGCGCGGCGCCGACCGCGAGCCCGGCGACGGCGGCCAGTACGGCCTGGCCCTGCGCTACCACCACGCGCCGCTGGACACCGACTTCGCCGCCTACGTGCTCGAGTACCACAGTCGCCTGCCGCTGACCGGGCTGGACGCGGACGGCTACTTCCTCGCCTGGCCCGAGGGCATCCGCCTGTACGGCCTGAGCTTCGCCACCACCCTGGCCGGCGGCAGCCTCTGGCGCGGCGAACTCAGCCATCGCCCGCATGCGCCGCTGCAGCCCGCGCTCGGCGACGCTCTGGCCGGCGGCCAGGCGCAGGCCGCCTGGCAGCGGGCGGGGGTCAGCCAGCTACAGAGCAGCCTGGAGCACCATTTCGACGGGGTGATGGGCGCTAGCCGGCTGACCCTGACCGGCGAGCTGGCGTGGATCCACGTCGGCGAACTCGCCGGGCGCCATGGCCGCGACCCGCTGTTCGGCCCCGGTCCGCAGGCCGGCGGCTGCGCGCTGCCCGCCGGCGCGACCGGGCGCTACTGCGAGAACGCCGGCTTCACCAGCCGCGACGCCTGGGGCTACAGCCTGCAGGCGCGCTGGGAGTACCCGCGCGCCTTCGCCGGTCTCGACCTCGCGCCGAGCCTGTCCTGGGCGCACGACGTCGACGGCCATTCGCCCGCGCCCGAGGCGGTGTTCGTCGAGGGGCGCCAGGCGCTTACCCTGGGCATCGCCGCCGCCTACCGCGACAGCTACAGCGTCAGCCTGAACTGGACCGACTACTCCGGTGGCCGCTACAGCACCCAGGTCGACCGCGACCAGATCGGCCTGGAGCTGGGGCTGCGCTTCTGAAGCGAATTGCCGCACAGTGTGCCGGTCATTCGCCTTGACATTGCCGCCTTATTACAAAAAGCTCAGTTCCAGGCCGGCGTGGATGCCGGCCGGCTCATTCACGTGAAGAAGAGACAAGACATGAAACGGATTCTGCTGGGCTCCCTGTTCGCCATCGCCTCCCTCAACGCCTTCGCCGAAGCCCCGGGCGGCCCGGGTTGCGGCTGGGGCAACATGCTGTTCGAAGGTCAGAAGGGCCTGCCGTCGCACCTGGTCGCCTCTCTGACCAACGGCACCTCCGGCAACGCCACCTTCGGCATGACTTCCGGTACCAACGGCTGCTCGACCAAGGGCACCCTGACCTATGACGGCAAGTCGATGCTGGTGCTCAGCGGCATCATGACCGAGCTGTCCGAGGACATGGCCAAGGGCGAGGGCGAAGCCCTGACCACCTACGCCGTGGTGCTCGGCGTCAAGCCGGAAGACCGCGCCCACTTCGCCGCAGTGACCCACGAGCACTTCGCGGAAATCTTCAGCTCTGCCGACGTGACCGCCGAGCAGGTGCATGCCGCCACCCTGGACGTGCTCAAGCGCGACGCACGCCTGGCCCAGTACGCCGGGAAGGCCTGAGCCCGCGGGCGGCCGCCGGCCGCCCCTTTCCCCGGGTGCCCGCTGCGGCGGGCACCTTCGCATTCTCCCGCCGTTGACTGTCCATGCTGCGACGCCTGTTCCCGCTGTTGCTGTCCGTCGCCTGCGCCGCCGCGCAGGCCGCCCCGCAGATCGATTCCGCCCGCCTCGCGGCCCTGGCCGGCGACGCCTACTGGTTGTCCCTCGGTCATTACGAGAGCGGCAAGCTCGGCGGGTGGCGCAGCTATGTCGACGACGACGAGTTCTTCCTCGCCGCCACGGGAGCCACAGACCCGGCCGCCGAGCTGAGCGCCACGCTGGAGGCGCTGTATCGCGATCCGGCGCTGGGCGACCGCCATCCACAATGTATCTACCCGGCGCGCACCCGTTGGCTGCGCGAGCGCCTGGCGCTCACCGACCTGCCGCTGGTCGAGTGCCCGGAGTATCGCGCCTGGTACGCCGACATCGATCCGCACTCCAGCGTGCTGGTGTTTCCGGCCGCCTACCTGAACAGCCCGTCGTCGATGTTCGGCCACACCCTGCTGCGCATCGACCCACCCGGCAGCGACGCCAACGGCACTGCGCTACTCAGCTATGCGCTGAACTTCGGCGCCACCATCGAGGGCATGGACAACAGCATCCTGTATGCCTGGAAGGGCCTGATGGGCGGTTACCCGGGGCTGTTCGCCCTGCTGCCGTACCGCGAGAAGATCGGCGAATACAGCCGCCTGGAAAACCGCGACCTGTGGGAGTACCGCCTCAACCTGACGCCCGAGGAAACCGGGCGTATGCTCGAGCACGTCTGGGAGCTCAAGCAGATCCAGTTCGACTACTTCTTCTTCGACGAGAACTGCTCCTACCGCCTCCTCGAACTGCTGGAGATCGCCCGTCCGGGCCTCGGCCTGACCGCCCAGTTCCCACTCACCGCCATCCCCGCCGACACCGTGCGCGCGGTTAAGCGCGCCGAGCTGGTCGAGCGCATCGACTACCGGCCCTCCCGCGAGCGCGAGCTGCTGAGCCGCGCCGCGCCGCTGGTGCCGGCAGAGCAGCTGTGGGTGCAGCAGCTGGCGGCCGATGCCGACCAGCTGGGCGCCGCCGGCTTCGAGACCCTGCCGGAGCAGCGGCGTGCGCTGATTCAGGACGGCGCCTACCGCCTGGTGCGCTACCAGGTCGCCGGGGCCGAGCGCGATGCGGACAGCGCCGCGCGCAGCTACCGCCTGTTGCAGGCGATCAACCGGAATCCGCCGCCCCGCCTGGACATCGAGCGCCCCGGCCTGCCGGAAGACGGCCACGACTCGCGCACCCTGCAGTTCGCCGTCGGCAGCCGCGAAGACCGCGCCTATGCCGAGTATGGCCTGCGCATGGCCTACCATGACCTCACCGACAACCTGTACGGTTTCCCGCTCGGTGCGCAGATCGAGATCGCCCAGCTCAAGCTGCGCCAGTACGAGGGCAACCACTGGCAGTTGCAGCAGCTCGACCTCGCCGGCATCCGCTCACTGACACCGCGCACCCAGTTGCTCCGACCGTGGTCCTGGCAGATCGCCGGCGGCCTGGAGCGGGTGCCCGGAGCGGACGACGGGCAGCGGCTGGTCGGCCACCTCAACGGTGGCGGCGGTCTGAGCTGGCAGCTCGGCGACGACCTGCTGGCCTTTACCCTGGCCACCGCGCGCGTCGAGCACAACCGCGACTTCGCCGCCTGGTTCAGCCCGGCCGCCGGCTTCGACACCGGCTTGTTGTGGCGCAACCGCGCCGGCAACCTGCTGCTTGAGGCGCGCGGCGACTACTTCCATAGCGGCGAGGTGCGCCGCAGCCTGACGCTCGAGCAGCAGATCGAGCTCGGTCACAACCTCGGCCTGCGGTTGTCCGCCGAGCGCTACTTCAGTCAGCGCGCCGCCCCGCAGAGCGAGGTGCAGGTGGGGCTGCGCTGGTATTACTACTGAGCGCCGCTGCACCCCGCGGTCTGGCCCGCCCCGTTTCGCGCTACCATAAGCCGATTGTGCCCGCTGCCCCTTCGGAGCTCCCGTCCATGACCGCCCAGCCCGCCCTGATCCGCGAAACCTTTCCCGTCGGGCCGTTGCAATGCAACTGCACCATCATCGGCGATCCGCTGACCAGGAAGGCGATCGTCGTCGATCCGGGCGGCGATCCGGAGCTGATCATGGCGCGTCTGGACAAGCACGGCCTCAAGCTGGTCAGCATCGTCCACACCCACGCCCACCTCGATCATTTCCTCGCCAGCGGACAGATGAAGGAGCGCACCGGCGCCACCCTGCACCTGCACGAGGACGACCGTTTCCTGTGGGACAGCCTGGAGCTGCAGTGCCGCATGTTCGGCGTGCCTTACACCCCGGTGCCGGCGCCCGACCAGTATCTGCAGGACGACGAGGAGCTGGCCTGCGGCTGCGGCGTGGCGCTGCACACCCCGGGGCATACGCCGGGGTCGATGAGCTTCTGGTTCGCCGACGCCAAGCTGCTGATCGCCGGCGACACCCTGTTCCGCCGCGGCATCGGCCGTACCGACCTGTGGGGCGGCGACTACGCGACCATCGAGCGCTCGATCAGACAGCGCCTGTACACCCTCGACGAGGATGCGACCGTGATCACAGGCCATGGTCCGCAGACTACGCTGGGGGAAGAAATGCGCGAAAATCCGTTCATCCGCGCCTGAGAGGCCGGCTGGCGGGAATTTATTGCCGCCGTCGGTCTCTAATGGCCAGTTGCCCGCATTGGCGGGCCTGAATCGTCCAAGGAGAGTCCGTAATGAAACTGTCGAGTCGTCTGATCCTGTCCGCCGTCGCCATGGCCGTGCTGAGCGGCTGCGCCACGCAGAACCCCTACGATCAGAGTGCGCAGACCGGCGAGTCCACCGGCATGAGCAAGACCGCCAAGTACGGCGGCCTCGGCGCCCTGGCCGGTGCCGCCGCCGGCGCGCTGATCAGCCACGACAACCGCGGCAAGGGCGCGCTGATCGGCGCCGCCATCGGTGGCGCCAGCGGCGCGGGCTACGGCTACTACGCCGACAAGCAGGAAGAGCAGCTGCGCCAGCAGATGCAGGGCACCGGCGTCGAGGTGCAGCGCCAGGGCGACAACATCCAGCTGATCATGCCGGGCAACATCACCTTCGCCACCGCCTCGGCCGACATTTCCAGCGACTTCTACGCCCCGCTGAACAACCTGGCCAACTCCTTCAAGCAGTTCGACCAGAACAGCATCGAGATCGTCGGCCACACCGACAACGTCGGCGGCTACCAGTACAACATGGGCCTGTCCCAGCGCCGGGCGCAGAGCGTGGCCAACTACCTGCTGTCCCAGGGCGTCAACCCGAGCCGGGTGACCACCCGCGGCGCCGGCCCGGACCAGCCGATCGCCAGCAACGCCACCGAGTCCGGTCGTCAGCAGAACCGCCGCGTGGAAATCAACCTGCGTCCGCTGCCGGGCGCCCAGGGCAGCCAGGGCGGTTACCAGCAGTGATCCCCGCGCCGGTCGCCGGCCGGCACGAGGCCTGAGCCAAGGCGCTGCAGCGATGCAGCGCCTTTTTTGCATGGCGACATCGCTACTTTGGTCGCGGGCGCCTGCGACTTGCGCAGGGTTGCCCGCCGACCGGCCTGGGCGGATGCTGCAAGCTCACCCCAGCGACAAGCCCAGGCCCATGGACCTCGAATTTCCCCACCTGCCGCGGCGCACCCTGCGGCTCGACAACGGCGTGCGGGTCGCCCTGCTGCACGATGCCGAGGCGCCGCGCGCCGCCGTCGCCGCCAGCGTGGCGGCCGGCAGCTGCCACGAGCCGCCCGAATGGCCGGGGCTGGCGCACTTTCTCGAGCACGGCCTGTTCCTCGGCAGCGCCGGACACCCCGGCATCGCCGCGTTCGCCGACTACGTGCACGGCTGCGGCGGCCGTTACAACGCGCGCACCCTGAACCTGCAGACCCTCTACTACCTGGAAGTGCCGGCCCGCGAGTTGGCGCCGGCGCTGGGCCGGCTGGTCGACCTGCTGGCCCGGCCGCTGCTCGACGACGCGCGTCTGGCGGCCGAGCGCGAGGTGCTCGACGCCGAGTACCGCGCGCGCTGCGCCGACGCCGACTGCCAGCTGCAGGGCGCCCTGGCCGGGCTGCTGCACCCCGACCACCCGCTGGCGCGCTTCCATGCCGGCAACCGCGACACCCTCGACACCGACGATCCGCGCCTGCTCGCCACGCTGCGCGCCTGGCATGCCCGCCACTATCGCGGCGCCGGCCTGCGCCTGCTGCTCAGCGGGCCGCAGCCGCTGGACGAGCTGGAGCGTCTGGCCCGCGAACTGGGTGCCGGCCTGCCGGCGGGCGAGCCGCCGGCGCCGCCGTGCTGGCCGGCACCGTGGCCGGTAGGGCAGGGGCCGCGGCAGCTGCTGCTGGAGCAGCCGCAGGCGCTGCGGCGCATGAGCCTGTGGCTGCCGCTGCGCCTGCTGCCGGCGCAGGAGGACGAGCTGCTGGCGTTGCTGCGCGAGGCCGCCAGCCAGCCGGCGGCCGGCGGCCTGCTGGCCGAGCTGCGCGCGCGCGGCTGGGCGCAGCAGCTGGCGCTCGACTGGCTGGCCGGCGCTGACGGCGCGGGCCTGCTCGGCCTGCGTCTGGACCTGCTGGCGGCGGGCGAGGGGCAGGAAGCGGCGGTTGCCGCGCTGTGCGTCGACTGGCTGCGCTGCCTGCGCCGGGATCCGGCGCTGGCGCCGGGCGCGGCCGAGTGGCGAGCGCTGGCGCGCGAGCGCGCCTGGCAGGAGAGCGAACTGGCGCCGATGGAGCGCGCCGGCCTGTGGCTGGAACGCTGGGCGCGGCAGGACGCCGACTGGCAGCCCTGGGCGGCAGCGACGGAGCCGGTAGCGCTGCTCGCCGGCCTGGCGCTGGCCGAGCCGCTCGCGCCGATCGTGCAGGGCGCGCGTGCGCGCCTGGACGCCGGCGAGCCG
Organism: Pseudomonas oryzae; assembly: GCF_900104805.1. Taxonomy (NCBI): domain Bacteria; kingdom Pseudomonadati; phylum Pseudomonadota; class Gammaproteobacteria; order Pseudomonadales; family Pseudomonadaceae; genus Pseudomonas; species Pseudomonas oryzae. The sequence goes on along the minus strand of NZ_LT629751.1, from coordinate 3,066,935 downwards.
ACCCCCTGGTTTCCCCTGCGGTGCCAGGTCGCGCCGCTGGCCGGGCTGCCGGCGCTCGTGTCGCCGCACTGGCAGCCGGCGGCGGCCAATCCCTTTCTCGGCGCGCCTGTCGGCGGCGTGGCGGAAGCGCATCCGGCCCTGCGCCCCGGCCATGCCGCCCTGCTGCTGCTGTGGCGGGCGGAACACGCCAGCGCAGCCGCCCGCCTGGCCGCCGAGCTGGGCGAGACGGCGCTGGCCGGGCACTGGCAGCAGGCCCTGCACGGCGCCGCCCGACTCGGCCACGACTGGCAGACGCTGGCGCGTCCCGGCCAGCTGCGCGGCTGCCTGAGCGGCCCGGCGGGTAGCCTGCCGGCGGTGCTGGAGCGCCTGCTGGAGGCGCTGGCGCAGGGCGAGCCGGCGCAGTGGCGCGCCGATCTGCAGCGTCGCCGCGCCGCGGAGGCGCAGCAGTTGCTGCTGCGCCGCCTGCTGGCCCATCCGGCGGCGCAGTGGCGCCTGGCCGGCGTGGCGACCGAGGAGTTGTCGCTCGATGCCCTGGACGATGCCGCGCTGCGCCGTCTGCTGCACGACTTCCTCGCCACTGCCACACGCCTGGCGCGGCCGTTCGGGGCGCCGGCGGCCTGCCTCCCGCCCGGATTCGCCCTGGCCGCCGGCGCGCCGTCCTGCGCGGTGCCGACCTGGCCGTCCGGCGAGCAGGTCGTGTCACTCGACCTCGGCGGCGGCGAGCACGCCGCGCTGCTGCGTGTGCTGGCGGCGCCCGGCGCGGCCCGGCAGGAGGCGGCCTGGCGGCTGCTGGCGGTGCTGCAGCAGAACGCCTTCTACCAGGCGCTGCGGGTCGAGCAGGGGCTCGGCTACGCGCTGTTCAGCCGCTTCCTCGCCGGCGAGGAGGGCGCCGAGCTGCAGTTCGGCGTGCAGTCGCCGCATGCCGACAGCCAGCAGCTGCGTCGAGCGATCCACGCCTTTCTCGACCACTTCGCCGCCAGCCTGGCCGATCTGGACGCGGCCCGCCTGCAGCAGGCCCGCCAGGCGGCGCTGGACGGCCTGGCCGCGCCGGCCGGCCGGCGTGCCCGCCTGGTGCGCGCCTGCAGCGACTGGCTGGGCGGGCGCGATGCGGAGCATGAGCGGGCGGTCCGTGCAGAACTGCAGCGCCTGACCCGCACCGGCCTGCAGGATGCCGCCGGCGCGCTGGGCGGCGCGGCGTGGCGCTGGCTGCTCAGCGACTGAGCGCCGCTCAACCCTCGGCCGGTTTTTCCCGGCGATGGCGGCGCTTGCCGCGCTGCCAGGCGTGGAAGCGGCGCAGCGCCTCGACCAGCAGCGGCGCGACGTGGGCGCGCTGCCAGGCGCCGGCGGCGTACTTGTTGGCCTCGGCCAGGGTTGGGTAGATGTGCACGGTGCGCAGCAGGCGCTTGAGGCCGAGGCCGTGCTGCATGGCCAGGACGAACTCGGCGAGCAGCTCGCCGGCGTGCTCGCCGACGATGGTCGCGCCGAGGATGCGGTCGCGGCCCGGCACCGTCAGCACCTTGACGAAGCCGTCGACGGCCTCGTCGGCGATGGCGCGGTCCAGCTCCGCCAGCTCGAAGCGGGTCACCTCGTGGGCGATGCCCTGCTCGCGCGCCTCCTGCTCGTTGAGGCCGACCCGCGCCACCTCCGGCGCGGTGAAGGTGGCCCAGGGGATCGCCCGGTAGTCGGCCCTGACGCGCCAGAGATGGCCGAACAGCGCGTTGATCGTCGCATAGCCGGCCTGGTGCGCGGCCGCATGGGTGAACTGCCAGGGACCGGTGACGTCGCCCACCGCGAAGATGTGCGGAAAGCGCGTGGCCAGGTACTCGTCGGTCTCCAGACTGCCGTTGGGCCGACGCACCAGGTCGAGCGCCTCGACGCCCAGGCCCTCGAGGTTGGCCACCCGGCCGAGCGCCAGCAGCACGCGGTCGAAGCCCAGCGTCAGCGGATGGCCGCCGGAGAGGTCGCGGCACACCAGCTGGCGCTCGCCGTCGACCACCTTGAAGCGCAGCGCCTGATGGCGCAGGTGCAGCGCCACGCCATCCTCGACCAGCGCCGCCTGCACCGCCGCGCCGGCCTCGCGGTCCTCGCGCAGCAGCAGGCGCTCGGCCATCTCCACCAGGCTGACCTGGCAGCCCAGGCGCTGGAAGGCCTGCGCCAGCTCGCAGCCGAGCGGCCCGCCGCCGAGCACCAGGAGGCGCGCCGGACGTTCGCGCAGGTGCCACACGCTGTCCGAGGTGAGCGGCTCGACCAGCTCCAGGCCGGGGATGTCCGGCAGCAGCGGCCGCGCCCCACTGGCGATGACGATGGCGCGGCTGGTCAGCCGGCGGCCGGCCACCTCCACCGTCCAGGGCGCGACCAGGCGCGCCGCGCCCTCGATCACCTCGACGCCCAGCTCGCGGTAGCGTTCGGCCGAGTCGTGCGGCGCGACCCGCGCGATCACCCGCTGCACCCGTGCCATCACCGCGGCGAAGTCCGCCTCGCCGCTGGCCCGCCAGCCCAGGCGTGCGGCCTTGCGCAGTTCGCCGGCGAAGCGCGCTGAGCGCAGCAGCGCCTTGGACGGCACGCAGCCGCGGTTCAGGCAGTCGCCGCCCATCGCGCCCTTCTCGATCAGGGTCACCCGCGCGCCGAGGGCGGCAGCGAGGTAGGCGCTGACCAGCCCGCCGGAGCCGGCGCCGATCACCACTAGGTTACGGTCGAACCGCCGCGGCCGCTCCCAGCCGGCATGCACCCGCCGCGCGCGCAGGGTGTCGAGCAGGCGGCGGGCCAGCAGCGGGAACAGGCCGAGCAGGGCGAAGGCGCCGAGCAGGCCGGGGGAGAGGATGCCGGCCAGGCTGTCCAGCTGGCCCAGCTCGCGGCCGGCATTCACGTAGACCAGGGTACCCGGCAGCATGCCGAGCAGGCTGACCCAGGCGAAGGTGCGCAGCGGCAGGCGGGTCAGGCCCATGGCCAGGTTGATCAGGAAGAACGGAAAGGCCGGCACCAGGCGCAGGGCGAACAGGTAGAAGGCGCCGTCACGCGCCAGGCCGCGGTCGATGCCCTCCAGCAGCGGGCCGCAGCGGCCCTGCACCCAGTCGCGCAGCACGAAGCGGCTGCTCAGCATGGCCAGGGTGGCGCCCAGGGTGGCGGCGACGGACACCAGCAGGGTGCCCTCGAGCAGGCCGAACAGCGCCCCGGCGACCAGGCTCAGCAGGGCGGCGCCGGGCACCGACAGCGCGGTGACCGTCACGTAGAACAGCAGGAACAGCCCGGCGGCGCGCCACGGGTGGGCGGCGACCTCGCCGGCCAGCGCCGCCTGTTCGGCCTTGAGCCGGGCGAGGTCGAGGTACTGGCCGAGATCGAGGACGAAGAACGCCACGACCAGCGCCAGCAGCAGGCCGAGCAGCGCCAGCTTGCGGCCGTCCATCCGTCTCAGTCCGAGGTGGCGCCGCTGCCGCAGGAGTCCTGATGGGCGCAGTAGCGGACGCGGGCGAGCGGAAGAAGGACGCTGGTGCGCAGGCCGGTCAGCCCGGCGGGCTGCCGCGGCAGGGAGGCGTGCATGGCGGTCTCGGCGTGGCGGGGGATCTGTTCAGAATAGTCCCGGTCGCCGTGGTGGGGCCGGCTAGTGGACCGGCGGCTGCGGCAGCACGCCGAGCAGTGCGCTCATGCTGAAGAACGACAGCGCGGTGGCCGCCACCAGCGCCGCGGCGCAGCGCTGCTCGAGGCCGTACTGCTGACCGAGGATCGGGTAGATGCTCATCATCGGCGCGCTGGCGAACAGCAGGGCGGCGACCTTCAGCGTCGGGTCCAGACCCGGCACCAGGGCGAAGGCGGCGAACACCGCCAGCGGATGCAGCACCAGCTTGCCCAGCGCCACCTGGCCGATGTCGGCGAGCATGCCGCCGGCCCTGAGGCCGTACAGCGAGCCGCCGATGACGAACAGCGCGGCCGGCGCCGAGGCCTGGGCGAGCAGGTCGACGCTGTGCTGCAGGATCGGCGGCAGGCGCAGCTCCAGCAGCGACAGCGCCAGGCCGCCGACGATGCCGGCCAGCATCGGGTTGCGCGCCAGGCGCCGGGCGATCTCCGCCAGCATCTGCCGCGGGCCGGCGCCGCGCTGCCGCCCGCTTTCGGCCAGCACCATGGCCAGCGGGATCATCAGCAGGTTCTCCACCAGCATGCCCAGCGCCATGGCCAGCGCCGCCGGCGGGCCGAGCACCATGGCTACCACCGGGTAGCCGATGAAGCCGCTGTTGGACACCGACATGCCCATGGCGGCGAGCGCCGCACCCTGCCGGCTGTCCCGGCGCAGCCAGCGCGACACCGCGAAGCCGCCGGCGAACACCGCCAGCGAGGCCAGGCCGTAGGCCAGCAGGTAGCCGGCGTTGAGCACCTCGGCGACCGGCCGCTCGCCGAGCGCCTTGACCAGCAGGGCGGGCAGGGCGAAGGAGATGACGAAGGTGCCGATGCCGCGGAACTGCTCACGGCTGAGCAGGCCGGCGCGGGCCGAGAGGAAGCCCAGGCCGATGAGGATGAAGATCGGGGCGGTGATGGCGAGGATGTCGGGCATGCGCGCGATCCGGCGAGGCGGCCGCTGTCGGCCACGGGGAGAGGATGACCGGGATTATCCGCGCTGGCCGGCGCGGAGTGGCGCTGGCCGGCACGTTTCGTGCGATCAGCGAACGGAATTAACCGTTCGGTTAGTTTTCGGCCAGGCGTCTGGATCGCTATCAGCAGCACCCCGGTTACTCCCAAAGCACTGCATGGCGTGCACAAGTAGCACGACCTTCGCCCGCCAGGGATGAGCGGCTTCCGACGCGCACCGTACTGGCGTGCCAAAGCACAAGGTTTCCGGCGCTTGCGCAGAATACGGGGCGGGCAGGGGCGCTCCGGATAATCCGCTCGACTGTTGGATCAGGCAGTCGTCCTGACGCAAGCGGAGACAATAACGATGAACAACAAGAAAGCCTGCTACTCCCTCCTGGCGGCTGCCACCGCCCTGGCAATCAGCCTGCCCGCCTCGGCCGAGATCGTGCTGTACGACAAGGATGGCACCACCTTCTCCACCGACGGCTACTTCAACACCTTCTATGTCAACAGCGACATCGATCGTGCCGGCGAGCAGTTCGACCGCGACCAGTCGCGCGTCAAGATGGGCTTCCTGCCCAACTACATCGGCTTCAACTTCGGCAAGCAGGTCGACGACCTCAAGCTCGGCGGCCGCTCCTCGTTCTGGGTGACCATCAACGACAGCGAGACCAACGGCACCGCCACCGCCATCGACGTGCGTCAGTTCTACGGCACCGCCTCCGGCGCCGAGTGGGGCGAGGTGCTGTTCGGCAAGGACTTCGGCCTGTTCGCCCGCTCCAACATCCTGCTCGACGAGATGCTCACCGGCTACGGCCAGGTCAGCGACACCCTGGGTCTGGTCGACTTCGGCGGCGTGTCGTTCGGCAACATCGGCACCGGCTACCCGTACCCGTTCCCGACCTCGCAGATCACCTACCGTTCGCCGGTGATGAGCGGCCTGCGCATCGCCGCCGGCATCATGGATCCGGTGGACACCACCGACGACGCCAGCTCCGACCTGGACAAGGCCTACCAGGACGCGCCGCGCTTCGAGACCGAGATCACCTACCAGTTCGAAGTCGGCGGCGCGCAGATCTACTCCTGGGTCAACGGCATGCAGCAGAGCTCGGACAACACCGACGACAGCGTCGAGAGCGTCGACTCCACCGGCGTCGGCTACGGCGTGCAGGCCAAGATGGGCAACCTGTCGCTGACCGCGTCCGGCTTCCAGGCCGAGGGCATCAACCCGTTCTACACCAACAACGCCGGCGAGGCGCAGCTGCGCGAGATCGACAGCGACGGCTACCTGCTGCAGGGCTCCTACCGCTTCGGCAAGAACCGCGTGGCGCTGTCCTACGGCAAGACCGAGGACGACGGCAACGGCCTGGGCACCGCCGCCGACTACGAGACCCGCGGCATCGCCTTCTTCCACGACGTCAACGACAACCTCAAGCTGGTCGCCGAGCTGAACCAGGTCGAGATCGCCGGCAAGGATACCGACGCCCTCGACGAGGAAACCCGCACCATCGCCTTCGGCGCCGCGCTGAGCTTCTAAGAGCGGGGCTCCGGCCGGGGTAGGCGACAGGGCGACCGTGGGTGTCCTGGCGTCGATGCGCAGCGGTGGAAGGACGTCGAGCGGCCCTTCCATCCCCCGGCGGGGCGCGAATTGCAGTAACCAGCGACGGGGCGGCGCGCGGGGAACCTTGGGTTCCTGCCGCCGCCCCGTCGCATTGGCGGGCCCGGCGCCCGCCACACCCCTCCAAAGGTGGGGGCGGGCAGTACCCAAGTAGCATTAGCCGCCCGCCCGTGCCTTTCTAGAATGATCCCGTCTGTCTGTTCTACCGGTCCGGAGGCGACGTGGAAGAAGATCTGAACGACGTCGTCCGCATGGCCCTGTCCGAGTCGAATGACCCGGAAAGCGTGGCCCAGGACCTGGCCCGCCAGCTGATGCACCCGCACCTCGGCTGCGTGCTGTTCTTCTGCAGCGCGGAGTACGACCTGCCGGCGCTGGCCGCCGCGCTGGAGCAGTACTTCGGCGGCGTGCGCCTGGTCGGCTGCACCACCGCCGGCGAAATCACCCCGCAGGGCTACGGCCGCGGCTGCGTCAGCGCCGTCGGCTTCGACCACCGCAGCTTCTCCATCGCCGCCGCGCGCATCGACGCGCTGGACAGCTTCAGTCTGCTCGACGCCCAGCAGGTGGTCGCCCAGCTGGTCGAGGAATGCCGCGGCAGCCGCCTGGAGCCGGTGGCCGGGCACAGCTTCGCGCTGACCCTGCTCGACGGCCTGTCCAGCCGCGAGGAGCTGGTGCTCTCGGCGCTGAATGCCGCCTTCGGCAGCATCCCGCACTTCGGCGGCTCGGCCGGCGACGACAACTACCTGACGCGTACCCACGTCTACCACGACGGCCGCTTCCACACCGGCTCGGCGGTGGTGGTGCTGGTGCACACCGCGCTGGACTTCGAGGTGTTCACCACCCATCACATCCAGCCTCTGGGCGAGAAGCTGGTGGTCACCGCCGCCGACCCGGCCAGCCGCACGGTGTTCGAGCTCAACGCCGAACCGGCGGCGCTGGAGTACGCCCGCCTGCTCGGCGTCGACCCGCAGCAGCTCGACCTGCCGACCTTCGCCCTGCACCCGCTGGCGGTGCGCCTCGGCGAGCAGTACTACGTGCGCTCGATCCAGCGGGTCAACGCCGACCTGAGCCTGACCTTCTACTGCGCGGTGGAGAACGGCATCGTCCTCACCGCCATGCAGCCCGGTCCCTTGTTGCCCAACCTGCAGGCGCTGTTCGACGGTCTGCAGCAGCGCCTCGGGCCGCTGCTGCTGACCATCGGCTGCGACTGTTTCCTGCGCCGCATGGAGGTGGAGGCGCGCGGCATGGTCGCCGACACCGCCGGCCTGCTGGTGCGCCAGCGGGTGATCGGCTTCAACACCTACGGGGAGCAGTTCAATGGCATGCACATCAACCAGACCTTCACCGGCGTCGCCATCGGCCGACCCGGACGGGGCCTGTGTCGCTGAACTGCGCGCGCAGCTCGCCGAGCTGGCGGCGCGCAACGCCAAGCTGGAGCGGATCAACGCCGCGCTGATCGAGCGCGTCGAGACCTCCGGGCCGCAGGGCGCCGAGTCCTACGCCGCCTTCCAGCACTCGGTGGTGCTCGCCGAGCAGGTGCGCGAGCGCACCGACGCGCTGAACCGGGCGATGACCGAGCTGCGCACCAGCAACGCGCTGCTCAGCGAGGCGCGCGGCCGCGCCGAGACCGCCCACCAGCACCTGATCGACGCCATCGAGAGCATCTCCGATGCCTTCGTGCTGTTCGACGCCGAACAGCGCCTGCTGCTGTGCAACCGCCGCTTCCGGGCGCTGTGGGGCGACATGCACAGCCGCATCCGCCGCGGCATGCGCCTCACCGAGATGCGCCGCCTGGCGATCAGCTCCGGCCTGGTGGTCGAGACGCACGGCGGCGCCGACCAGCAGCGCCCGATCTACCGCCTGCACGACGGCCGCTGGGTGCAGGTCAGCGAGCGGCCGACCCGCGAGGGCGGCCTGGTGATCCTCTACATCGACATCACCGAGGTGAAGCTCAACGAGACCGTGCGCCGCGAGCAGGCGGTGGCGCAGAAGTCGCGCCTGCTGCAGCGCACCATGGACAACCTGTCCCAGGGCGTCGCGGTGATCAACGCCGAGGGCGAACTGGAGCTGTGGAACGGCCGTTTCCTCGAGCTCACCGGCCTGGCGCCGATGGAGCCGCACCTGCCGTTCGCCGAGGTGATGGCGAGCAGCGAGGTGGCCCTGCTCACCCCGGCCAGCCGAGACGCCGGCGGCCGCCCGCTGCTCGAGCGCGAGCAGCGCCTGGCCGACGGCCGGGTGCTGGAGATCCGCACCCACCCGATGCCGGCCGGCGGCTTCGTCAACACCTACACCGACATCACCGAGCGCCACCACTACGCCGAGACCCTGCGCGAGAGCGAGCGCTGGGTGCGCCTGATCACCGACCAGGTGCCGGCGCTGATCGCCTACATCAGCCGCGAGCTGACCTACGAGTTCACCAACAAGGTCTACGACGAGTGGTACAGCTGGCCGCGCGGCGCGATGCTCGGCCAGAGCATCCACGAGGTGCATAGCGACGAGCACTACCGCCTGCTCGAGCCGTACATCGAGCGCGCCTTCGCCGGCGAGTGCGTCACCTTCGAGGTGGCCGAGCGCAACCTCAATGGCCAGGAGCGCTACATGCTGCGTTCCTACGTGCCCAACCGCCAGCCGGGCGGCGAGGTGCTCGGCATCTTCGTGCTGATCCGCGACATCACCGAGCGCCGGCGCACCGCCGAGGCGCTGCACCAGGCCTACCAGAACCTCGAGAAGCGCGTGCGCGAGCGCACCGCCGAGCTGACCGCGGTGAACAGCCAGCTGCGCGACGAGATCGCCGAGCGCGCCCGCGCCGAGGCGCGCCTGCGCGAGGCCAAGCGCGAGGCCGAGCAGGCCAACCTGTCGAAGACCAAGTTCCTCGCCGCGGTCAGCCACGACCTCCTGCAGCCGCTCAACGCCGCGCGGCTGTTCACCAGCGCGCTGCTCGAACAGCCGATCCCGGCGCCCGGCGCCGGGCTGGTGCGCAACGTCAGCAACTCGCTGGAGGACGTGGAGAGCCTGCTCGGCACCCTGGTCGACGTCTCCAAGCTCGACGCCGGGGTGATCAAGCCCGACGTCGGCGCCTTCGCCGTCGCCGACCTGCTCGACAACCTCGCCGCCGAATACCGGCAGATCGCCGCCAGCGAGGGCCTCACCCTCGACTTCGTGCCCAGCTCGGCGCTGGTCAAGAGCGACATGCAGCTGCTGGCGCGGGTGCTGCGCAACTTCCTCAGCAACGCCATCCGCTACACCGCCACGGGCCGCGTGCTGCTCGGCTGCCGACGCCGCGCGGGCGGGCTGTCGATCGAGGTGTGGGACACCGGCGCCGGCATCGCCGAGGACAAGCGCGAGGAGATCTTCCAGGAGTTCAAGCGCGGCGCCCCGGTGCGCGCCACCCAGGACCGCGGCCTGGGCCTGGGCCTGGCCATCGTCGACAAGATCGTGCGCATGCTCGGCCACCGCATCCGTGTGCACTCGCGCGAGGGCTACGGCTCCTGCTTCGCCGTGGAGGTGCCCTACGCGCGCAACGTGGTGCGCCCGCGCGAGCAGAGCGAACTGCCGCCGCCGCCCGGCGAACACCTGCGCGGCGCGCGGCTGTGGGTGGTCGACAACGACGCGGCGATCTGCGCCGGCATGCGCACCCTGCTGGAGGGCTGGGGCTGCCAGGTGGTCACCGCGCTGTCCGGCGACGACCTCGCCCGCCAGGTCGATACCGTCGGCGGCACGGCGGACCTGCTGATCGTCGACTACCACCTGGACAACGGCCACACCGGCGCCGAGCTGGTCCAGGAACTCAACGCCCGGCGCAGCGCGCAGCTGCCGGTGCTGATGATCACCGCCAACTACAGCAACGACCTCAAGCAGCAGATGCGCGATCTCGGCCACGTGCTGATGCACAAGCCGGTGCGGCCGATGAAGCTGAAGACGGCGATGAGCCATCTGCTGGAGCGGGGAAGGGGGTAGGGTTAGGTGCGGCGCGGCTCGCGCTCTCGGCTAGGCTGAACAGGTCATCTCCCACCGTCCAGGGATGGTGCACTTATCCACAGGAGAAGCTGCCCATGTTCCCGAACCGTCTCACCCGCCAGGCGGCCTGCGCCGCGCTGGCTATGGCCTGCAGTGTCGCCGTGCACGCCGAGCAACCCGCCATGACCTTCTTCGTCACCAGCGTCGGCACCGGCCAGGGCGCCGACCTCGGCGGCCTGGCCGGTGCCGATGCGCATTGCCAGCAGCTCGCCGAGGCGGCCGGGGCCGGCGGCCATACCTGGCGTGCCTACCTCAGCGCCAGCGCCCGCGACGGCCAGCCGGCGGTCCACGCCCGTGAGCGCATCGGCACGGGGCCTTGGCACAACGCCAGGGGTGTGCTGATCGCCGAGGATGTCGCGCAGCTGCATGGCGACAACAACCTGACCAAGGAGACTGGGTTGGACGAGCGCGGCCTGCCGGTCAAGGGCCGCGGCGATGCGCCCAACATGCACGACATCCTCACCGGCTCGCAGCCGGACGGCACCGCCTTTGCCGGCGACGAGGACCGTACCTGCGGCAACTGGACCAGCAGCACCACTGGCGCGGCCATGGTCGGCCACCACGACCGCCGCGGCCTGGACGACAGCGCCGCGGCGCGTTCGTGGAACTCCTCGCACCTGTCGCGCGGCGGTTGCGGCACCGCGGCGCTGGCCTCGTCGGGCGGCGCGGGGCTGCTGTACTGCTTCGCGGCGGACTGAGCGGCGCGCTGGCTCGCGCGGATTCCTCCGCCGGCGTCATCCGCTGCAGGCTTGCGGTGCGCGTGGAGCACCCTACGGGGCGGCTGCTTCTGTAGGGTGCGCCGTGCGCACCGTCACGGCATGGGACGGCGCGCTGTTCCTATGCTGGCCGCCGACATGGGCCAGACGAGGGACAGGGAATGTCCGAATATCGCCGCTCCCGGGAGGCGGGAGCGCTGTATTTCTTCACCGTGGTCACTCACGAGCGCCGCCCACTGCTGATCCGACCCGGGATGCGCCTGAGCCTGCGCCGGGCGATCCAGGAGGTGCGTCAGCGCCATCCGTTCGTCATCCACGGCTGGGTGTTGCTGCCCGACCACCTGCATTGCCTCTGGCAACTGCCGGCGGATGACGCCGATTTCGGTCGCCGCTGGTCGATGATCAAGCGTAAGGTCAGCCAGGACTGCCCGGGGAGTGGCGCGCTCAGCCTGAGCCGCCAGCTGCGCGGCGAGCGCGGGATCTGGCAGCGGCGTTTCTGGGAGCACCTGATCCGCGACGAGGACGACTATCGGCGGCACTTGGATTACCTGCACTGGAATCCTGTGCGGCATGGCCTGGTGGCGCGGGTCGTCGACTGGCCGTGGTCGAGTTTTCATCGGCTGGTGCGTGAGGGGCGCTATCCCGCCGACTGGGGCATCGAGGCCGAGTCCTGCGGCGCTTTCGGCGAGTGAGGCATGGATGGTGCGCGTGGCTCACCCTGCGGGGCGCGCAAGGTCAGGCGCTGTCGAGGGCGTAGGTCTCCCCGGCAAACTCGATCAGGCAGAAGCCGTGGCCGAAGGGGTCGGCGAAGCTGATGCATTTCGAGCCCCGCCACTCGACACAGGCGCTTTCCTGCACTGCCCCGGCGGCCAGTGCCCGTTGCGTGGCGGCGGCGAGATCGTCCACCACGAAGTCCAGGTGCACGGGTGTCCAGTGCCGAGCGTAATGGCGTTGCAGCGGCAGCGTTTTCACGGGCGGCGAGCTGGCGGCGTGGCGCAGCAGACAGAGGGTGATGCCTGCGCCGAGCAGTTCCGCGACGTCGTCGTCGAGGATGCGCCCCAGCTGCAGGCCCAGAGCGTTGCGGTAGAAGTCGATCGCCGGAGCGAGTTCCGGGACGTCGATGTTCGCTATCACGCGCATGGCCGCGCTACCCGTGCAGGTTGGCGCCCGCGGTGGTCGGCGCCACAGTTTCAGCCTAGTTCAAGAGGCGGGGTAGCGGAATCGGGCGGCGGAGCGGCCACGGCTGGCAGGTGGCCCACTTCCCTGTGGGCGGCAGGCAGGGTGGGGGCTCAGCGGCGCAGGTAGGCGCTGAAGTCGATGTCGCCGGCGCTGAGGATGGCCTGCACGCGGTTGTGCACGCCGAGCTTGCGCAGGATGGCGGAGACGTGGGCCTTGACCGTGGTTTCGGCGATGTCGAGGTTGTAGGCGATCTGCTTGTTGGACTCGCCCTTGGTCATGCGTTCGAGCACCAGCAGCTGCTTGCGGGTCAGCGCCTGCAGCAGTTCCGGCGGGATGCCCGGTTCCTCGTGGCTGGCGCGGCGCGGGGTCTGCTTGCTGGCGCGGATGATGTCCGAGGGCAGGTAGACGTTGCCGTTGAGGATCTGCTCGATGGCCTCGGTCATCTGCGCGCGCGGCGAGGACTTGGTGATGAAGCCGACCGCGCCGTAGGTGATGGCCTGCAGGACGATCTGCTTGTCCTCCTCGGCGGAGACGATCACCACCGGGATGGTCGGCGCCTCGTTGCGCAGGGTGATCAGGCCGTTGAGGCCGTGCATGCCCGGCATGTTCAGGTCGAGCAGGATCAGGTCGAGGTCGTCGTGCTCCTGGGTCAGGACGAGCGCGCTGTCGAGGTCGGAGGTTTCCATCACCTCGCTGTCCGGGAAGCCGTCGGCGATGACGTTGTGGATGGCCTCGCGGAACAGCGGGTGGTCATCGGCGATCAGGATCTTGTACATGGGCTTCACCTGGATTCTTGTCGTTGTCGATGGAGTGGCGCTCAAGGCAGCGGCGCGGGGGTGGCGTCCTGCACCGGCAGGCCGGCCTGCTGCCAGGCATCGATACCGTCACGGTACCAGTACAGCCGGGTATAGCCCAGCGCGGCGGCACGCCTGCTGGCGTTCCACGACAGCCAGCAGTCGGACTTGCAGTAGAGCACCAGCGCCCGGGCGCGGTCGCCGCCGCTGGCTTGGTCGAGGTAGTGGGCGAAGTAGTCCTGCCATTGCGCTTCCAGCCGGCCCTCGCCGACGTTGGCCAGCCACAGGCTGCCGGGGATGTTCTGGTGCGGCTCGTCGCCGACGAACTGGCCGTGCAGCCAGGGGCGGCGGAACACGTCGATCAGCAGCGGCGGCTGGCTGCTTTCGAGCATGCGCTGCAGGGTGAGGGTGTCGATGGTCTGCGCGCCCTCGACGCTGGTCGGCGTGGGGCTGCGGTAGCGGTCCAGGCGATAGCCGTCGACGGAGAACAGCTGCTCCTCGCCGGCTCGGGCGGGCAGCAGGGCGAACAGCAGCAGCAGACAGAGCACGGCGGCGAGCAGTCGCGACATGGCGGGGGTTCCCCTTGTTGTTTGCGACTATTTATCGTTCAGGCGCAATGCTTTGGGAATCCTGCGATGGAGGGCGATAGGCAGTACCAAAGTAGTAATTCGCGGAAAAAGTCCGACCGGCGGCGGGGGCATGGCGCCCCCGCGCGCCTCAGGCATTGCGCCGCAAGGCGGCATGCTGGGGGTTGAAGGTCAGCACGGCGAGCACGCTGCACAGCGCGGTGACGCCCAGGCAGACCAGCAGGGCGGTGACGCTCAGGCGCTCGTAGAGGGCGAAGCGCACCAGCTCGACGGCGTGGCTGAACGGGTTGAGCGCGCACAGCCAGTACAGCCATTCGCTGGCCTCGCGCATCTTCCACAGCGGGTAGAGCGCCGAGGACAGGAAGAACAGCGGGAAGATCACGAAGTTCATCACTCCGGCGAAGTTCTCCAGCTGGCGGATGCCGTTGGACAGCAGCAGGCCGAGCGCCGCCAGCATCAGCGCGGCGAGCAAGAGCGCCGGCAGGGCGTAGAGCAGCCCCCAGGCCGGCGGCTGCACGCCGTACAGCCAGGCGATGGCGAGGAAGGCGTAGACCTGCAGCAGCGACAGCAGGCTGGTGGCCAGCAGCTTGGCGGCGAGCAGGAACGGCCGCGGCAGCGGGCTCATCAGCAGCACGCGCATGCTGCCCATCTCGCGGTCGTAGACCATCGACAGCGAGCCCTGCATGCCGTTGAACAGCAGGATCATGCAGGCCAGGCCCGGGACTATGTAGGTCTCGTAGGTGATGTAGGTGTCGTAGGGCTCGATGATGGCGATGCCCAGCGCCGCGCGGAAACCGGCGGCGAACACCAGCAGCCACAGCAGCGGGCGCACCAGCGCGCTGAGAAAGCGCGAGCGCTGCTGGACGAAGCGCAGCCATTCGCGCAGCACGATGCCGCGCAGGCATTCCAGGTAGGCGGTCATGGGCGGGTCTCGGTAGGGGGCGCGGTGCGCACCGATGGTCTACGGCTCGGCCGCTGGTGCGCAGGGCGCACCCTACGACCATGCGGCATGTCTGCGCACAGCGAGGGGCTCTTCATGCCGCGACCTGCGTCGGCTGGTGCGCAGGGCGCTGGCCGAAGCGCAGCACGATGCCGCGCAGGCATTCCAGAAAGGCGGGCATGGGTGGGGCTCGGTAGGGTGCGCCGTGCGCACCGAGGGTCCGCGGGTGGCCGCTGGTGCGCAGGGCGCACCCTACGCAGGGCGTGCGTGCCGGTAGTCATGCCGCCACCTCCGTCAGCCGCGCGAAGCTGGCCGCCAGGTCTTCGCCTTCAGCGGCCAGGCTGGCCGCGGTGCCGCGTGCCACCAGGCGGCCGCGATGGAGGATCAGCAGCGGGTCGTCGGCCTGCACCTCGTCGAACAGGTGGGTGGTCCACAGCACAGTGAGGCCGTCCTCGGCGCACAGCCGGCGCACGTGCCGATTGAGCGCCTGGCGGCTGGCCGGGTCGAGGCCGGCGCTGGCCTCGTCGAGCAGCAGCAGTTGCGGCCTGTGCAGCAGCGCGCGGGCGATCTCCACCCGCCGGCGGTGGCCGCCGTTGAGCGCGCGTACCGGCTCGCGGCGGCGTTCGGTGAGCTGCTGGCGGGCCAGTTCCAGCTCGATACGCTCGGCCGCCACGCCGCGCGGCAGGCCGTGCAGGGCGGCGTGGTAGCGCAGGTTCTGTTCCACCGAGAGGTCGAGGTCGAGGGTGCTCTGCTGGAACACCACGCCGATCTGCGCCAGCGCGCGGCGCGGCTGCTGGCGGATCGAGCAGTCGCCGATGCGGATGTCGCCCTCCTGCAGCTCGTAGAGGCGGGTGAGCAGGGCGATCAGGGTCGACTTGCCGGCGCCGTTGGGGCCGAGCAGGGCGTTGAAGCGCCCCGGCGCCAGGCTGAAGTCCAGCCCGGCCAGCGCCTGGCGCGCGCCGTAGGCGAAGCTCACGCCCTTCACCTCGAGGCCGATCATGGCGTCACCACCACGCCCCACGGGTAGCGGCCGACCTTGATCGACTTGGTGACCTTGCGGCTGGCCACGTCGATCACCGAGACGTCGCCGCTGACCCCGTTGGTGGTCAGCAGCTGCTGCTCGCCGGGGGTGAAGGCCATGTGCCAGACGCGGCGGCCGACCAGCAGGTAGTCGAGCACCTCGTAGGTCCTGGCATCCACCACCGCCACGTGGTTGGCCGGGCCGAGGGCAACGAAGGCGTACTTGCCATCCGCGGTCAGCTTGACCCCCACTGGCTGCACCTTGTCCGGATGCACGCCCTTGATGGCGAAGGTCAGGGTCTTCACCGGCTGGCGGGTGGCGACGTCGATCACCGTCACCGTGCCGCCGATCTCCGCCGAGGCCCACAGCCACTTGCCGTCCTGGCTGAACTCGACGTGGCGCGGGCGCTGGTCGACCTGGGTGTTGTCGACCAGCTGGTTGGTGGCGGTGTCGATCCAGTGCAGCATGCTGGTGGTTTCGCTGGTGTTCACCGCCCACTTGCCGTCCGGGCTGACCGCCATGCCTTCCGGCTCGACGCCGACGTCGATCTGGCCGAGCACCTGCTCGCTGTCGACGTCGACCACGGTGACCAGCGCATCGTCCTCGTTGGAGATGTACAGCCACCGGTTGTTGGGGTGCAGGGCGAACTGCTCGGGGTCGGCGCCGGAGGGCAGCTCCTTGACGATCTTGCGCGTGGCCAGGTCCATCACCTGCACGCGGTCGGAGTCGCTGGCGCAGATGTACAGCAGCTTGTTGTCGTGGGATAGCGCCAGACCGCGCGGACGCATGCCGACGTCGATGGTCGCCACCGTCTCCAGCTTGTCGAGGTCGATCACGCTGAGGTTGTTGTCCTTCTCGTTGGACACGTAGGCGGTGGCGGCGAAGCTGCTGCCGGCGGCGAGCAGCAGCGGGGCGGCGATCAGGTGGGCAAGGCGGGACTTGTGCATGGGATGTCTACCTTCTTTTTGTCATTGGCGGGGGGCGGCGGCATCCGTGGCCAGGCGCTGCAGATAGCTGATGGCCTCGCTCTCGCCGGCCGCGGCCGATTTCTCGAGCCAGCGGCGGCCCTCCAGCGGGTCGGCGGGTACGCCGCGGCCTTCGGTCAGGGCCGCGCCCCAGTGGTAGCGGGCCAGGCTGACGTAGGGCGCGTCATCCGGCTGCGTGGCGCCCCGGCGTATCAGCTCGGCGGACTTGGCCAGGTCGACCGGCATGCCGGAGCCGGATTCGTACATCTGCGCCAGCCATATCATCGAGTAGACGTCGTTCCAGCGCTCGATGCAGTCGCCGAAGATCTGCATGGCCGCCGCATGGTTGCCGGTCTTCTCGGCGGCGTAGCCGTACAGGCACTTGATGCGCTTGTCGCTATCGATGTACGCCTCGTAGCTCAGGTCGCTGGTTTCCTGGGCCAGGGCCAGGGGGCTGCACAGCAGCAGGGGAAGCCAGAGATAGCGCATGGCTCAGAGATCCTTCTCGTTGAGGCGACAGCGGCTTTCCGGGCGGTCGAAGCCCAGGCTGTCGAGGTCGGTGACCGGGTGCAGGAAGCCGTCCTGCGGCGAGGTGGTGACCAGCGCGCGCGGGTGGACCACGGGAATCGGCTGGCGCAGCTGGCCGTTCCAGGCGCGGAAGCTCAGTTTGCGGCCCTTGAAGCCGTCCAGCGGCAGCTGGTCGGACAGCGCCAGCTGGCGGATCGCCGCGGGGTCGCTGCTCTTGAGCTTGTTCGCCGCGCTGGCGAGGCTGCGCACGGCGATCCAGGCGGCGAAGTCGCGGTCGTTCATCCAGCGCCCGGCGTGCTCCTCGAAGCGCTTCTGCAGCTGGGCGGCGCCGTAGGTTTCCACCGTCTTGTGCCAGCCGGTCGGGGTCAGGCCCTGGGTGCCGGCCACCGGGCGCGGGTACCAGGTGTGGTAGGGCACGTACTCGCCGAAATCGCCGCGCTCGTCGGCGACCAGCACCACGTCGTACTCGGCGGTCTGGGTGAACAGCGGCATCTCGGCCTGGGCGCTGCGCCGCTGGTCGTTGTCGAAGCTCCACGGCTTCTCGGCGACGATCTTCACCCCGAAGCGCTTGGCGGCGCGGCGCAGGGCGTCGGCGTAGGCCTGGTCGTCGGCGGTCGGGCCGGGGATCAGGAGGGCGCGGTTCCACTTGCGCACGGCGAGGAACTGGCCGAGGGCGTCGGCGAGCATGGCGCGGCTGGGGAGGGTGTGCAGCAGGTTGGTGGCGCAGGCGTCGGTGCGCAGGCTGTCGTCGGCGCTGCCGGCGTTGAGCAGCAGGCTGTCCGGCAGGGCCGCGGCCAGCTGGCGCAGGCTGTCGGCCGGGGCGTTGACCACGAACAGGCGCAGGCCGCTGGCGTGCAGGGCGCGCGCCTGTTCGAGCAGCGCCGCCGGGGTCGCGGCCTCCGCGCTGTCCAGGCGGTAGCTGTGCTTGAGGAAGCGTCCGGTACTGTTGCTGTCCTCGATGGCCAGCTCGGCGCCGCGTCGGCCGGCGTCGGTCGGCTCGGGGATGACGTTGGACAGCACCGGGCCGCGATCCGGGGTATAGCCCAGATAACCGATGCGCACTTCCAGATCGGCGCTGGCCGGGCCGGCGGCGAGCAGGCCGAGGGCGGTGAACAGGCAGGGCAGCAAGGTACGCATGGCAGCCTCCGATGGGGTTGCTGCCAGCTTAGGAAGGGTGGCGGAGCTGGCAAATATGCAGAAAGTACCGCCGGACCGGTACCAAGGTACTGATTCGGCCGCTGGGGGCAGCTCTTAGCATGGGCTGCAAGAACAACAACTACAGGAGCCTTGCCCATGTCCCCGCTCAGAACCCTGGCCCTGCCCGTCCTGCTGATCCTCGGCATGATCGGCTTCGATCCCGTGCAGGCCGCCGGCGACCTGACCCGCCGCACCGAGGCGCTGCCCGACCTGGTGCTCGGCTCGGAAGCCAGCGACTACAGCCTGTCGCGCACCGAGTATCAGCTGGAGACCGGAAAGGCCTACCAGCTGAAGATCATCGCCAGCGGGCGCAAGGAGTACGCCTTCCAGGCGCCGGAATTCGCCAGCGCCATCTACCTGCGCAAGGTCGAGGCCGGTGGCGTCGAGGTCAAGGCGACCACCCTCAACGAGCTGGAGTTCGAGGACGCCGGCGAGGCCGAGATCTTCTTCGTGCCGATCAAGCCGGGCAAGTACCGCTTCTATGCCAAGGGCCTGGAAGGCAAGGGCATGCTCGGCGTGTTCGTGGTGCGCTGAGAGCCGGTCCTGGATCAGCTGTGCGTCAGCCATGCTGCGTTGAAGCACAGCGCTGCGGAGTGACAGCCACAGGCTGGCCCGCAGGGCTCGCGACTCCGCTGGGTTGCCGAGGTCTTGTCTGGCCTCGGCTCGCAAGATCGTGAACAGGCTCTGCGCCTTCGGAGAGTTCAATCATGACTGCGCCGCTTTCCGCTCTGGGGCGCGCCAGCCTGCTGGTCAGCGGCCTGTTCCTCGCCGTACTGCTGGTCTGCCTGGCGCTGCTGCTGCGCCAGGCTGAGCTGGACATCCGCCGCGAGCTGCAAGCGGCCGACAGCGTGGCGCGTTTCCTCGCCCTGCGCGCGGCGGACGATCCGGCGCTGCTCGACGCGAGCCTGACTGCCAACCTGCGCCATCTCGAACTGGACTGGGGCGACGGCGCCGCCACCTCCGCGCCGGACAACCTGCCGGCCGGCGATCCACAGGGCGGCAACCCGCTGGGCGGCAACCCGCTGGGCGCCTGGCTGGCCGGGCGCTTCGCCGACCTGCCGGTGTACCGCGTGGCGCTGGTCGACGGGCGGGCGCTGAGCATCCGCGTCAGTCCCGCCGACGAACTGGAGGAGGTGTGGGAGTCGCTGCTGCAGCTGCTGGCGCTGTTCGCCGGCGCCTGGCTGCTGTGCCTGGGCACCAGCGCCTGGCTGGTACGCCGCGGCCTCGATCTGCTCACCGACATCCTGCGCGCCCTGCAGGGCATCGCCGGCGGCGCGCTGGACACCCGTCTGCCCGATTATGCGCAGCCCGAGGCGCGGCGGCTGGCCGGCCAGGTCAACGCCATGGCCCAGGCCCTGCAGCAGGCCGGTGCCGACAACCAGACGCTGACCGCCGCGCTGCTGGCCACCCAGGAGCGTGAACGTACCCGTCTGGCGCAGACCCTGCACGACGACCTCGGCCAGATCCTCGCCGGCATGCGCGCCCAGCTCTACCTGCTCGACGCCTGCCGCGAGTCGCCGGCGCAGGTCGAGGCGATCAGCCGGCGCCTGCAGGACAACGGCGAGCAGATGCAGCAGAGCTTCCGCAGTCTGGTGCGCGATCTCTATCCGGTGGTGCTGGAGCGCCTGGGCCTCGGCGAGGCGGCGCGCCAGCTCGTCGAGCAGTGGCAGGCGCAGCAGGGCATTGCCTGCGAACTGGAGTTGGACGCGCCGCTGCCGCGGCTGGACGACGAGGCGCGCGCCCACGTCTACCGCCTGCTGCAGGAGGCGCTGACCAACGTCGCCCGGCATGCCGGCGCCAGTCGGGTGCGGGTGGTCCTGAGCTGCCGTGGCGCGCTGCTGCGCCTGGAAGTGTGCGACGACGGTCGCGGCCTGCCGACCAACCTGCGCGAGGGCGTCGGCCTGCGCTCGATGCGCGAGAGGGCGCGCTGCCTCGGCGCCGCCCTGCAACTGCACGGCGTCGCGCCTAGCGGCCTGCGCCTGTGCGTGGAGATTCCATGGCGGGAGTGGACGACATGCACATCCTGATAGTCGACGACCATGCGGTGGTGCGCCAGGGCTACGCCAGCCTGCTGGCGACCCTGCTCGATGACGTGAGTGTGAGCGAGGCGACCAGCGGCGAGGAGGCCATCCAGCTGGTGGCTCGCGGCTGCCCGGACCTCTTGATCCTCGATGTCGGCCTGCCCGGCATCAGCGGCCTGGAGACCGCGCGGCGCCTGCTGGCGCGCCACGCCGGGCTGCGCGTGCTGTTCTTCAGCATGCACGACGAGCTGCCGGTGGTGCGCAAGGCGCTGGAGGCCGGGGCCTGCGGCTACCTGACCAAGTGCGCGGCGCCGCAGGTGCTGCTCGAGGCGGTGCGCAAGGTGCTGGCCGGGCAGACCTACCTCGAGCACGGCCTGGCCACCGCGCTGGCCTGCGCCGGCCAGGACGACCAGGACCCGCGCCTGCGCGGCATGACCCAGCGCGAGCTGGAGATCTTCGTGATGCTCGCCCGCGGCGTCGGCCTGCGGCAGATCGCCGAGAAGCTGTGCATCAGCGCCAAGACGGTGTCCAACTACCAGACCCTGCTGAAGAACAAGCTGCAGGTCGCCAGCCAGGGCGAGCTGGTGCACCTGGCCATCGATACCGGGCTGCTGCGGGTGGGGCAGGCGGGGGCGTAGGGCAGGCCGCAGGACAGGGCCGTAGGGTAGAAAACCCGCGCAGCGGTTATCTCCCGCTTCCCGTGCCGCAGCCCGGTTGGTAGGCAATCGCTGCGCGAGTTGCCAACCCTACGCCGCTGCGTCTGAGTGTCGAGCCTGTAGGGGTGAATTCATTCGCCTTTGCGAGGTATCTGGCGAATGAATTCGCCCCTACAAATCCGGTTCTCTCTCACTTCTCCCAATCCAGCGGGCACTCCCTGCAGCCTTCCATGTTGGTGCCCTGGAAGGTGGCGTAGTGGCGCCGGGCGCCGCTGAGGTCGACGTTTTCCAGATTGGCGTCGTTGATCTTGGCTTCCTGCAGGTTGGCGTCGCGCAGGGTGGCGCCCTTGAAGTCGGCCTTGCTCAGCCAGGCCATCTCCAGGTTGGCGGCGCTGAGGTTGGCGTCGTGCAGGCGCGCCGCGGACAGGCGGGCGAATTCCAGGTTGGCGGCGGAGAGGTCGGCACCGGTGAAGCGCGCGGCCTGGCCGTGCGCGGCCCAACCGTTGATCGCCACCAGCCGGGCGCCGGAAAAGTCGGCCAGGCGCAGGTTTGCCTGCTGCAGGCTGGCGCGGGTCAGATCGGCCTTGGTCAGCCTGGCCTTCTCCAGGTTGGCGAGGTCGAGCCTGGCGTGGCGCAGGTCGGCGCCGGAGAGGTCGGCGCCGGACAGATCGATCCGGCGCAGGTCCAGATGACGCAGATCGGCGCCGCGCAGGTCGGCGCCGGGGCAGCGGCTTTCCGCCTGCAGGCGGCAGCCGTTGATCACGGTGACGCCGTCGTCGTCGGCGTGGGCATGGCTGGCAAGGGACAGCAGGGCGAGCGGCAGAAGCAGAAGAGGACTCATGGCAGCATTCCTGTAGGGTGCGCCGTGCGCACCATGAAGAGGGGAGGTGCGCACGGCGCACCCTACGGGCGGTGAGCGGAAAAAGGACGGGGACGCACCGGGCGCCCCCGCCAGAAGCCGGGCGGCGGAGAGACGCCCGGTTTTTCCTGCCAGGTCCTCAGCGCTGGGCGGTCTTGCTGTCCCAGCTCGGCAGCTTGAACACCCAGAACGAGCCGCCCTGGGCGACCGGTTTGGTCAGCTCGGCCATGTCGCCGCCCCACAGCGGTACCGCGCCGCCGTAGCCGGCGGTCACGCCGATGTACTGCTCGCCATCCATTTCCCAGGTGATCGGCGGCGAGATGATCCCGGTGCCGACGTTGAACTGCCACAGCTCCTTGCCGGTCCTGGCGTCGAAGGCCTTGAACAGGCCGTCGCCGGTGCCGGTGAACACCAGGTTGCCCTTGGTGGCCAGCACGCCGGCCCACAGCGGCAGCTTCTCCTTGTGCTCCCAGGCCACCTTGCCGGTGGTCGGGTTCATCGCGCGCAGGATGCCGACGTGGTCGTCGTACATGCGCTTGATGCGGAAGCCCTGGCCGAGGTAGGCGGAGCCCTTCTTGTAGGTGACCTCCTCGGTCCAGTAGTCCTCCTTCCAGTGGTTGGCCGGCACGTAGAACAGCCCGGTGTCCTGGCTGTAGGCCATCGGGTTCCAGTTCTTGCCGCCGAGGAACGGCGGCGAGACCTCGACCGGCTTGCCGTGCTTCTCGCCCGGTTCCGGCAGCGGCGGACGCTGGCCCTCGACCTCCACCGGGCGACCGGTCTTGAGGTCGATGTGGCTGGCCCAGGTGATGTTGTCGACGAACGGGAAGGCGTTCTGCAGCTTGCCGTTGGCGCGGTCGACCACGTAGAAGAAGCCGTTGCGGTCGGCGTGGGCGGTGGCCTTGACGGTCTTGCCGGCCTTGTCCTGGTAGTCGAACAGCACCAGCTCGTTGTTGCCGGAGAAGTCCCAGGCGTCGTTGGGGGTGTGCTGGTAGAACCACTTCACCTCGCCGGTGCTCGGGTCGACGCCGACCTGGCCGGAGGTGTACAGGCTGTCGTAGTCCTTCGGATCGCCGCCCTCGCTGGTGCGCGCCCAGCCGTTCCACGGCGCCGGGTTGCCGGCGCCGACGATGATGGTGTTGGTCGCCGGGTCGAAGCTGGCGCTCTGCCAGGGCGCGCCGCCGCCGTGGCTCCAGGCTTCCTTCTTGCCGGTCGGCGACTTGGGATCGTCCGGCCAGGACGGCGCCTTGACGTCGCCGGTCGGGGTGCTCTCCTTGCCGTTCAGACGGCCCATGTGGCCCTCGACGAACGGGCGCATCCAGATTTCCTCGCCGGTGTCCGGATCGCGGGCGAACAGCTGGCCGACCACGCCGAACTCGTCACCGGAGCTGCCGTGGATCAGCATGACCTTGCCGGTCTTCTGGTCCTTCACGATGGTCGGCGCGCCGGTCATGGTGTAGCCGGCGCCGTGGTCGCCGAACTTCTTCTTCCACACCACCTTGCCGGTGTCCTTGTTCAGCGCGACCACCGCGGCGTCGAGGGTGCCGAAGTAGATCTTGTCGCCGTAGATGGCGGCGCCGCGGTTGACCACGTCGCAGCACGGGCGGATGTCGTCGGGCAGGCGGTGGCTGTAGGTCCACTTGCGCTTGCCGGTACGCGCGTCGATGGCGAACACCCGCGAATAGGAGCCGGTGACGTAGATCACCCCGTCGTGAACGATGGCCTGGGACTCCTGGCCGCGCTGCTTCTCGTCGCCGAAGGAGTAGGACCAGGCCGGGGTCAGCTTGAACACGTTGCCTGAGTTGACCTGCGCCAGCGGGCTGTAGCGTTGGGCGCTGGTGCCCATGCCGTACTGCAGCACGTCGGCGGTGGTGAGGTGGTCGTTGGCGATGTCCTCCCAGCTGACCGGCTTGGCCAGGGCCGGTAGGCCGAGGCCCAGGCCGGCGGCCAGCACCAGGCCGTGGATGGCGCGACCGAGCGGGCGCACAGCGGAGGGCAGAGTCTCTCTTGTTGTCATGGGGCGGTTCCCTGAAGGGTGGTGGAAGGCTGCCTGGGCAGCCGCTCACCCCGATGGTGGTCCGCGTCGGCGTGCCGCGATAGGGAAGGCTTCCCGCCGAACCCGGGAAAAAATCCCTTTCGAAACAATGGCTTGTTTTCATGTTCCGAGGGCGGGACAGAGGCCTCCCGGGGCATCTCCTACCAAGGGAGTAGGTTGCGGACACCAAAGCAGAATACTGACGCTGGTCACTGCCTCCCTAAGATGAGATCAACGCATTCCGCGTCCTGGAATGCACCGCCTTGCACCGCATCGAAACGAGGTTCCGTCATGAACAACAAGAAATTCCTGCCCGCCCTGCTGGCTACCCTGGCACTCGGTGTCGCTTCCCAGGTCATGGCTCACGGTGACGTCACCCCGCAGGCGGTGAACACCAGCGACCTGGAGCAGCTGGGCAGCGAATGGCGCGACGAGAACCCCTACCGCGCGCCCTATGAGAAGAATGCCCATGCCGTGGAGATCGGCAAATCCGCCTACACCCAGAACTGCGCCCGCTGCCACGGCCTGGACGCCGTTTCCGGCGGCATCGCCCCCGACCTGCGCATGCTCGATGCCGGCATCGACGGCGACGAGTGGTTCAAGGAGCGGGTGATCAACGGCGCGGTGCGCGACGGTCGCGTGTACATGCCGAAGATGGCCGACTACCTGAGCCAGGAAGCCCTGTGGGCCATCCGCACCTACCTGGAAAGCGTCGCCGTTTCGGAGTAACCCGCCATGCGCCTGCTCGCCCTGGTGTTCGCAAGCCTGCTGCTGCTCGCCCAGGGCGCGCAGGCGCAGGTCCGGCCGTTCGATGACATCGTCGCCTCGGGTGTGCTCAAGGTGGCGGTGTACGAGGACTTCCCCCCCTACAGCTTCCAGCAGGACGGCCAGGCGCGCGGCGTCGACGTCGAGCTGGCGCAGAAGCTGGCCGACAGCCAGGGCCTGCGTCTGGAACTGATGTGGGTCACCCCGGGCGAGAAGCTCGACGACGACCTGCGCAACTTCATCTGGAAGGGCCACTACCTGCGTCCCGAGCAGCTCGCCGACGTGATGCTGCGGGTGCCCTACGACCGCAACTTCTCGTTCAAGCGCAACGAGCTGGGCGAGCTGGTCAACGAGCTGGTGGTGATGTTCGGCCCCTACCAGCGCGAGCGCTGGCAGGTGGCCCACGACACCCGCCGGCTCAAGGAAGTGCCCAGCGTCGCGGTGTTCGGCTACCACCCGATCGGCGTCGAGCTGGAGAGCGTGCCGTCGTTCTACATGAGCTCGGTGTTCGGCGGGCGGATGAGCCGCAATACCCACCACTACGCCAATCCGCCGCTGGCCTTCGCCGCCATGCGCAAGGGCGAGGTGGACGCGGTGATGGCCATGCGCGGCGAGGTCGACTGGCTGCTGCACGAGGCGCACGATCCGCAGCTCAAGGCGGCCGACAACGCCTACCCGGAGATGGGCCGCCAGCAGTGGGACATCGGCATGGCCGTGCACGAAAGCAACCGCCAGCTGGCCTACGCCCTGGAAGGCGGGCTGGTCGAGCTGATCGGCTCCGGCGAGCTGGCGAAGATCTACGCCAACTACGGCCTGCGCTACGAGGTGCCGGAGCTGTACGAGGGCGAGGTGCAGGCGCAGACCCGCGGCGAGTGATGCTCGCGCCCCCGCTCCGGCGTGGGCGCGTCGGCGGACGCTCCCCGCGCCGGAGCCAGGACAGCATCAGTACCCAGGGTGCGCCGTGCGCACCGGCAGAGGTCTGGGTGCGCACGGCGCACCCTACGGGAAAGGAGGCAAGGCATGACCATTCGGAGCATGGGCCTGGCCCTTGGCTGGCTGCTGCTGAGCAGCTCCGCCTGGGCCGGCGAGGCCGACCCGCTGCAGTCGGCGATGTGGAGCTTCCACCAGACGCGCTTCCTCGGCGAGGCGCCCTACGAGTTCGACGAGCGCGTGGTGCTCAGCGCGCCGCCGTTCGCCGAGGACTCGCGTCAGGTGCCGATCAGCATCGACGCCACCGCCCTCGGCCAGGAGGTGGTGCGCATCATCGCCTGGGCCGAACTGAACCCGATCCCGCACATCTTCACCTTCTTCCCCAGCGGGCCGGTGGCGCCGCGCATCGCCCTCAACATCCGCGTCGAGCAGGCCACCCCGCTGCGCGCCGCGGTGCTGACCCGCGACGGCGTCTGGCACGTCGGCTCGACGCGCATCGACGCCGCCGGCGGCGGCTGCACCGCGCCGAGCGCGGTGCGCGCCCAGGCCGGCTGGGAGGAGCACCTCGGCGAGGTGTTCGGCGCGCGTTTCGCCCAGGGCGACGGCAGCCGCCTGCGTCTGCGCATCGCCCACCCGATGGACAACGGCCTGACCGGCGGCATCCCCGAGTTCTACATCGAGCGCGCCGAACTGCGCGGCGCCGGCGGTGAGGTGCTGGCCGACCTGGAGCTGCACCCCTCGGTCAGCGAGAACCCGACCCTGACCCTGCAACTGGGCGACAAGGACGCCGGCCAGCAGCTGTGGCTGCGCGACAACAACGGCAACGAATTCGAGGCGGCGTTCTGAGTGTTCCGTCAGCGTGGTGCCGGATGGTGCGCGTGGCACACCCTACGGTTCGGGGCGCAGAACAGTAGGGTGCGGCATGCGCACCCATTGCACCGCAAAGGAGGCATCATGCGATTCTGGAGCATGCTCGTGGCGATCTTCCTCAGCCTGCCGCTGGCCGCGGCCGAACTGGCCTATGACCTCAAGCCGCGGCAGATCGCCGAGGACACCTGGCTGGTGGAGGGCAGCACCGCCAATTTCGAGATGGCCAACGGCGGCAACATCGTCAACGTCGCGTTCATCGTCACCGACGCCGGCGTGGTGCTGATCGACACCGGCATCTCCAAGCGCTACGGCGAGGCGCTGCGCGCCGCCATCGCCCGGGTCACCGAGCAGCCGATCGCCCTGGTGATCAACACCCACCACCACCCCGACCACGTGTTCGGCAACCAGGCCTTCAGCGATGTGCCGATCGCCGCCCTGGCGCACACCCGCGAGCTGCTCGCCGAGCAGGGCCCGGCGTTCGCCGACAACATGTACCGCCTGCTCGGCGACTGGATGCGCGGCACCGAACTGGTCCTGCCCGGCGAGACGCTGGAGCCCGGCGTGCGCGAGATCGGCGGCCACCGCCTGCAGCTGCTGGCCTTCAGCGGTCACACCGGCGCCGACCTGGCGATCTTCGACCAGAGCACCGGCGTGCTGTTCGCTGCCGACCTGGTGTTCTACCAGCGCGCCCTGACCACCCCGCAGACCCCGGGGCTGGACGTCTGGCTGGCCGATCTGGCCGCGCTGGAGCAGCTGCCCTACAAGCTGCTGGTGCCCGGCCACGGCCCGGTCGCCACGGGGCGCGAACCCTTCGCGCAGATGCGCGACTACCTCGGCTGGCTCGACGGCCTGCTGCGCGACTCGGTGGCCGCCGGCCTGGACATGAACGAGACCATGCGCGCGCCCATCCCCGAGCGCTTCGCCGCCATCAGCCTGACCCGCTTCGAGCTGATCCGCAGCGTCAGCCACCTCTATCCGAAGTACGAGGCGCAGGTGTTCCGCCGCGTGGACCGGCGGGAGTAGCGCGGGCGCTGGCCCCCGAGCAGCGGCGCCAAGCCGCGGGCTTGCTCTGGATCAAGCTTCCGCGCCTGACCGGCTGGGCGAAGTGTTAAGCAGGTCAACGGCCACCTCGCCGTCGCGGGCGACACTGTGCGGGCGATTGGGCTCGACGGCGAGCGACGATGGAGAGGGACTTCGAATGAACTGCAAGACCAATGTGAACCCAGACGATCCGCGCGCATGCTGCGGCCAGTGCGGCGGCGAGCGGAGCCCGGCGCCCGCGGACCGGGCGCTGGAGCTGGAACTGGAATGGCGCGCGCAGGAGCGCATCGCCATCGCCGAGCTGGTGGATCAGGCGCACCACCTGATCGGCGAGGTGCTCGGCGGCGAGCGCGGCAGCGAGGCGCTGGAGATGGTCAGCGACCAGCTGGCCAGGGCGAGCCAGCTGCTCAACTGGCCGCGGCCGTTCGTGCCGGTACAGCGCGACGGCGACGCCTGAGGCGCGCTCGGGCGTCATCCGCAGCCCCGCCTGGTGCGGGGTTTTGCGTTGATGGCAGCAAGTAAAATGCCGCGCCCCTGGTGGGGAGCGGCATTCTTCAGCAGCACAGGTCGTCAGGCGCTCTGCCCGACCCCGCTGCGCACGGCTACCACCGCTTTCTTGGCCAGCAGCCAGTAGGCCAGTCCGGAGACCACGATCGCCGGGAAGCTGGCGGTGATCTGCGCGGCGATGTCCTTGAAGCCGTGGGCAAGGACGAAGTACACGGCAAAGCCCAGGGTCAGCGACGCGATCCCTGCCGCGTTCCAGCCGGTGCTGCCGTAGTAGGCCCCGCCGGCTTCGGCGAACAGGTCGGCATCGGACAGACGCTTGCCGCGCACGCAGAAGTAGTCCACCAGGATGATGGTCCACAGCGGGATGAACAGGCCGCCGATCACGCCGAGGAACGACTCGAAGTAGTGCAGGAACGAGTCGAACGCCATCGGTACGAAGCACAGCGCCAGTTGCAGCACCACGATGATCGCCAGCGCCTTCTTCGGCGTCAGGCTCTTGAAGGCGCCCAGCAGGCCCATGCCCGAACCGTAGAGCACGGTGACGTTGGTGCTCACGGTGGCGAAGATCAGCACCAGGAAGGACACCAGGCCCAGGCCCAGGGTGGCCAGGGTGGAGCTCGGATCGGAGTTGTTCGGGTCGATGCTGCCGGTCTGCAACGCCACGCCGATGGTGCCGATGGCGCCGATCAGCATGAACCAGCCCTGACCGATGTTCAGGCCCAGCCAACTGCCCACCGTGGCCGCCCGACCGGTCTTGGCGAAGCGCGAGAAGTCCGCGACCTGTGCCCAGGTCCAGGAGAAGCCGAAGGCCAGATCGATGAAGAAGGCCACGCTGTGGGTCGGATTCTGCACCTGGAAGGCCATGATCTGCTCCAGGTTCCACTTCGACAGGACGATCCAGGTGACCCAGCCGCCCAGCACCAGCAGCAGGATGCCGGCGATGCGCTCCAGGTAGCGGATCGCCTCATGGCCGAGGAAGGTGATCACCCCCTGGGCTACGGCGGTCAGCAGGATGCCGAGCACCATCGGCCCCGCCGAGCCCGGTTGGCCGAACACCGGCCAGTCGAACGCGGCACCGAACACGTGGGTGAGGGAGATGGCGGCGATGAAGCTGTTCACGCTGGGCCAGCCGATCAGCACCAGGAACTGGGCCACGCCGGTCAGGCGCGAGCCCTTGGTGCCCAGCGACGGACGCGCCACCACCGCGGTGCTGGCGCCGTAGCGGTAACCGATGTAGGCGACCGCCGCCCAGGGAATCATCATCAGCGGTAGCCACAGCACGCTGTATTGCAGCACGAACATCATGCCCAGCGCGGCTGCCATGCCACCGAAGAACCAGGAGCCGGTGTTGACTCCTGAACCGAACCAGGTCCAGACCGTATCGACGAAGCCGTAGCTGCGCTCGTGCGGGGCGATCTTGCTGAGACCGTACTCTTTGTGTGCGTCTGAATTCGACATAGCTGAAACTTCCTCTCGGATCGCGCGGATCCTTTTGTATTTGTTGTTGAAGTCGCTGTTCGGTGGTTCAGGGCGAGGCTTGGCGCGCCTCAGGCGCGGTCGGATGGCGGGAATTCCTGGTAGATGGCCTCGGCGATGCCGCTGACGCATACCTCAAGGATCAGCTCACCCTTCGCTCGGCTGGCGGTCTTCGCCGACGACAGGGTGCCCGCCGCCGGCGTGCGCGCCGGGTCCACCGGGAACACGTCGTAGGGCGGGAAAGTCGCCGGCGGGTGGTCGACCACCCTGTCCAGGTGCACCAGGCCGGGGTAGAGGGCGAGCATCAGCGAGGTCTCGAACACGCCGCCGTGCTCGATGTCCCAGCCGAGGAAGCCCTCGGGGTAGAGTTGCTCGATCACTGCCGGGTCCTTGACGAAGTCCCAGTAGGACAGCACCACCACCTTGAAGTCGTGGATGCCGGCATAGCGCAGCTCGCGCAGGGCCAGGTCGATGCCCTCGACGATGAACATCGAGTTCTCGTAGTGACCGTTCATCAGCACCAGGCGACGCGCGCCGTGGCGGGCCAGCTCGCGGATGATGTCCTGCACCGTGCCGGTGAGGGTGGCGCCGTCCAGGCTGGTGGTGCCGGGGAAGTGGTTGCCGCCGCCGGACTTCTGCTGCGACTTGTAGCCGTACTGCAGGCCCGGCAGCACTAGGGCGCCGATGCGCTCGGCGACCCGCTGGCAGACCGCGGTGGGCAGCAGCACGTCGACGTTCATGCACATGTGGTGACCGTGCTGTTCCAGCGCGCCGACCGGCAGCATCAGCACGCAGTCGCCCTGGGCGACCCGCGCCTCGTATTCCTTCCAGGTCAGTTCGCCAACGAAAACGCTCTTGCTCATTGTTGTTCTCCGTGGAGCGGACGGCCCGAGGCCGGGCCGGTGTCCTCTGTTCGCAGGGCAGCGCAGGCTCCGCAGGGAGCCTGGCTGCATGGATGGGACCTGATAGCAGATATCGGGGTGATCTTTTTGTACGAATCCGACCCGAAGTTGTCAGGATCGCGGGTTTCAGTCGCTCAGTGCCTGGTGGGCGGTCTCGCGGATGCACAGCATCGCCAGCAGGGCCACGCCCGCCGCGCCGACCAGCATCCAGGCCGGGGCCATCTTGTCGCCGGTCTGGCTGATCAGCCAGGTGGCGATGAACGGCGCGGTGCCGCCGAACAGCGCGTTGGCGGTGTTGAAGCTGAAGGCGAAGCCGGTGTAGCGCACGCGGGTGGGGAACACCTCGGCGAGGAAGCACGGCAGGGTACCGTCGTTCATCGCCAACATCAGGCCGAAGGCGATCTGGATCAGCAGGATGAAGGCGAAGGTCTGCCCCTGCAGGGCAGTGAACAGCGGCACGGTGATGGCGAGGAACAGCAGCGAGGCGGCGATCAGCATGGTCTTGCGGCCGAAGCGGTCGGACAGCATGCCCATCAGGAAGATGAAGCCGATGTAGGTGGCCAGCGACACCGTGGAGGCGAGGAACGAGTCGGTCTCGCTCATGCCCATCTCGGTGGACAGGTAGGTCGGCATGTAGCTGAGGATCAGGTAGAAGGCCACCGCGTTGAGGCAGGTGACGCCGATGGCCACCAGCACGCGCTTGCGGTGCACGCCGAGCAGTTCGCCGATCGGCGCCTTGTGGCTGCCCTCCTTCTTCTCCAGCGCCTTCTCCATCTCGCGAAACTTCGGGGTGTCCTCCAGGTGCAGGCGGATGTAGCGGCCGATCAGGCCCAGCGGGGCGGCGAGCAGGAACGGCAGGCGCCAGCCCCAGCTGTGCAGCTGTTCGCTGTCGAGCTGCGAGTAGAGGCCGGCGGCGAACAGCGAGCCGAACAGCAGGCCGGCGGCGGTGCTGGCCGGCACCAGGCAGGTGTAGAAGCCGCGCTTGCGGTCCGGGGCGTACTCGGCGAGGAAGGCCGCCGCGCCGGCGTACTCTCCGGAGGCGGAGAAGCCCTGCACCAGGCGGATCAGCAGCAGCAGCAGCGGGGCGAGCATGCCCACCTGGGCGTAGGTCGGCAGCAGGGCGATGCAGAAGGTCGAGCCGGACATGATCAGGATCGACAGCGACAGGGCGTTGCGTCGGCCGTAGCGGTCGCCGATGTGACCCCAGATGATGCCGCCGACCGGGCGGACGATGAAGGAAATGGCGAACACCGCGAAGGTGGCGAGCAGACCGGTGGTCTTGTCGGCCGCCGGGAAGAACACCACCGCGATCACCGCCGCCAGGTAACCGTAGGCGGCGTAGTCGAACCATTCGACGAAGTTGCCCATGAAGCTGGCGGTGGCCGCGCGGCGCAGGGTACTGCGCTGTGCCATGGAGTCGCTGCGGCCGGTGGCGCCGTAGACCAGGGAATCGTTGAGCGTGCTCATCGGGCACCTCCACAGGGTTGATTGCCCGTTTCGATCCCTCTCGTTGCAACTGGTGCCCAAAGCCGGACACCCTCTTCGCGCACTGCGCATGTCGCGCAGCAATCTCCGGGACGGAGAGTGCTGCAGTTTAACCTGACCATCGCCCACACCTCTGTTGTTTTGTAATGGATAGTTCGGCAGCTGGTAGTTCAAGCGTGGCGGCGGACGCCGGAAGGTTCCGGCGGTCGTCGCGTGTGGCGATTCCGGCGCGCAGCGCGGGGCTGGCCGGAGACGGGACCCGCTTGCGTCAC
This sequence comes from Pseudomonas oryzae, assembly GCF_900104805.1. NCBI lineage: Bacteria > Pseudomonadati > Pseudomonadota > Gammaproteobacteria > Pseudomonadales > Pseudomonadaceae > Pseudomonas > Pseudomonas oryzae. Next base: position 3,035,000 of record NZ_LT629751.1, on the reverse strand, counting down.
GTCACGTCGCGCATTGCTCCGGCCGGGCGGCGGGCAGGACCTGGTGCCCGCCGCCGGCTGGCGATGGCGTTTACTTGCGGATGATGTTTTTCTCCGGGCCGTAGGGGAACTTGGTGATGTTCTCGGCGCCGTTCTCGTTGACGATGAGGATGTCGTGCTCGCGGTAGCCGCCGGCGCCCGGCAGACCTTCCGGCAGCATGATCATCGGCTCCATCGACACCACCATGCCCGGCTCCAGCACGGTGTCGATGTCCTCGCGCAGCTCCAGGCCCGCCTCGCGGCCGTAGTAGTGGCTGAGGGTGCCGAAGGAGTGGCCGTAGCCGAAGGTGCGGTACTGCAGCACGTCGTGGGCCAGGAAGATCTCGTTGAGTTCCTTGGCGATGTCGGAGCAGCGCATGCCCGGCTTGATCAGCTTGAGGCCGGCCTCGTGCACCTTGACGTTGACTTCCCACAGGCGCAGGTGGTCGTCGGAGCAGTGGTCGAGGAACAGGGTGCGCTCCAGCGCGGTGTAGTAGCCGGCGATCATCGGGAAGCAGTTCAGGCTGAGGATGTCGCCCTTGTTCACCCGCCGCGAGGTCACCGGGTTGTGCGCGCCGTCGGTGTTGATGCCGGACTGGAACCAGGTCCAGGTGTCCATCAGCTCGCCGTCCGGGAAGCGCTTGGCGATCTCGCGGATCATGGCCTGGGTGGCGTGCAGGGCCACTTCGTATTCCGGCACCTGGTCGCGCAGGGCTTCGACCACCGCCGCGCCGCCGATGTCGGCGACCTGGGCGCCATGGCGGATGATCGCGTGTTCTTCGGCGGACTTGATCATGCGCATGCGCATGCACGGGGCGGCGACGTCGACCAGCTCGGCTTCCGGGTAGCGGGCGGCCAGCTTGTCGCGGTTCTGCAGGTTCAGGTGGTCGTATTCGATGCCGATGCGGCGGGCCTTGGGCAGCGCCTGCTGGATGGCGACGAAGAAGTTGTCGCGCTGCCAGTCGGTGTAGACGATGTTGTCGGTGCCCACGGTACGGCGCCACGGCTGGCCGCCGTCGATGTTGGCGCTGATGCTGGTCACGGCGTCCTGGGTCACCACCAGGGCGTAGGGGCGGCCGAACGAGCAGTACACGAAGTCGCTGTAGTAGTTGATGTTGTGGTACGAGGTGAAGACCGCCGCGTCGATGTTCTCTGCCGCCAGATGGGCGCGCAGTTTGGCCTGACGGTTGGCGTATTCCTGGGCGGAGAACGTCGAGTTGACCTTTTCGCCGTTCCGGATCCGGAGGGTTTGGGGCATCTGCATGGCGTGAATCCTTGTGGTTGTTCGGTGGACGACGCTCAGGGCAGTGGGGCGTCGTTGGATTCATTCCAACAGAGGGGGGCGGCGGGTTTTTGCACGTTTCCGACCCGAAGTTGGTCGGATCCGCTGTGGGGTTCGCAGGGGTGTCCAGGGCGGAAAGTGGGATGGTCGCCGTAGCCGCGGGCGATGCGGCAGCTGTGATTGCGCCCTTGGGGCGAGCCACTTTCGCTGGGCTTGAGCGACGCAAGGGAGGGCGCCCGGGAGGGGGCAGAGCGTGTCGGAGGAGGGCGAGGCCGGGAGACAGTGACTTGTCCCGGAGGGCGCAACAGGCGCAGCTCGCGGCAACCCGCAGCGGAGCTGCTCGGCGGCGAATGTCCGCACGGGCAAAAAAGAACCCGCACCGCGCACCTGGCGCGGGCGGGTCCAAGGGTGGTGCATGTGACCCGTAAAACTCAGTGCACCAGCGTCCGGCACACCCGCGCGCGGCTCGGCCGCTCGTTGCTCGGCGGGATGCCGAAGTGCTCGCGGTAGCAGCGCGAGAAGCTCTGCGCCGAGAGGAAGCCGCAGCCGCTGGCCACCTCGACGATCGGCTGGTCGGTCTGCTTGAGCATCTGCCGGGCGCGCAGCAGGCGCAGCTTGAGGTAGTAGCGCGACGGCGAGCAGTACAGATGCTTCTGGAACAGGCGCTCCAGCTGGCGGCGCGACAGCGCGATGTAGCCGGCCAGCAGCTCGAGGTCGATGGGTTCCTCGAGGTTGTTCTCCATCAGCTGGATCACCTCCTTGAGCTTGGGATGGCCGATGCCGCGCAGGCGCGACGGCGGCAGGCGCGGCGCCTCGGGGGCGGCCGGCAGGTGGGCGCCGGCCAGGGTCTCGTCGATCGCCGCCATCAGCTCGGCGCCGTGGCTGCGGCCGATCAGCTGCAGCATCATCGCCATGGCGGCGGTGCCGCCGGCCGCGGTGTAGCGGTCGCGGTCGAGGACGAAGCTCTGCGGGCTGAGCGATACGGCCGGGAAGCCCGCGTGCAGGTCGGCGCGGCATTCCCAGGCGGTGCTGCACTGGTAGCCGTCGAGCAGGCCGGCGCGCGCCAGGGTCCAGCTGCCCGAGCCGAGCGCGCCGAGGTGTACGCCGCGGGTGGCCTGCTCGCGCAGCAGGCGGGCATGCGCGGGGTCGTCGAGGCGCGTGCTGCCGTCGCCGCCGCAGAGGATCAGGGCGTCCGCCTGCTGGCCACGCGCCGCGCCGTCCGGGGCGACCAGCATGCCGTTGCTGGCGCGCACCGGGCGGCCGTCGAGGGTCAGGGTGTGCCAGCGGAACAGGCCGCGGCCGCTCAGCTGGTTGGCCAGGCGCAGCGGTTCCAGCGCGGCGGCCAGGGCGACCAGGCTGAAGTGCTCGACCAGCAGGAAGGCGATGGATTCCAGGGGGCGCGGCGCGGGCGCCCGGTTCAACATGGCGGTCATGGGGCGGATCTCCTCAAAGATGGGCAGGCGCTCAGCACTCGATGGCGCTGACCGCGAGGCCGCCGCGCGAGGTCTCCTTGTACTTGTCGTGCATGTCGGCGCCGGTGTCGCGCATGGTGCGGATCACCCGGTCCAGCGAGATGAAGTGCTCGCCGTCGCCGCGCAGCGCCATCTGCGCCGCGTTGATCGCCTTCACCGCGGCGATCGCGTTGCGCTCGATGCACGGCACCTGCACCAGCCCGCCGACCGGGTCGCAGGTCAGCCCGAGGTTGTGCTCCAGGCCGATCTCGGCAGCGTTCTCCAGCTGCGCCGGGGTGGCGCCGAGCACCTCGGCCAGCCCCGCCGCGGCCATCGCGCAGGCCGAGCCGACCTCGCCCTGGCAGCCGACCTCGGCGCCGGAGATCGAGGCGTTCTTCTTGCACAGGATGCCCACCGCCGCCGCGGCGAGCAGGTAGTCGACCACGTCGGCCTCGCTCACCGCCGGGCTGAAGCGCACGTAGTAGTGCAGCACCGCCGGGATGATCCCCGCCGCGCCGTTGGTCGGCGCGGTGACCATGCGCCCGCCGGCGGCGTTCTCCTCGTTGACCGCCAGGGCGAACAGGTTGACCCACTCCATGCCGCTCAGGGTCGAGCCGATCACGTTGGGCTTGCTCAGCTGCTGCAGGCTGCGATGCAGCTTGGCCGCGCGGCGCTGCACGTTGAGCCCGCCGGGCAGCGTGCCTTCGTGCTTGAGGCCGTTGTCCACGCACTCGCGCATGGCCTGCCACAGGCGCATCAGCCCGGCGCGGATCTCCGCCTCGCTGCGCCAGGCCTTCTCGTTCTCCATCATCAGCTGGGAGACGCGCAGGCCGTGCTGCCGGCACAGGCTCAGCAGCTCGGCGGCGCTGTCGAATTCGTAGGGCAGGCGGGTGTGGTCCTGGTCGAGCTGGCCGGCGGCGGCCTGCTCGGCGTCGACCACGAAGCCGCCGCCGACCGAGTAGTAGGTGTCCTGACGCAGCTCGCCGGCTTCGCCCCAGGCGATCAGGGTCATGGCGTTGGGGTGGTAGGGCAGGTTCTCGTCGAGCAGGCGCATGTCGCGCGCCCAGTCGAAGGGCACCGCGAGGCGGCCGTCGAGCAGCAGGCGGCCGCTGGCGAGCAACTCATCGATGCGCGGGGCGATGCAGGCCGGGTCGATGCTGTCGGGCCACTCGCCCATCAGGCCCATGATCACCGCGCGGTCGCTGCCGTGGCCGACGCCGGTGGCGGACAGCGAGCCGTACAGGCGCACCTCGAGGCGGGTGACGCGCTCGAGCAGGCGACGCTCGCGCAGGGCGCCGACGAACAGGGCGGCGGCGCGCATGGGGCCGACGGTATGCGAGCTGGACGGGCCGATACCGATCTTGAACAGGTCGAACACGCTGATGGCCATGACGGACTCCTCAACCGGATGACGCGGATTGCGGTTGATTGTCGGTGGCGGCCGCGGGGAAGAACTGTCCAGGTTCGACGCGAAAGTGTCCGCATTCGCCCTGCGCGCTTGTCCACAGGCCGATTCCGGCAGTTGTGCACAGGGGCGGTGGACGGGGCTGTGCATAACGTGTCGGCAGCCGGCTGCAGCGCAGGCGGGCCGCGGCTTCCCGGCGATTGGGCAAATTTCGAGCGGTTGCCGTTGCGCGGCCGGGCAACTGGCCACAGTTTCGGTGCGGCAGTCTGTGGACAACATGTGCGGCAATGGCTGCAGGCCAGCAACGGCGGGGGCTGCGCGCGATTGCTGGTTTTTTGCGCAGCGGTCCGGCGCCGGCCCCGGACGCTGGACAGGTGCACGCAGGCCGCGTCCCGGCGGTGGAGAACCCGGGCGGCTGGCCACAGTTTCGGTGCGGCAGTCTGTGGATAACGTGTGCGGCGATGGCTGCGGGCCGGCAGCGGCGTGGCCTGCGCGGGATTGGTGATTTTCTGCGCAACCCCCGGTAGCGGTCCGGGGCTGTGGGCAAACCAGACGAGACCCGCGCGCTGACTGTGGACAACTCGGAGGCTGACCACAGTTTCGGTGCGGCAGTCTGTGGACAACGTGTGCGACGATGGCTGCGGACCAGCAGCGGTGCGGCCTGGGCGGGGTTGGCGATTTATTGAGCAGCCTGGCCGGGCGCCGTCTGCGCGGCGCCCGGCGGCGGGGCTCAGTAGTCGATGGTCACGTCGCCCTGCGGCACGCTGCAGCACGACAGGATGTAACCCTCTGCGACATCCTCGTCGGTGATGCCGCCGTTGTGCTCCATGCTCACCTCGCCGGTGGTCTTGAGCACCTTGCAGGTGCCGCAGATTCCCATGCCGCAGGCCTTGGGGATGTGCAGGCCGACCTTGGCGGCGGCGGCGTACACGGTCTCGCCGGGCTTGATGTGCACGCTCTTGCCGGTGGCGGTGAACTCCACCAGGCGCTGTTCGCCGACCGGCTGCTGGGCGGCTTCGGCCGCCTCGGCGGCATGCTCCTGGGCCTCCTCGCGCACCTCGGCCGGCGTCGGGCCGAAGGCTTCCTCGTGGTAGCGCTGCATGTCGAAGCCGTTGGCCTCGAGCAGGCGGCGCACCGCGTTCATGTACGGCGTCGGTCCGCAGCAGAACACCTCGCGTTCCATGAAGTCGGGGGCGATCAGCTCGAGCATCTTCTGGCTGAGGTAGCCGCGATAGCCGGCCCAGGTTTCGCCGATCTCGTACTTCTCGCAGATCAGGTGCAGCTTGAAGTTCTCGATGCGCGAGGCCATGTGGCGCAGCTCGCGGTGGTAGATGATGTCCTTGGGCGTGCGCGCGCTGTGCACGAACACCATGTCGACCTCGCCGTTGGTGTCGAAGAACCAGCGCGCCATCGACATCACCGGGGTGATGCCGACGCCGCCGGACAGGTAGAGCACCTTGTCGGCGGGGAAGTCGATGGCGTTGAACAGGCCGACCGGGCCGTGCACCGGGAGCTGGTCGCCTTCCTTGAGGTTGTCGTGCAGCCAGTTGGACACCTTGCCGCCGGGCACGCGCTTGATGGTCAGCGAGAAGCTGTAGGGCACCGAGGGCGAGCTGGAGATGGTGTAGGAGCGCATCACCGGCTCGCCGTCGATGGTCAGCTCCAGGGTGACGAACTGGCCGGGCTTGAAGAAGAACACCATCGGCTGGTCGGCCATGAAGCAGAAGGTACGCACGTCGGCGGTTTCCTGGATCACCTTGACGCAGCGGACCAGATGGCGGCCGTTGGTCCAGGTCTGGGTACTGACCGGATTGAGGAAGTTGGACATGCTCACCTCTGCACGTTGGCTGTGATCCCGGCGCAAGGTCGCGGGATTTTCTCTGCAGTGGACGCCCCCGTGGGGCGCTCCGCCGCGCTCTGTTGAGGCGATTGTGCGCATGCCTCCGGCGGGCCATTTACCTGTCCGCGACATTCCCATGCTCATCGCGACCTGCCGATGGCGTCTGGGGTGGAGTCGTCGGAAACGGATCCGGTCGTGTCGCGCACGGATAAGGTCGCGGGAGGTGTCGCCCCCACACTCGTTTCCAGCCGAGCGAGAAGGTTTTCAAGCGCTCCGGCCCTCCCACCCGCCATGACGGGTCGCGTTCGGCGCCAAGCGAGAGGGACCGGTGGTGCGACCTTGCGTAGCAACCGTATCAGCCACTTTCGAGAGCCGGCGGCGCATGCCGGCAGAGGAGCCACCGATGGATGCCAAAACCAATCTGAGCCTGGGCGACGTGCTGGAGCCCGCCCGCAAGGCCACCGCCGAGATGCTGCAGACTCGCGACCACACCTTCTCCCTGCCGCAGCCGTTCTACACCGACGAGCGCCTGCACCAGATCGACCTGCAGGAGATCTTCTACAAGGAATGGCTGATCGCCGGCATGACCTGCGAGATCCCGGCCAAGGGCAACTACCTGACCCTGCAGATCGGCGACAACCCGATCATCGTCATCCGCGGCGCCGAAGGCGTGGTGCACGCCTTCCACAACGTCTGCCGCCACCGCGGCTCGCGCCTGTGCACCAGCGACAAGGGCAAGGTCGCCAAGCTGGTCTGCCCCTACCACCAGTGGACCTACGAAGTGGACGGCCGCCTGCTGTTCGCCGGCACCGAGATGGGTGACGACTTCGACCTCAACCAGTACGGCCTCAAGCCGGTCAACGTGAAGACCGCCGGCGGCTACATCTTCGTCTCGCTGGCCGACAACCCGCCGGCGATCGACGACTTCCTCGCCACCCTGGCCCACTACATGGAGCCCTACGACATGGAGAACACCAAGGTGGCGGTGCAGACCACCCTGGTGGAGAAGGCCAACTGGAAGCTGGTGATGGAGAACAACCGCGAGTGCTACCACTGCAGCGGTTCGCACCCGGAGCTGCTCAACACCCTGCTGGAGTGGGACGACGTCACCGACCCGCGTGCCACCCAGGAGTTCAAGGACCACGTGGCCGCCTCGGCCGCCGCCTGGGACAGCGAGAAGATCCCCTACGCCCACGCCAGCTTCGGCCTGCGCAACCGCATCGTGCGCATGCCGCTGCTCAAGGGCACCGTGTCGATGACCATGGACGGCAGCCAGGGCAGCAAGAAGCTGATGGGCCGCATCCAGAACCCCGACCTCGGCTCGATGCGCATCCTGCACCTGCCGCACTCGTGGAACCACTGCATGGGCGACCACATGATCAACTTCACCGTGTGGCCGATCAGCGCCCAGGAGTCGCTGGTCACCACCAAGTGGCTGGTGCACAAGGACGCCGTCGAGGGCGTCGACTACGATCCGGAAAACCTGCGCAAGGTGTGGGACGCCACCAACGACCAGGACCGCCGCCTGGCCGAGGAGAATCAGAAGGGCATCAACTCCAGCGCCTACCAGCCGGGTCCGTACTCGAAGACCTACGAGTTCGGCGTGATCAACTTCCTCGACTGGTACAGCGAGCGCATGCTGGCCAACCTTGGCGCCGAGCAGCCGGCGCCGCACCTGCGCCAGGTCAACGAGTAAGCGAGCGGGCGGGGCCGCGCCAGGCGGCCCCGCCGGTCGTGAGTCTTTTCGGCCGTCAGCCGGGCCGCCTCGTCGCAGGCGTGCCCGGCTTTGCGCGTTGCGTTCAAGCCTGCACCGTAATGGTGCGCTGGCGATTCAGTGGCGGGTGTAGAGATCGCGACTGCCCAGGCAGCCGTGCAGCAGGTCGAGCAGCTCCAGGCCGACGTGCGCGCCGCGCTCGTGGCGGCGCAGCAGCTCGAGCACTTCCAGGCACAGCCGGTTGTGTTCCTCGACCAGTGCCTCCACCGGCAGACCCTGCGCCTGCACGGCGTCCTCGGCGCTGACCAGCGACTGCAGCAGGCCGCTCAGCAGGCGCTCCAGACAGGTACCGACCGCCGCCGGCGAGCTGTCGCTCTGCAGGCGCGCGCTGAGCCCTTCGGCCAGTTGGCCGAGCCAGCAGTGCTGCGCCTCCAGCACGGCGTTGCCGGTGAGGCCTTGGGCTTGCCAGGAAGTGAATACGGTCATGTCGGGTCCCTCGAGGGTTGTGGCGTTCGCCGCTGTGTCGCGGCTTGTGGATCGGCGGTCGGGCGTTCCCGCCGCCGCTCGCCACCCCGATGTGGGCCTCAGCGCCCGAGCCGACGCAGCTCGTCCGACTCGACCACCCGCACGCCCTGGCCGTCTTCCAGGGCCAGGCGCCAGAGCGCCCGAGCCAGGGCGCACACCGAAATGGCACGCCACTTCCCCAGCAGGATCCGTGCCATCGGTGAGACGACCTGCTCGAGCAGACGCGCGTCGCAGCGCTGGCCGAGCAGCAGCGAGGGGCGGGCGATGGTCAGCTGCGGCCAGCCCTGGGCCTTGAGCAGCTCCTCCATCTCACCCTTGATGCGGCTGTAGGGCACCCGCGAGTGCGGGTCGGCGCCCAGCGAACTGACCACCAGCAGGTGTCGCGCACCCAGCTCGCGGGCGCGCTGAGCGCAGGCCACCACCAGGTCGCGGTCGATGGCGGCGAAGCTGGCCTCCGAGCTGTTCTGGGTGATCGGGCTGCCCAGGCAGCAGAACACCGTGTCCAGCGGACCTTCGAGCTGCTGGAGGATTTCCAACAGATTGCCGCGTGGGTTGTGCAGGTGCGGGTGCGCCGACAGCGGCCTGCGGCTGGGGGCCACCACTCGCTGCACGGTGGGCTCGCTGAGCACGCGGTCGAGCAGGTGCTCGCCGGTCAGGCCGCTGGCACCGAAGATCAGCAGGTTGCGGGGCTTGTTGGTATGCGGCATGGCTGCTCGTTCTATTTGTCCGGGGGTGGTCGCCTGCACGGCGAGGTGGCGGCAGAGGCTCTGGGCAGGGCGCCGCCAGTCGATGCATTCAATCCAAGTGTAATCGTTGTGGACGCTTTTATAATGCTGCCGTGTTCAAGGAGATATTGTGATGCTGTTGCGTGGAATTAGCTGGCTGGTCCTGTTCCAGCTGCTGGGCACGGGGTTGAACGTGCTGCTGCTGCCGATGCTGCCGGGGCCGATCATCGGCATGCTGCTGCTGTTCGTCTTCCTGGTCTGGCATGGCGAGGTGCCGGCGCCGATCGGCGAGGCGGGCGGCGCCCTGCTGCGCTACCTGCCGCTGCTGCTGGTGCCGCCGGCGGTGGGGGTGATGGTTTACGCCGAGGCGATCGCCGCCGACTTCTGGGCGCTGAGCGCCACCCTGGTGCTGTCGCTGCTGATCGCCATGCTGTTCGCCGGCTGGCTGATGCAGCGGCTGATCGAGCGCCAGCAGCGCAAGGGGCGGCAGGCATGACGGGCAGTTTCGCGGCCGCCCTGCAGGCCATCCTCGAGCACCCGCTGTTCGGCTTCGGCATCACCCTCGGCGCCTACCAGCTGGCCCTGGCGCTGTTCGAGCGCACCCGCCTGGTGTTCCTGCAGCCGGTGCTGCTGTCGATGACCCTGGTGATCGGCGTGCTGCTGCTGTGCGGCATCGACTACGCCCAGTACCGCGCCAGCGTCAGCATGCTCAGCGTGTTCCTCGGCCCGGCCACCGTGGCCCTGGCCATTCCGCTGTTCCTCAACCTCAAGCGCATCCGCCAGCTGCTCTGGCCGATCCTCATCACCCTGACGCTGGCCGGCAGCCTGGCCACCGCGCTGGGCATCGGCTTCGCCTGGCTGCTGGGCGCCGACCACGTGATGCAGATGACCCTGCTGCCCAAGTCGGTGACCTCGCCGATCGCCATGCTGGTCGCCGAGCAGCTCGGCGGCATCGCCGCGCTGGCCGCGGTGTTCGTGCTGATCACCGGGGTGATCGGCGCCATCCTCGGCCCGGCGCTGCTCACCCGCATCGGCGTGCGCAACCCGGCGGCGCGCGGCATGGCGCTGGGCCTCACCGCCCACGCGGTGGGCACCGCCCAGGCCCTGCAGGAGGGCGAGGAGACCGGCGCCTTCTCGGCGCTGGCGATGAGCCTGATGGGCGGCGCCACGGCGATCCTGCTGCCGCTGGTGGTGGCGCTGGTGGCCTGACCGCGGGCCGCGGCGCCGCTCCCGTAGGAGCCAGCGCGCTGGCGATCGGCTGCTCCAGGCATCGCCAGCAGGCTGGCTCCTGCAAGGGGGCGCTCAGTGGCGGTACGCCGCGGCGTCGCCGCCGAGCGCGGCGAGCAGGCCGGCGCCGAGCAGTACGGCGAGCGGCAGGCCCCAGCCCAGCCGGCCCAGGGCGGGCAGCGGCGTGCGCCGCTGCGCCAGGTGCAGGGCAAGGGCGCAGAGGCTGCCGGCGAGCAGGGCGCCGGCCAGCACGTCGGTCGGCCAGTGCACCCCCAGGTAGATCCGCGACAGGCCGATGGCCAGCGCCGGCAGGCCGGCCAGCAGCAGCCAGATCAGGCGCACCCGCGCCGGCGCGCCGCGCCCGGCCAGCACGCCGAGCACCAGGCAGAAGGCGAAGGCCGCCGAGCTGTGCCCGCTGGGCAGGCTGAAGCTGTCCAGCGGCTGGGCGAGGATCTCAGGGCGGGCGCGGGCGAACAGCAGCTTGAGACCATGGTTGGCCAGCGCGGTGCCGGCCAGGCTGAGGGTGGCGAACAGCAGCGCGCGCCACTGCCGCGCCAGCGCCAGCAGCAGGCCGAGCAGCAGGCCGGCGCCGAGCTGCACGGCGAAGTCGCCGAGGTGGGTCAGGCGGACCATCCAGTCGTCCAGCGCCGTGCTGCGCAGGCGCTGCGCCAGCGCCAGCAGCGCCTGGTCGAACACCGCGAACTGCCGCCAGCCGACGAACAGGGCGACCAGCAGCAGCGTGCTCAGTGCGGCGGCCAGCGGCGCCGCCGAGCGCCGCTCGCGCAGGCTGGCCTGGCCGATCAGGGCGAGCAGGGCGGCGAGGGCGCCGGCCAGCACCCCGGCCTGCCACCAGAAACCCTCCGGCAGCGGCAGGCGCAGCGCGGCGCCGGTCATCCAGCCGGGCAGCAGGTAGACCAGCGCCCAGCCGGCGGCGGCCACCAGGCTGACCGCGACGAAGCGCGGCAGCGGCATGTCGAGCATGCCGGCCACGGTCGGCAGCATCGGCCGCAGCGGGCCGATGAAGCGGCCGAGCAGCAGGCTGGCGACCCCATAGCGCTGGAAGTAGAACTCGGCCTGGGCCAGCCATTCCGGGTGATCGCGCAGCAGCGGCAGGCGGCGGATGTCCTGGTGGAAGCGCCGGCCGAGGGCATAGGACAGCGCATCGCCGAACAGGCCGCCGGCGTAGCCGAGCAGCAGGGTCTCCCACAGGCTGAGCACGCCGCTGCCGGCCATGGCGGCGACGGCGAACAGCAGCACGGTGCCCGGCACCACGATGCCGACGATGGTCAGGCACTCGATGCAGGCGATCAGGAACAGGGCCAGGCCCAGCCACTCGGGGTGGGCGCCCAGCCAGGCGGTGAGAGTGTCGAACCACTGGCTCATGCGTCGTGCTCCTTGACCTCGAGCAGATGGAAGTCCGTGCCTGCGCGCTGGCCGCGACGCAGCGGGTTGCGCGTGCAGTGGCGGGCGTGGTCGGCGTCGACGAAGCGGTATTCGAGGTGCTCGTCGCGCCCGCGGGGGATGCCCAGGCGGGTGGTCTGCACGATCTGCGCCGGCCGTTCGCCGACATCCTCGACGAACAGGCGGCGCCAGTCGAAGCGTGCGCCGTCCCACTCCGGCACCTTGAGGCCGAGGGCGCGGCACAGCAGGGTCTGTCCGGCGCACAGCTTCTCCGGGGGGCGCGGCCGGCCCTGGCGGTCGGGGTTGTTGGCCTGCATGCGTGCCAGCGAATCCGCGCCGCTCAGCGCGTCCTGCCAGGGGAAGCCGGACTTGATCAGCACCGCGTTGCCGGCGCCGTGGGCGCTGAAGTTCAGCGAGTCGCCGCCGCGCGCGTAGTACATGTAGATGTGTCCGCCGTCCATGAACAGCGCGCGGCGCTTGTGGGTGTAGCCGAGCGAGGCGTGGCTGCCCCTGTCGGTCAGGTAGTAGGCCTCGGTCTCGATGATCCGCGCGCTCAGCCACAGGTCACCGACGCGGTGGCGGATCACCTTGCCGAGCAGCTCGCGGGCCAGCAGACAGGCGTCGCGATCGAAGAAGGCGTCGGCCAGCGGGCGGGCGGCGGGCCAGGGCAGGGAGCGGTCGGGAGTGGGCATGCGGGGCGATGGCGGCTCGGTTTGCGTCGATGGTAGCAACATGTGGCAACGCACGCTAAACCACCGTCCGCCTGCTTGCGCTGGGCGCAGGGCGGCGGCGCGGCTATAATCGAGCACTTTTTCCGCAGCCGGATCGCCGAGACCATGACCGAGTCCGTACTCGATTACATGACCCGCCTGGGTCGCGCCGCGCGCGAGGCCTCGCGCGTCACTGCGCGCGCCACCACCGCGCAGAAGAACAACGCCCTGCTGGCCGCCGCCCGCGCCCTCGACGCCGCGCGCGAGGAACTGATCCGCGCCAACGCCCAGGACCTCGACAACGGCCGCGCCAACGGCCTCGACGAGGCCATGCTCGACCGCCTGGCACTGACCCCGGCGCGCATCGACGACATGATCGAGGGCCTGCGCCAGGTCGCCGGCCTGCCCGATCCGATCGGCACCATCCGCGACATGCGCTACATGCCGTCGGGCATCCAGGTCGGCAAGATGCGCGTGCCGCTCGGCGTGATCGGCATCATCTACGAGTCGCGGCCGAACGTGACCATCGACGCCGCCAGCCTGTGCCTGAAGTCCGGCAACGCCACCATCCTGCGTGGCGGCTCCGAGGCGATCCACTCCAACCGCGCCATCGCCGCCTGCATCCAGCAGGGCCTGGCCGAGGCCGGCCTGCCGGCGGCCTGCGTGCAGGTGGTGGAAACCACCGACCGCGCCGCGGTGGGCCAGCTGATCGCCATGCCCGAGTTCGTCGACGTCATCGTGCCGCGCGGCGGCAAGGGCCTGATCGAGCGCATCAGCCGCGACGCGCGGGTGCCGGTGATCAAGCACTTGGACGGCATCTGCCACGTCTACATCGACGTCGCCGCCGACGTCGACAAGGCGATCCGCGTCGCCGACAACGCCAAGACCCAGCGCTTCGCGCCGTGCAACACCATGGAAACCCTGCTGGTGCACGCGGACATCGCCGAGCGCGTGCTGCCGCCGCTGGCCGACATCTACCGCGCCAAGGGCGTCGAGCTGCGCGGCTGCGCGGCGACCCGCGCGCTGCTCGGCGGCGGCGTGCTGGAGGCGAGCGAGGAGGACTGGCACACCGAGTACAACGCGCCGATCCTGTCGATCCGCGTGGTCGACGGCCTCGAGGCGGCCATCGCGCACATCAACCACTACGGCTCGCACCACACCGATGCGATCATCACCGAGAACTTCACCGACGCGCGGCGCTTCCTCACCGAGGTGGACTCCAGCTCGGTGATGATCAACGCCTCGACCCGCTTCGCCGACGGCTTCGAGTACGGCCTGGGCGCCGAGATCGGCATCTCCACCGACAAGCTGCACGCCCGCGGCCCGGTCGGCCTGGAAGGGCTGACCAGCGAGAAGTACGTGGTATTCGGCGACGGTCACGTGCGCGGCTGATGACCCAACGCATCGGTCTGCTCGGCGGCACCTTCGACCCCATCCATATCGGCCACCTGCGCGCCGCGCTCGAGGTGGCCGAACTGTTCGCCCTCGACGAGCTGCGCCTGATCCCCAGCGCGCGGCCGCCGCACCGCGGCACGCCGCAGGTCGGCGCGCAGCAGCGCCTGGACATGGCGCGCCTGGCGGTGGAGGGCGTGGCGCCGCTGACGGTCGACGACCGCGAGCTGTGGCGCGACAAGCCGTCGTGGACCATCGATACCCTGGAATCGCTGCGCGCCGAGCTGGGCGGCGAGGTCCAGCTGCTGCTGCTGGTCGGCTGGGACGCCTTCTGCGGCCTGCCGACCTGGCACCGCTGGCAGGAACTGCTCGACCACTGCCACATCGTCGTGCTGCAGCGCCCGGACGCCGACAGCGAGGCGCCGGAAGCGCTGCGCGACCTGCAGGCCGCGCGCAGCGTGAGCGACCCGCAGTCGCTCCGGGGCCCGGCCGGGCAGATCGCCTTCGTCTGGCAGATGCCGCTGGCGATCTCCGCCACCGGGATCCGCGAGCGTCTGGCCGCCGGCCGCTCGATCCGCTTCCTGGTGCCCGACGCGGTGCTGGCCTATATCCATGCGCACGGTCTGTACCGTGCCACCCCATCTACCCAAGAGTGAACATTCGACAATGCAAGCCGAACAACTGGTCCAGGTGGTCATCGCCGCCCTGGAAGAACTGAAAGGTCAGGACATCCTCACCATCGACGTGCGCGAGAAGACCAGCATCACCGACTTCATGGTGATCGCCACCGGCAGCTCCAGCCGCCATGTCAAGTCGCTGTGCGACACCGTGCTGGAGAAGACCAAGGAGCAGGGCGTGCGGCCGATCGGCAGCGAAGGCCTGGACGCCGGCGAATGGGGTCTGATCGACCTCGGCAACGTGGTGGTGCACGTCATGCAGGCGGCCACCCGCCAGTTCTACGACCTCGAGCGCCTGTGGCAGGGCGCCGAGCAGAGCCGCGCCCAGCAGGCCCACGAGTAAGCCTCCGGCATGCGCATCCGACTGATCGCCGTCGGCTCGCGGATGCCGCGCTGGGTCGAGGAGGGCTGGCAGGAGTACGTCAAGCGCCTGCCGCCCGAGCTGACCCTCGAGCTGGTGGAGATTCCGCTCAACACCCGCGGCAAGAACGCCGATATCGCCCGCCTGATCCGTCAGGAAGGCGAGGCGATGCTGGCGCGGGTGCAGCCCGGGGAACGCGTGGTCACCCTCGAGGTCCATGGCAAGCCGTGGAGCACCGAGCAGCTGGCCGCCGAGCTGGACCGCTGGCGCCTCGACGCGCGCACCGTCAACCTGATGGTCGGCGGCCCGGAAGGGCTGGCGCCGGAGGTGTGCGCGCGCAGCGAGCAGCGCTGGTCGCTGTCGCCGCTGACCCTGCCGCACCCGCTGGTGCGCGTGCTGCTCGGCGAGCAGATCTACCGCGCCTGGACCGTGCTGTCCGGCCACCCGTACCACAAGTAACGGTTTCCGCCTCCGCCCCATGCCGCAGCCGATCCAGCTCAAGGACCACGAACGCGACGCCCGTCTGGTGCGTAGTCGCGCCGTCGTGGGCGCGATCTGCGTGCTGCTGCTCACCGGCGTGCTGGTGGCGCGGATGTTCTACCTGCAGGTGATCCAGTACGAGCACCACTCGACCCTGGCGGAGAACAACCGCATCCACGTGCAGCCGCTGCCGCCGACCCGCGGGCTGATCTACGACCGCAACGGGGTGATCATCGCCGACAACCGGCCGAGCTTCAGCCTCAGCGTGACCCGCGAGCGCGCCGGCGACTGGGCGAAGGTGCTCGACACCATCGTCGAGGTGCTCGAGCTGGGCGAGGAGGAGCGCGCGTTGTTCGAGAAGCGCCTGCGCCAGGGGCGCCGGCCGTTCGAACCGGTGCCGGTGCTGTTCGAGCTGACCGAGGAGCAGATCGCCCGCGTCGCGGTCAACCAGTTCCGCCTGCCCGGGGTCGACGTGGTCGCCCAGCTGGTGCGCCACTACCCGCAGGGCGAGCACTTCGCCCATTCGGTCGGCTACGTCGGGCGGATCAACGAGCAGGAGCTGAAGAAGCTCGATCCGGTGGACTACAGCGGCACCCACCACATCGGCAAGACCGGTGCGGAGAAGTTCTACGAGGACGTGCTGCACGGCCAGGTCGGCTACGAGGAGGTCGAGACCAACGCCCGCGGCCGCGTGCTGCGCGTGCTGAAGCACACCGACCCGGTGCCCGGCAAGGACATCCGCCTGCACCTCGATCTGCAGCTGCAGGAGGCCGCCGAGGCGGCGCTGGCCGGCCGTCGCGGCGCGGTGATCGCCATCGAGCCGGCCACCGGCGGCGTGCTGGCGATGGTCAGCCAGCCGAGCTTCAACCCCAACCTGTTCGTCACCGGCATCGGCTTCAAGGACTACGCGGCGCTGCGCGACTCCATCGACCGGCCGCTGTACAACCGCGTGCTGCGCGGCCTGTATCCGCCCGGCTCGACGGTCAAGCCGCAGGTGGCGCTGGCCGGCCTCGACGCCGGAGTGGTCAACTCGGCCACCCGGGTCTACGACCCCGGCTTCTACCAGCTGCCCGGCAACAGCCACAAGTACCGCAACTGGAACCGCAGCGGCGACGGCTGGGTCGACCTCAACCTGGCCCTGGCGCGCTCCAACGACACCTATTTCTACGACCTGGCGATCAAGCTCGGCATCGACCGCCTGCACCAGTACATGAGCGCCTTCGGCCTCGGCCAGCGGGTATCCCTCGACCTGTTCGAGGAAGCCGCCGGGCTGATGCCCTCGCGCGAGTGGAAGCGCGTCAACCGTCGCCAGGGCTGGTTCCCCGGCGAGACGGTGATCACCGGCATCGGCCAGGGCTACATGTTGACCACCCCGCTGCAACTGGCCCAGGCCACCGCGCTGATCGCCAACCGCGGCAAGTGGGTGCGCCCGCGGCTGCTCAAGGACGCCGACGGCCTGAGCGCCGAGCAGCTGATGGCCGCCGGCCTGCTCGAGGAGCGCGACACGCCGCCGGACATCGTCGCCAGGAATCCGCGCTACTGGGACCAGGTGACCCGCGGCATGATCGAGGTGGTGCACGGCGCCCGCGGCACCGCGCACAAGATCGGCCTCGGCTCGCCCTACCTGATCGCCGGCAAGAGCGGCACGGCGCAGGTGGTGGCGATCCGCCAGGGCGAGAAGTACGACCGCAACAAGGTGCGCGAGCGCCATCGCGACCACGCGCTGTTCGTCGCCTTCGCCCCGGCCGACGATCCGAAGATCGCCGTGGCGGTGATGGTGGAGAACGGCGAGTCCGGCTCGGGCGTGGCCGGCCCGGTGGCCAAGCAGGTGCTGGACGCCTGGCTGCTCGACGAGCAGGGTCGCCTGAAGCCCGAGTTCGCTCCGCCGCAGACCGCCGAGGTGCCCCGTGACCAGTAACTTCGACCGCACCCTGTCCAGCGACGACGTGCTGCGCCGCCGCTCCAGCCTGCTGCAGCGCCTGCACATCGACGGCCCGCTGCTGCTGCTGCTGGTGCTGCTCGGCGTGGTCGGCCTGTTCGTGCTGTGGTCGGCCGGCGGCAAGCACTGGGGGCTGCTGATCAAGCAGACCACCTCGTTCGGCATCGGCCTCACCGCGATGTGCATCATCGCGCAGATCGAGCCGCGCTTCATGGCGCGCTGGGCGCCGCTGGCCTACGCCGGCGGCGTGCTGCTGCTGCTCGGCGTGGAATTCTTCGGCTACACGGCGATGGGGGCCACGCGCTGGATCAACATTCCCGGGGTGGTCCGCTTCCAGCCCTCGGAGTTCATGAAGCTGATCATGCCGATGACTATCGCCTGGTATCTGTCGACGCGCAGCCTGCCGCCCAGCTTCAAGCACCTGGCCATTGCCCTGCTGCTGATCGGCGTGCCCTTCGCGCTGATCCTCAAGCAGCCCGACCTCGGCACCGGGATGCTGATCCTGGTGTCCGGCGCCTTCGTGCTGTTCATCGCCGGCCTACGCTGGCTGTGGATCATCGGCGCGGCGGCGGCGGCGGTGCCGATCGCCGTGGGCATGTGGTACTTCGTGCTGCACGACTATCAGAAGCAGCGCGTGCACACCTTCCTCGATCCGGAGAGCGATCCGCTGGGCACCGGCTGGAACATCATCCAGTCCAAGGCGGCGATCGGCTCGGGCGGGGTGTTCGGCAAGGGCTGGTTGCTGGGCACCCAGTCGCACCTGGATTTTTTGCCGGAAAGTCATACGGACTTTATCATTGCCGTCCTCAGCGAGGAGTTCGGCATGGTCGGCGTCTGCCTGCTGCTGCTGGTCTACCTGCTGGTGATCGCCCGCGGCCTGGTGATCACCGTGCAGGCGCAGACCTTGTTCGGCAAGCTGCTGGCAGGCAGTATCACCCTGACCTTCTTCATCTACGTGTTCGTCAACATCGGCATGGTCAGCGGACTGCTGCCGGTGGTGGGGGTGCCCTTGCCCTTCATCAGTTACGGCGGAACCTCGCTGGTGACGCTGATGTCCGGCTTCGGAATTTTGATGTCGATCCACACCCATCGAAAGTGGATCGCCCAGGTTTGAGACTGCAGCATTGAGACCGAGAGTGAAGAGCACGATGCACAGACTGCGCGCGTGGGCGCGGCATGGCATGGGCCGGATCGCCCTGGCGGGGCTGATCGGCTGCGCCGCGCCGGCGCTGGCCGGCGACTACCAGAATTCGCCCCAGCTCGACGCCTTCATCGGCGAGCTGGTGCGTGACCACGGCTTCGCCGCGCCCGAACTGCAAGCGCTGTTCGCCGGCGTGGAGCGCAAGCAGCCGATCCTCGACGCCATCTCGCGGCCGGCCGAGCGGGTCAAGCCGTGGAAGGAGTACCGGCCGATCTTCATCACCGACGCGCGCATCGCCCAGGGCGTCGAGTTCTGGAGCCGCCACGCCGACGCACTGGCGCGTGCCGAGCGCGACTACGGCGTGCCGGCGCAGGTGATCGTGGCGATCATCGGTGTGGAGACCTTCTTCGGCCGCAACACCGGCAGCTGGCGGGTTATGGACGCGCTGGCGACCCTCGGCTTCGACTATCCGCCGCGCGCCGACTTCTTCCGCAAGGAGCTGCGCGAGTTCCTCCTGCTCAGCCGCGAGCAGCAGGTCGATCCGCTCGCCATCACCGGCTCCTACGCCGGCGCCATGGGCCTGCCGCAGTTCATGCCGAGCAGCTTCCGTGCCTACGCGGTCGACTTCGACGGCGATGGCCACATCGACATCTGGAAGAACCCGGTGGACGCCATCGGCAGCGTGGCCAGCTACTTCCACAACCACGGCTGGGTCGCCGGCGATCCGGTGGTGACCCGCGCGCGGGTTTCCGGCGTGCGCTTCGCCGACGGCCTCACCGCCGGTCTCGAGCCGGTCAAGTCGGTCGCCGACCTGCGCCAGCTCGGCTGGGAGCCGCTGGACAAGGTCGACGAGAACTTCGCGGTGACCGCCTTCCGCCTCGACGGCTCGCAGGGCGACGAGTTCTGGATGGGCCTGCCCAACTTCTACGTGATCACCCGCTACAACCGTAGCGTGATGTACGCCATGGCCGTGCATCAGCTCTCGGTCGCGCTGCAGCAGCAGCGCCAGGAGTTGTGAGGATGAGAGGGAGCGCTCTCGCGCCGCTGGCGCTGATCGCCGCCGGCCTGCTGCTGGCCAGTTGCACCACCTCGCGCCCGCCGGTCGGCGAGGGCGGGGCGATCTCCGGGCCGGGCAACTACGCCCGGCCGCACAAGGACGGCGAACCCTGGTGGGACGTCGACGTGTCGCGCATCCCCGACGCCGTGCCGATGCCGCACAACGGCCCGGTCAAGGCGACCCCCTACACGGTGTTCGGCAAGCCCTACTACCCGATCCAGGACGCGCGCAACTACCGCGCCACCGGCATCGCCTCCTGGTACGGCACCAAGTTCCACGGCCAGGCCACCGCCAACGGCGAGACCTACGACCTGTACGGCATGACCGCGGCGCACAAGACCCTGCCGCTGCCCAGCTACGTGCGGGTGACCAACCTGGACAACGGCCGCAGCGTGGTCCTGCGGGTCAACGACCGCGGGCCGTTCTACTCCGACCGGATCATCGACCTGTCCTTCGCCGCGGCGAAGAAGCTCGGCTACGCCGAGAGCGGCACCGCGCGGGTCAAGGTCGAGGGCATCGACCCCTACCAGTGGTGGGCCCAGCAGGGCCGCCCGGTGCCGCTGACCGCGCCGACCAGCGCCTACGCCAGCAATGCCAAGCCGCTCGCCCTGCCGGCGCCGACCGAGGTGCGCACGGTGGCGCAGCCGCCGGTCGCGCCGATCGAGACCTGGACCCCGCCGGTGGCGCAGCATGCCGCCGCGGTGTCGCCCGGCGAGCTGGCGGTAAAAAAAAACGCTTCTGCACCAGCCGCTGGGCTGTATCTCCAGGTGGGCGCCTTCGCCAACCCGGACGCTGCGGAACTCCTCAAGGCCAAGCTGATCGGAGTGGTGGGGACTGCCCCGGTGTTTATCAGCTCGGTCGTGCGCAACCAGCAGGTGCTGCACCGGGTGCGCCTGGGGCCGATCGACACTCAGGATGAGGTCCTGCAGCTGCAGGACAGTGTACGCCTGGCCAGCCTCGGCCAGCCCAAGCTGGTGCGGCCGGATTGACCGCCCAGCGGCAGTTGTAATGCCCGCAAGGGCCTGATTGACCTACTTCGCAATTTTCGAGAGACGGATGAACATCACCACCTTCGTGCACCGCTTGTTCCTGCTGGTCCTGCTGGCCGTGACGCCCGCCGCCTGGGCCGCCGACCAGGTCGTTCCGGCGCCGCCGCAGCTGGCGGCCAAGGCCTACCTGCTGATGGACGCCGCCAGCGGCAAGGTGCTGGTCGAGCACAACGCCGAGGAGCGCCTGCCGCCGGCCAGCCTGACCAAGCTGATGACCGCCTACATCGCCACCCTGGAAATCCGCAAGGGCCAGATCGGCGAGAAGGACCCGGTGAGCATCAGCGAGCACGCCTGGCGTACCGGTGGCTCGCGCATGTTCGTCCAGGTCGGCACCCAGGTGGCCCTCGGCGACCTGCTGCACGGCATCATCATCCAGTCCGGCAACGACGCCAGCGTCGCGGTGGCCGAGCACATCGCCGGCAGCGAGGACGCCTTCGCCGACCTGATGAACACCACCGCCGCCAAGCTCGGCATGAGCAACAGCCACTTCATGAACGCCACCGGCCTGCCGCACCCGGAGCACTACTCCTCGGCGCACGACATGGCCCGCCTGGCCCGCGCGATCATCTACGAGGATCCGGAGCACTACTCGATCTACGCGCAGAAGGAGTTCCTCTGGAACAACATCAAGCAGCCCAACCGCAACCTGCTGCTGTGGCGCGACAAGACCGTCGACGGCCTGAAGACCGGCCACACCGAGGAAGCCGGCTACTGCCTGGTGGCCTCCGCGGTGCGTGACGGCCAGCGCCTGATCGCCGTGGTGTTCGGCACCAACAGCGAGCAGGCGCGTGCCGCCGAGACCCAGAAGCTGCTGACCTATGGCTTCCGCTTCTTCGAGACCCGCACCTTCTACCAGAAGGGCACCGAACTGGCCCAGGCGCCGGTGTGGAAGGGCGCCACGCGCCAGCTCAAGGCCGGCCTCGCCGAGGACCTGACCCTGACCCTGCCGCGCGGCCAGATGGACAAGCTGCAGGCCAGCATGAGCCTGCAGCCGATGATCGTCGCCCCGGTGGCCGCCGGCCAGGAAGTCGGCAAGGTCGAGGTGCGTCTCGGCGAGCAGGTGCTGCACAGCGCGCCGCTGGTGGCCATCGAGGCCGTCGAGGAGGGTGGTTTCTTCCGCCGTGTGTGGGATAGTATCCGACTGTTTTTCTACGGTTTGTTCAACTGATCCATTGACCTGAGCCGGGCGCCCCGACCGGGGGCGTCCGCATCGCGGGCCACAAGCCCGCCACGACCATGACCGATACCAAGACCGCTACTCCCGAAGTCCAGGCCCCGAAGATCGAATTCCCCTGCCATGGCTACCCGATCAAGGTGATCGGCGACGCCGGCGAAGGCTTCGCCGACCTGGTGATCGACATCGTCCGCCGCCATGCGCCGGACCTCGACGTCACCACCCTGACCATGCGCGACAGCAGCAATGGCCGCTTCGTCTCGGTGCAGGTGGCGATCCGCGCCACCGGCCTCGAGCAGCTGCAGGCGATCCACCTCGACCTGCGCGCCACCGGCCGCGTGCACATGGTGCTGTGATGACCGCCCTGCGGGTCCGCGAGCTGGGCCGGCTGCCCTACCAGCCGGCCTGGCAGGCGATGCAGCGCTTCACCAACGAGCGTGGCCCCGACACGCCGGACGAGATCTGGCTGCTCGAACACGAGCCGGTGTTCACCCAGGGCCAGGCCGGCAAGGCCGAACATCTGCTGATGCCCGGCGACATTCCGGTGGTGCAGGCCGATCGCGGCGGCCAGGTGACCTACCACGGTCCCGGCCAGCTGATCGCCTACCTGCTGCTCGACGTGCGCCGCTCGGGCCTTGGCGTGCGCGAGCTGGTCAGCCGCATGGAGGCCAGCCTGGTCGCCCTGCTCGGCGAGTACGGCATCGAGGCCTACGCCAAGCCGGACGCCCCGGGCGTCTACGTCGGCGCGGCGAAGATCGCCTCGCTCGGCCTGCGCATCCGCCACGGCCGCTCCTTCCATGGCCTGGCGCTCAACGTCGACATGGATCTGGAGCCGTTCGGCCGCATCAATCCCTGCGGTTATGCCGGCATGGCGATGACCCAACTCAAGGATCTGGCCCAAGGGCCGATCGAACTCGCCGAAGTGCGTGCCGCGCTGGTTCGCCAGCTGGTCGGCCAGCTTGGCTACGCTGAATACGAGACCCTCGCGGGAGGGCTGGAGCTGACATGAGCACTGTGGACAACACCACCAAGGGGCCGGCCAAGGTCGAGGCCGGGGTCAAGCTGCGCGGCGCCGAGAAGGTCGCGCGCATCCCGGTGAAGATCATTCCCACCGAGGAGCTGCCGCGCAAGCCGGACTGGATCCGCGTGCGCATCCCGGTGACCCCCGAGGTCGAGCGCATCAAGCAGCTGCTGCGCCAGCACAAGCTGCACAGCGTGTGCGAGGAAGCCTCTTGCCCGAACCTCGGCGAGTGCTTCTCCGGCGGCACCGCCACCTTCATGATCATGGGCGACATCTGCACCCGCCGCTGCCCTTTCTGCGACGTCGGCCACGGCCGGCCGAACGCGCTGGACCCGGACGAGCCGAAGAACCTGGCACTGGCCATCGCCGACCTGCGCCTGAAGTACGTGGTGATCACCTCGGTGGACCGCGACGACCTGCGCGACGGCGGCGCCCAGCACTTCGCCGACTGCCTGCGCGAGATCCGCGCGCTGTCGCCCAGCGTGCAGCTGGAGACCCTGGTGCCGGACTATCGCGGGCGCATGGAGATCGCCCTCGACATCACTGCCACCGAGCCGCCGGACGTGTTCAACCACAACCTGGAAACCGTGCCGCGCCTGTACAAGTCGTCGCGCCCGGGCTCGGACTTCGAGTGGTCGCTGGATCTGCTGCAGGAGTTCAAGAAGCGCGTGCCGGGCGTGCCGACCAAGTCGGGCCTGATGCTCGGCCTCGGCGAAACCGACGAGGAAGTGATCGAGACCATGCAGCGCATGCGCGAGCACGACATCGACATGCTGACCCTCGGCCAGTACCTGCAGCCCTCGCGCAGCCACCTGCCGGTGCAGCGCTTCGTCCACCCGGACACCTTCGCCTGGTTCGCCGAGGAAGGCGAGAAGATGGGCTTCAAGAACGTCGCCTCCGGCCCGCTGGTGCGCTCGTCCTACCACGCCGACCAGCAGGCCCACGGCCACAAGATCGGCTGAGTCCCCGCCAGGGCGGGTCAGCTCCCGCCCTGCGTCTGCCCCCGCGGCAACGCGGCGATCTGTCGATCCTGCAGGCGCGTCAGGCCGAGCAGGCCGGCAGTGGCGCCGAGCAGCGCCCAGAACATGTCGGCCTGGGTGTCCCACGGATCGCCCTGGGTGCCGAGGAATTCCACAGCACCGCCGCCGGCGAGCAGCGCCACCCACCATTCGATCAGCTCGTAGACCGCGCTGATGGCCATCGCCACGCACAGCGAGAGGAAGGCCAGCATCCTGCCGCGGGCGACGAAGCCCCCGCGCAGGAGGATCTCGCGGGCGATCAGCGCCGGCACCAGGCCCTGCATGAAGTGACCGAGCTTGTCGTAGGGGTTGCGCTGCAGCTCCAGCAGCTCCTGCACCCAGAAGCCGGCCGGCACCCGCGCGTAGGTATGCGCGCCGCCGAGGATCAGCACCAGGCTGTGCAGGGCGATCAGCAGGTAGAGTAGGTCGGTCAGCGGGAAGCGTCGGTAGCTGGCGAGCAGCAGCGGCGCGGCGATCAGCACCGGCGAGACCTCCAGCCACCAGGTGGCGCGGTCGTAGGGGGCGATGCCGGAAACCACCAGGGCGGCAAGGACCGTCAGACCCAGTGCCGCGTGCAGAGCTCCATGTCGCATCGCCTTCTCCTTCTGCCAGCTCAGCGTCACCTTAGCCCGCGGTGTCGGCTGCCGTCCATCGCCTGACCGTGCGGCAGGGCGAGTTGGTGCGCGCGGCGCGCGTCCGGCGGGGACTGTAGGGTGCGCCATGCGCACCATCCGGCGCATCGATTGCGAGGCGATGCATGCGGCACCCCTGCGCGGTGGCGTCCGATGGGGACCATGCGGCATCCCCGCACCGTTGCTCCGCGCTGACCTCAGTTGTAGGCCAGCTGCCTGTCGCGGCGCTCACAGCGCTTGAGGTCCACCGCGCCGACATGCGGGTTGGCGTTGCCCTGCACGCAGGCGATGCGCTGGTTGCGCCAGCGCTCCCACTCGCTGACCGGATACTGGCGGTTCCAGATGTCGTACAGGCGGCGGTCCTGCTTCGACAGGCGCAGCTGGTAGCGCTCGCTCATGTACAGGTAGATGCGTGCGATGGCGCCGCGGGTGTACTCCGGCGGCATCGCGGTGCGCTGCTTGAAGTCGACCACGAACGGACAGGCGCCGTACTGGGTGGGCTTGGCGCTGAGCATGCCGAAGCCGAAGTTGCTGCGGTCACCGTTGACCTCGCCGACCGCCGGCACCAGGTTGTGCAGGTCGGCCTCGGCCTGGCTGAACAGCGGGTCGTTGCTGGTGCAGTTCTTGCGCCCGCCCTGCTGCCAGCACTGGCGCTGATGGCCGATCACCCAGGCCGGCACCACATGCTCCCACTCGATGCGACCGGCGCGGTTGGCGTTCTTGCGTGGCTGGTAGCCGCAGCTGTCCAGATCGACACGGTTGCCGCGGTATTCGCAGCCGCAGTAGAAGTCCACCGGACGGTCGGCATACAGCTTCCAGGCGATCTTCTTCGCTTCGCGGAAGGTGCGCGGGGCTTCGGCATGGACGCTGGTGAGCGGGAGGAGGGCGAGCAGGAGAACGAGCAGGCGACGCATGGCAATCTCGACGACGAACTGAGAAACGCATCCATGCGGTTGCCGGGGATTCTACCGCGGCTGATCGAAAAGTCAGTCAAAACAGTTGCTTGCGAAGGATGTGCGCGGCTCCGGAGATTTCCTGCAGGGGCGAATTCATTCGCCAGACACTTGGTGAGGCGAATGCATTCGCCCCTACGGGGGTATCCTGTGCGGGTTCACCCTGCCGTGAGTTCGCCATGCTGGAAATCTCCAATGCCGTCCATCTGCCCGACAGCGAGATCGAGCTCACCGCGATCCGCGCCCAGGGCGCCGGCGGGCAGAACGTCAACAAGGTGTCCAGCGCTGTGCACCTGCGCTTCGACATCCGCGCCTCCAGCTTGCCGGCGTTCTATCAGGAGCGCCTGCTGGCGCTGCGCGACCAACGCATCACCGCCGAAGGGGTGATCGTGATCAAGGCGCAGCAGTACCGCACCCAGGAGCAGAACCGCGCCGATGCGCTGGCGCGCCTGGCCGAGCTGATCCGCAGCGTGGCCAAGGTTGAGAAGGCGCGGCGGCCGACCAAGCCGACGCGGGGCTCGCAGCAGCGCCGGCTGGAGGGCAAGAGCAAGCGCGGGGCGATCAAGGCCGGGCGGGGCAAGGTGGATTTCTGAGTCGCAACGAAAACGCCCCGGACCTGACGGGCCGGGGCGTTCGGGGTAGCGCTCGGTTCAGCCTCAGGCCGCCTGCGCCTCGCTCTGGCGCAGGGCGCGGTTCAGCGCGCTGAACAGGGCGCGGAAGCTCGCCGTGGTCAGGTTGCCGTCGATGCCGACGCCATGCAGCGGGCGGCCGCCGTCGACGCGCAGTTCGATGTAGGCCGCGGCCTTGGCGTTGCTGCCGCCGCCGATGGCGTGTTCGCTGTAGTCCATCACCTCGACGCTGACCGGCAGGGCGGCGACCAGCGCCTCCAGCGGGCCGTTGCCGGTGCCGCGCAGCTTCTGCACGGCGCCCGCGTTCTCGACTTCCACCTCGACGCTGGTGATGCCGTCCTCTTCCTGCAGGCGATGGCCCTTGAGGGCGAAGGTGGCCGGACCGTTGAGGTACTCCTCGACCAGCAGGTCGTGGATCTGCCGTGCGCTCATCTCCAGGCCGTGGCGGTCGGTCTCGCGCTGCACCACCTGGCTGAACTCGATCTGCATGCGCCGCGGCAGGCTGATGCCGTACTCCTGCTCGAGCAGGAAGGTGATGCCGCCCTTGCCCGACTGGCTGTTGACGCGGATCACCGCCTCGTAGCTGCGGCCGATGTCGGCCGGGTCGATCGGCAGGTAGGGCACCTCCCAGACACCGTCCGGATCCTGCTGGGCGAAGCCCTTGCGGATCGCGTCCTGGTGCGAGCCGGAGAAGGCGGTGTGCACCAGGTCGCCGACGTAGGGGTGACGCGGGTGCACCGGCAACTGGTTGCACTCCTCGACCACCTTGCGCACGCCGTCGATGTCGGAGAAGTCCAGCTCGGGGTCGACGCCCTGGGTGTACAGGTTCAGCGCCACAGTGACCAGGTCGACGTTGCCGGTGCGCTCGCCGTTGCCGAACAGGCAGCCTTCCACGCGGTCGGCGCCGGCCAAGAGGCCCAGCTCGGTGGCGGCCACGCCGGTGCCGCGGTCGTTGTGGGTGTGCAGGCTGACCAGCACGCTGTCGCGACGGTCGACGTGGCGGCAGAACCACTCGATCTGGTCGGCGTAGACGTTCGGGGTGGCCGCCTCGACGGTCGCCGGCAGGTTGAGGATCAGCTTGTTGGCCGGGGTCGGCTGGAACACCTCGATCACCGCGTTGCACACCTCGACGGCGAACTCCGGCTCGGTGGAGCTGAAGATCTCCGGCGAGTACTCGAAGCGCCACTCGGTTTCCGGATTCTCCGCGGCCAGGCGCTTGATGATCTGCCCGGCGTTGACGGCGATCTGGATCACCCCGGCCTTGTCCTGGTTGAAGACGATGCGGCGGAAGCTCGGCGCGGTGGCGTTGTAGTAGTGGACGATGGCCTTCTTCGCGCCCTTGAGCGACTCGAAGGTGCGGGTGATCAGGTCCTCGCGGGCCTGGGTCAGCACCTGGATGGTGGTGTCGTCCGGGATGTGGCCGCCCTCGATCAGGGTGCGCACGAAGTCGAAGTCGGTCTGCGAGGCCGAGGGGAAGCCCACCTCGATCTCCTTGACGCCCACGGCGACCAGGCACTGGAAGAAGCGCAGCTTCTTGTCGGCGTCCATCGGCTCGATCAGCGACTGGTTGCCGTCGCGCAGGTCGGAGGACAGCCAGATCGGCGCCTTGTCGATCACCTTGCTCGGCCAGGTGCGGTCGGGGATGTCGATCTGCGGGAACGGACGGTACTTGGTCGACGGATTCTTCAGCATGGGCATGGCGGATTTCCTGGAAACGGGGCCGCGGGGCGGCGGGCAATACGGAGGCGGCGAGGCGGTATTCAGCTGCGCAGTCGCGGACTGACCAAGCGCAGGCTGAGGTATTGCCGCAGCAGGATGAGGGTGTGGGAAGCGTTCATGGCACCAACCCTAGCGTTCGTTGCGCGTGAATGGCAAGCATTGTTGGAAAATTGGAATAATCGGCCACTTTATGCTCTATCGAGACTTTTTGTGCCTGCTTTTGTCGATTCTGTTTGTGGTTATTGCGCGGAGATTTTGCTGCCGCGAGCGGACGGGGCCGTGTGCGCC
This sequence comes from Pseudomonas oryzae, assembly GCF_900104805.1. Taxonomy (NCBI): domain Bacteria; kingdom Pseudomonadati; phylum Pseudomonadota; class Gammaproteobacteria; order Pseudomonadales; family Pseudomonadaceae; genus Pseudomonas; species Pseudomonas oryzae. Next base: position 3,007,171 of record NZ_LT629751.1, on the reverse strand, counting down.
GCGCGGCGCCGCCCGGCCCGGCGCGTAGCGAGCGGGACTGTCTGCGGCGCCGTGTCGCACTAGGTCGCGAGCCTGGCCCTGTGCGATCATCCCGGCCATTCGCGGCGGCCATGGCCGCAGATCCGTTCCAGGGAGAGCACATCGGGTGATTCGGCAAGGGCGCATGCGTCTGGCAGCCTGGCTTGGCCTGTTCGCCATGCTCATGGCGTTCGCCGGCCCGCTGTACTCGCAGCTGCGCGCGCTGGACAGCCTGCCGCTGGTGCTGATCGACCTGGAGGCCCTGCACTGCGCCGAGCTGCCGCAGACCCGGGCCGACCAGGATCCCCCCCTCTGGGTGCAGGGCCTCGAGCAGTGCGGCTACTGCAACCTGCTGACCGGCCATCCGCCGCTGCCGCCCAGCCTGCAGCTGGCGCTGCCGGCGCCGACCAGTCTCGTTCACCAGTACCAGCCGCCGGCGCAGAGCCTGCCGCAGGCGCCGCCGCACGCGCGCCAGCCGCGCGCCCCCCCGTTGTTCCACGCCTGACTCGCATCCAACCGCCGTCCGCCAGCCGGCGCGCTGCTGCGCGTCCGCCGGACGTGCTGCAGTCCGTCTTTCGCGTGGAATACCGACATGTCCGTTTTTGTCCGTCCGTCCCTGGCGCAGTCGCGCCTGTCCCGTCCGTTCGCCCTGAATCCGTTCCAGCGCCGCTGGTGGCCGGCGCATGCCGCGCTGCTCGGCGCCCTGGCGCTGCCGCTGCACGCGGCCGAGCCTCAAGCAGGCGAAGGTGCCGCCGACGAGGAAGTCGCGCCGCTGGTGATCACCAGCGTGGCGCCCAAGTCGCCGCTGACCGTGGTCACCAGTCCCAAGCAGCCGCGCCAGCCGGTGCCGGCCAGCGATGGCGCCGACTACCTGAAGACCATCCCCGGCTTCGCCGCCATCCGCAACGGCGGGGTCAACAGCGATCCGGTGTTCCGCGGCATGTTCGGCTCGCGCATCAAGCTGCTCAGCAACGGTGGCGAGATGCTCGGCGCCTGCCCGGGGCGCATGGACTCGCCGAGCTCCTACATCAGCCCGGAGAGCTACGACCGCCTGACCGTGATCAAGGGGCCGCAGAGCGTGCTGTGGGGGCCGGGCGCCTCGGCGGCCACCGTGCTGTTCGAGCGTGACCCCGAGCAGTTCGACCGGCCCGATTGGCGCCTCGACACCAGTCTGCTGGCCGGCTCCAACGGCCGCTTCGACCGCAGCGTCGACGCCGCCGCCGGCAGCCGCGACGGCTACGCGCGGGTGCTGGCCAACCGTTCGCAGGCCGACGACTACCAAGACGGCAACGGCGACACGCTGCCGTCGCGCTTCGACAAGTGGAACAGCGACGTGGCGCTGGGCTGGACCCCGGACGCCAACACCCTCCTCGAGCTGAGCGCCGGCAAGAGCGACGGTGAGTCGCGCTACGCCGGGCGCGGCATGGACGGCACCCAGTTCGCCCGCGAGAGCCTCGCCCTGCGCTTCAAGAAGAGCTACATCGGCGAGGTGTTCCATGGCCTCGACGCCAACCTCTACTACAACTACGCCGACCACGTGATGGACAACTTCCGCCTGCGCGAGCCGGACCCCAAGGCCAGCATGGCGATGATGCGCAACCCGATGGCCAGCAACGTCGACCGCCGCACCCTCGGCGGGCGGGTCGCCGGCACCTGGCGCTGGGATGACGTCGAGCTGGTCGGCGGCGTCGACGCCCAGCGCAGCGAGCACCGCAAGCGTGCCTCCAGCTACAACATGATGAGCGGCAGCTACACCGACGCCGACCAGTTCCCGTGGAACAAGGACGCCGACACCCACAACTACGGCCTGTTCGGCGAGCTGACCTGGACGCTCGACCGTGACCAGCGCCTGATCGGCGGTGCGCGCCTGGACCGCGCCGAGGCCCACGACTATCGGCAGAGCTTCACCAGCCACAACCCGATGACCATGAAGAGCGAGACCTGGGCCAACCCCAGCGCCGACGAGGAACGCCACGACACCCTGTACAGCGGCTTCCTGCGCTACGAACAGGATCTGCAGGCCGTGCCGGCCACCTGGTACGCCGGTCTCGGTCACGCCGAGCGTTTCCCCGACTACTGGGAGCTGTTCTCCGCCAGCGCCGGTCCGGTGGGCAGCATCCAGGCCTTCGAGACGGTCAGGCCGGAGAAGACCAGCCAGCTCGATCTGGGCATCCAGTACCGCCAGGGGCCGCTGGAAGCCTGGGCCTCGGCCTACGCCGGGGTGGTCGAGGACTACATCCTGTTCGACTACGTGCCGGGAATCATGGCCGGCATGACCCGCACGGTGGTGAGGAACGTCGACGCGCGCATCGCCGGCGCCGAGGCCGGGCTGGCCTACCGTTTCACGCCGAACTGGAAGGGCGATGCGACCCTGGCCTACGCCTGGGGCGAGAACACCTCCGACGACCGCTCCCTGCCGCAGATCCCGCCGCTGGAGGCGCGCCTCGGGCTGACCTACGAGCAGGGCAACTGGAGCACCAGCGGACTGTGGCGCGTGGTGGCGGCGCAGAACCGCATCGCCGAGAACCAGGGCAACGTGGTCGGCAAGGACTTCGACGAGAGCGCCGGCTTCGGCGTGCTGGCGTGGAACGGCGCCTGGCGGGTCAGCCAGCAGCTCAAGCTCAGCGCCGGCGTCGACAACCTGCTGGACAAGGCCTATTCGGAACACCTCAACCTGGCCGGCAACAGCGGCTTCGGCTTCCCCGCCGAGACCCGCGTCAACGAGCCGGGGCGTACCTTCTGGACGCGGGTCGACCTGAGCTTCTGAGCCATGCCGCCGCCCTGACCTCTGGCTGCGGAGCGGCAGTTTGCGAGCCGCAGGGTGGACAACTCGCGCCAGCGATTGTCCACCGCCGGCAGTGCGGAGGGGCGGTAGAAGATCGCTGCGCGCGTCTTCTCCCCTACGGTGCCATGGTCGGCCCGGCGGCCTCGGCCGCCGGTGTCCGCCACTCGCGCAGGTCGGCGCCGCTCGGATACTGGAACACGCGCAGGCCGAACTCCGGCAGGATCGCCAGCAGGTGGTCGAAGATGTCCGCCTGGATGCGTTCGTAGTCGGCCCACGCGGTGGTGGCGGTGAAGCAGTACAGCTCCAGCGGCAGGCCGGTGGCGGTGGGGGCGAGCTGGCGCACCAGCAGGGTCATGTCCTGGCGGATCTGCGGGTTGTGGCGCAGGTAGATCTCCACGTAGGCGCGGAAGGTGCCGAGGTTGGTCAGGCGGCGCTGGTTGAGAGGCGCCGCGCCCTGCTCACGCAGCATCAGGTTCCATTTCTCCAGCTCGCTCTCCTTCTGGCCGAGGTAGTCGCGCAGCAGGGCGAAGTGGCGCAGCTGTTCGACCTCCGCGGCAACCAGAAAGCGCACGCTGTTCTGGTCCAGGTACAGGCTGCGCTTGATCCGCCGGCCGCCCGACTCGTGCATGCCGCGCCAGTTCTTGAACGGGTCGCTGATGAAGCGCTTGGTCGGGATGCAGGTGATGGTCTTGTCCCAGTTCTGCACCCGGACGGTGTGCAGGGCGATGTCGATCACGTCGCCGTCGGCATTCAGTTCGGGAATCTCCACCCAGTCGCCGACGCGGAGGATGTCGTTGGAGGAGATCTGCACGCTGGCCACCACCGACAGCAGGGTGTGCTGGAAGATCAGCAGCAGCACCGCGGCCATGGCGCCGAGGCCGGAGAGCAGGATCAGCGGCGAGCGGTCGATCAGCGTGGCGAGCATCAGGATGGTGGCCAGCGCGTAGACGGCGATCTCCAGCACCTGCAGGTAGCCCTTGATCGGCTTGAGGTGGGCGTCCGGGCGCTGCTCGTAAAGGCGGTTGGCCTGCTTGAGCGCGCCGCCGATGGCCAGGGCGATGGTCAGCACGATGAAGGCCCGGCAGACGTTCTCCACCACTGCCACCGCCGCCGGGGGCAGGCCGGGCACCAGGGCGACGCCGCTGGAGAGGATCAGCGCCGGCACTATGTTCGACAGGCGGCGGACGATGCTCTGCTCGTAGCTGGGCAGGTGGCGGCCGAGCGGCGTGGCGCTGAGGGTGCGGTGCAGGGCGCGCGCCAGCAGGTGCTTGACGGTCCAGTTGGCCAGCCAGGCGATGGCCAGCAGCAGGGCGACGCTCAGCGTGGTGTACAGGTAGGGGCGGGTCTGCAGCCAGTCGAGGGCCAGAGCAAGGTCGCCGGGCATGAGCTTCTCCTGATCGCCGGGAACGGCGGCCGCCGGGGCGCGCCCGGATGGGGACTCAGGTGAAGCTTAGCCGGCGCGGCCCGTCAGGGACGGAAGGCGCCGATGAAGATGCTCGGGTCGACCCGCGCGTCGTTGAGGCTGACGTTCCAGTGCAGGTGCGGGCCGGTGGCGCGCCCGGTGGCGCCGACCTTGCCGAGCACGGCGCCGCGCGCCAGCTCGTCGCCGACCTTCACGCCGATCTGCGACAGGTGGCAGAACATGCTGATCAGCCCCTGGCCGTGGTCGACGAACACGGTGCGGCCGTTGAAGAAGTAGTCGCCGACCAGGATCACCTTGCCCGCCGCCGGCGCCTTGACCGGGGTGCCGGCCGGCACGGCGAAGTCGAGGCCGGAGTGCGGGTTGCGTTCCTCGCCGTTGAAGAAGCGGCGCAGGCCGAACGGGCTGGACAGCGGGCCGGCGACCGGCTTGTCGAACAGCAGGTTGCTCGGCTGGCGCGCGCTGAAGCGGCGATAGGCCGCGCTCTGCTCGGCCAGCTCGCGGTCGATGCGCTTGAGGTTGGCCGGGCTGGGATTGACCTGCTCCTTGTTCTTCAGGGTGATGTGCTGCTGCTGGTAGTCGCGCGGGCCGACCGTGAAGCTGCGCTGGCTGCCGTCGTCCAGTTCGATGCGCTGTTGCCCCGGCTTGGCGCTCAGCGGCACACCGACCACGGCGATCCAGCGCCGGTCGTCCTCGCGCACCACCAGCAGCGGCTTGTCCTGGTAGCGGGCGCCCGGTCGCGCCGGGGCGTCCCCCAGATCGACCACCGCCACGCCGCCGGGCACCGGGCGGTCGAGCAGACGCGAGAGGAACCCCTCGGCCAGCGCCGCGGGGGCGAGGAGGGCAAGCAGCAGGACGGTCAGCAGGCGGGGCAGTCGGAACATGGCGGGGCAGGGCAACGCGATGAAGGAGGCCCCTGCCGCCGGCGCGGCAGGGGGGGAGGGGCTCAGCGCTGGCGCGGTACCGACTTGAGCAGCTCGGCGGGCGGCATCTCGCACTGGATCTTGCGGCCGATCAGTTCCTCGATCGGCGGCAGGGCGAAGGCGTCGTCCTCGCCGGCGAAGCTGATCGAGGTGCCGCTGGCGCCGGCGCGGCCGGTACGGCCGATGCGGTGCACGTAGTCGTCCGGATCTTCCGGCAGGGTGAAGTTGATCACGTGGCTGACGCCGTCGACGTGGATGCCGCGGCCGGCGACGTCGGTGGCCACCAGTACGCGGATCTTGCCCTCGCGGAAGCCTTCCAGCACCTTGATGCGCTTCTGCTGCGGCACGTCGCCGGACATCTGCGCGGCGCTGATGCCGTCCTTGGTCAGGCGCTCCTCGATGCGCCGCACCTGGTCCTTGCGGTTGGCGAACACCATCACCCGCTCCCAGTTGTTCTGGCTGACCAGGTTGTACAGCAGCTTGTACTTGTCGGCCTCGGACACCGCGTAGACGTGCTGCTCGACGGTGTCGCTGGCGACGTTCTCCGGCTCGATCTCGACGATCGCCGGGTTCACCGTCCACTGCTGGGCGAGGTTCATCACGTCGTCGGTGAAGGTGGCGGAGAACAGCAGGGTCTGCCGCTCGCCCTTGTACGGGGTCTGGCGGATGATCTGCCGCACCTGCGGGATGAAGCCCATGTCGAGCATGCGGTCGGCCTCGTCGAGGACCATCACCTCGACCATGTCCAGGTGCACCTCGCCGCGCTGGTTGAAGTCCAGCAGGCGGCCGGGGGTGGCGACCAGGATGTCGCAGTAGCGGCTTTCCAGCTGCTTGAGCTGCTTGTCGAAGTCCATGCCGCCGACGAAGCTCATCACGTTGAGGCCGGTGTGCTTGGTCAGGTCGCGCGCGTCGTTGGCGATCTGCACCACCAGCTCGCGGGTCGGCGCGATGATCAGCGCGCGCGGCTCGCCCATGTAGCGTTCCTTGGGCGGCGGGGTGATCAGCAGCTGGGTGATGGTGGAGATCAGGAACGCGGCGGTCTTGCCGGTGCCGGTCTGCGCCCGGCCGATGGCGTCGCGGCCGCGCAGGGTATGGCCGAGCACCTGGGCCTGGATCGGCGTGCAGTAGGTGAAGCCGAGGTCGTGGATGGCGTGCATCAGCCGCGCATCCAGGTTGAAGTCGTGGAAGCGGGTCTTGCCTTCCATCGGCTCGACCGCGAAGTCCTCGGGTTTCCAGTTGTCCACCGCCGGCTTGCGCGGTGCGCGCTCGCGGCGCGGGCGGGCGGCCTTGGCCGGGGCTTCGGCGTTCTTCTCGGGCTTGTCGCTCTTCTCGCCGCGCGGCTTGCTGTCGCCGCTCTTCTCGGTGCGGGGCTTGTCGTTGCGCGGCTTGCGCGGGCGTTCGCCGTCGCCGCGCTCGGGCGGGCGCTTGGCCTCGGTGGCGGCGGGGGCGGTCTCGGCGCGGTCGCTGGCGGCGCCTGTGGGGGCGTCAGCGGCGGGGCTGACGGTCTGCTTCGCCAGTTCGGCGTCTTTGCTGAAGATTTTCTTGAGTGCCTTGAGCACGGTGATCTCGATCTGCGTGGGAAAGATACAGACTGCAGTGTAAAGCAAGATGCCGGCAGGGCGAAGCCGCGCGGCGCCCCGGCCGGCGCCGGCGAGCCGTTTGCCGGGGTTTTCCGCTCAGGGCGCGCCACGTTCCCGGCGCTTGCCGGCGCGGGCCGCTCAGTGGCTGAAGCGTTCGGCCAGCCAGCGGGCGATGTCGCGGGCCTCCTCGTCGATCACCTCGTGGCCCATGGCGTAGGTGCGCATGGTCACCGCCACGCCGCGCGCGACCAGCCAGTCGTGGGCGCGCTGGCCGAGGTCCGGCGGCACCACCTCGTCGTGGCGGCCGTGCAGGCAGAGCACCGGGTGTTCGCGCTGGATGGCGCCGAGCTGGTCCGTGTCGGCGAAGGTCGGCGCGTAGGTGGACAGCGCCAGCACGCCGCCGAGCGGGCCGGCCCAGCGGCGGAAGGCGGTGTGCAGCACCACCGCGCCGCCCTGCGAGAAGCCGGCGAGGACGATGCGCTGCGCCGGGATGCCGGCGGCCTGTTGCGCCTCGATCAGCGCCAGCAGTTCGCCGGCGGACGCCTCGAGCTGGGCGACGTCGATGGCGCGCTCGGGGGCCATGGCGAGGATGTCGTACCAGGACGGCATGCTCCAGCCACCGTTGATGGTCACCGGGCGGGTCGGCGCCTGCGGCAGCACGAAGCGCACGCCGTGCAGCACGCGCTGCAGCGCCTCGGCCAGGGGCTGGAAGTCGTAGCGGTCGGCGCCGAGGCCGTGCAGCCAGATCACGCAGGCGCGGGCCGGCTCGGCGGGTTCGAGGATCAGGGGTTGGCGATCGTCCATGGGCATATCCGGGTTGACGGGGAAGTGACTGGCGCGCCGGCGGGCGGCGCGACTGCGGCTTCTGGTGCGGGCGGACGGCATGCCCGCAACCGTCCAATTATCACCAGTTGCGCCGGGCTGTGCACCCGGCCCATGACGGTTCCGTGGCGGAGGTCGATAATTCGGCCTTTTCGCAGAGGAGTGGCGCGATGGCCGACGCCGACAAGCCCTGGTTTGTCTATCTGGTGCGCGCCGCCAACGGGGCGCTGTACTGCGGGATCAGCGACGACCCGCAGCGGCGCTTCGCCGCGCACCAGAGCGGCAGGGGCGCGCGCTTCTTCCACAGCAGCCCGGCGCAGGCGCTGGTCTACGTCGAGGCCTGCGCCGGCAAGGGCGCGGCGCTGTCGCGCGAGCGGGCGATCAAGCGCCTGGCCAAGCCGGCCAAGGAGCGGCTGGTGAGCGGGTGGTCGGCAACCGCGCCTGATCCGTAGGGTGGGCTAGCCGCAACGCGGCGTAACCCACCAAGGATGCCGACAGGCATCCCGATTGCCGGCCTGGCGGCCGGTTGGTGGGTTACGGCCTGCGGCCTGACCCACCCTACGGGCTGGGCGAGCACCCCGCAGTGCGGGGGCGGGTTCAGGCCCGCTCCAGCTCGTCGAGGCCGAACGGCAGCGGTGGGTTCGGCCAGCGCTGGCCGAGCTGCTCGAATTCGCGGGCGACCAGGCTGGCCAGCAGGATGTCGCGCAGCCACTTGTGGTTGGCCGGGATCAGCCGCCAGGGCGCCTGCGGGCGCTGGCTGGCGGCGAGGATGCCGGCCCAGTGCGCTTCGCGCTGATCGAACTGGCGGTGCGCCGCGAGGTCCTCGGCGCCGAGCTTCCAGTGTTTGCGCGGATCGAGCAGGCGCTTGCGCAGGCGTGCCTTCTGCTCGACGCGGGAAATCTGCAGATAGACCTTGAGCAGGCGGATGCCGCGCCCGGCCAGCTCGTCCTCGAAGGCGGCCAGCTGCGCCAGGCGGGCGGGGATGGCGGCGGCGTCGATGAAGCCGTCGAACAGGTCGCAGGCCACGCCCTCGTAGGGCGTGCGGTTGAACAACACGAGCTCGCCGGGCGCTGGCAGGCAGCGCTGGTAGCGTTCGAGGAAGCCTTCGGCGCGCTCGGCCGCGCTCGGCTGGCAGAAGGCGTGCACCCGCAGGCCCTGCGGGTTGAGGCCGCCGAACACCTGGCGGATGGCGCCGTCCTTGCCGGCGCAGTCCGCTCCCTGCAGCCAGACCAGCAGCGCTTCCTGGCGCCGCGCACGCAGCAGGGTCTGCTGCTCGGCCAGCCAGGGCTTGAGCGCCGCGAGCTGCGCCCGTGCCTCCTCGCGCGCCAGGCCGCACAGGCGCTCGGCATCGGCCACGCGAGGGGCGCGCGGATCGCCGAGGCAGGCGTCGAGCAGGGTGTCGGGCAGGCGCGGCATGGCGCTCAGTCCTTGCGCCGCTTGAGCTGGTCCTTCAGCTTGCTCGGCAGCTGGCGGATGATCAGGGTGTCGCTGCTCTCGTCGTATTCGATCTGCGAGCCGAGCAGGTGCGCCTCGAAGCTGATCGACAGGCCTTCGGCGCGGCCGGTGAAGCGGCGGAACTGGTTGAGGGTGCGCTTGTCCGCCGGGATCTCCGGGGCCAGGCCGTAGTCCTTGTTGCGGATGTGCTCATAGAAGGCGCGCGGCTGCTCCTCGTCGATCAGCTCGGAGAGTTCCTCGAGGGCGATCGGTTCGCCGCGGCGTGCCTGGCTGCTGGCGTAGTCGACCAGCGCCTCGGTCTTCTCGCGGGCCTGCTCCTCGGCCAGGTCCTCGCTCTCCACGTAGTCGCTGAACGCCTTGAGCAGGGTGCGCGTCTCGCTCGGCGCATCGACCCCCTCCTGACAGCCGATGAAGTCGCGGAAGTACTCGGAGACCTTCTTGCCGCCCTTGCCCTTGATGAAGGAGATGTACTGCTTCGAGGTCTGGTTGTTGCGCCACTCGGACAGGTTGATGCGCGCGGCCAGGTGCAGCTGGCCGAGGTCGAGGTGCTTGGCCGGGGTGACCTCGAGGCTGTCGGTGACCGCCACGCCCTCGCTGTGGTGCAGCAGGGCGATGGCCAGGTAGTCGGTCATGCCCTGCTGGTAGTGGGCGAGCAGCACGTGGCCGCCGGTGGACAGGTTGGACTGCTCCATCAGCTGCTTGAGGTGCTCGACCGCCTGGCGGCTGAAGGCGACGAAGTCGCGGCCGCCGTCGAGGTAGTCGGCCAGCCAGCCGCTGAACGGGAAGGCGCCGGACTCCTCGTGGAACAGGCCCCACACCTTGTTCGGCTTGGCGTTGTAGCTGTCGTTGAGGTCGGCCAGCAGGTTGTCGATGGCCTGCGATTCGCCCAGCTCGCTGTCGCGGGCGTGCAGCACGGCAGGATTGCCGTCGGGCTTCTTGTCGATCAGGTGGACGATGGCGTGGCGGATCGGCATGGCGGTCTCGTGGCGGAAATGCGGATGCGCCAGTGTAACCGATGGCCGGGCCGTCCCCGGAGTGGGGCGGTCGGCAAGCGCATACCCGAGTGATATGCTCGCTTTTTGCCTCAAGGAGATAGTCATGACCTCGCTCTGGCGCCACTGCGGCTGGATGCTGCTGGGTAGCTCGCTGATCCTCGCCCTGTCGCTGGGCGTGCGCCACGGCTTCGGCCTGTTCCTGCCACCGATGAGCGCCGAGTTCGGCTGGGGCCGCGAGGTGTTCGCCTTCGCCATCGCCCTGCAGAACCTGATCTGGGGCCTGATCCAGCCGTTCACCGGCGCCTTCGCCGACCGCTTCGGGGTCAAGCGCACCGTGCTGATCGGCGGCGTGCTGTACGTCGCCGGCCTGGCGCTGATGGCCTTCTCCGATAGTCCCGCCTCGCTGTCGCTGAGTGCCGGCCTGCTGATCGGCCTCGGCCTGTCCGGCACCTCGTTCTCGGTGCTGCTCGGTGCGGTGGGGCAGGCCGCGCCGGTGGAGAAACGCAGCATGGCCATGGGCGTCGCCGCCGCGGCCGGCTCGTTCGGCCAGTTCGTCATGCTGCCCGGCAGCCTCGGCCTGATCACCTGGCTCGGCTGGTCGGGCGCGCTGCTGGCGCTGGCCGTGCTGATCGCCCTGATCCTGCCGCTGGCGGCGCTGCTGCGCGCGCCGGCGCAGCCGGTCGCCCACGGCCCGGCGCAGACCCTCCTTGATGCGCTGCGCGAGGCCGCCGGGCATTCCGGCTTCTGGCTGCTGGCGCTGGGCTTCTTCGTCTGCGGCTTCCAGGTGGTGTTCATCGGCGTGCACCTGCCGGCCTACCTGGTCGACCAGCACCTGCCGGCGCAGGTCGGCACCACGGTGCTAGCGCTGGTCGGGCTGTTCAACGTGTTCGGCACCTACACCGCCGGCTGGCTGGGCAGCTGCTACGCCAAGCCGAAACTGCTCGCCGCCCTGTACCTGACCCGCGGCGTGGTGATCGTCGCCTTCCTCTGGGCGCCGCTGAGCGAGTGGACGGCCTACGCCTTCGGCATGGCCATGGGCTTCCTCTGGCTGTCCACGGTGCCGCTGACCAACGGCACGGTGGCCACCCTGTTCGGCGTGCGCAACCTGTCGATGCTCGGCGGCATCGTCTTCCTGTTCCACCAGCTCGGCTCGTTCATGGGCGGCTGGCTGGGCGGCTGGCTGTACGACCGCACCGGCAGCTACGAGCTGGTCTGGCAGATCTGCGTCGGTCTGAGCGTGATGGCCGCGCTGCTCAACTGGCCGGTGCGCGAGCAGCCGGTGGCGCGCCTGCAGGCGGGGGCGGCCTGATGCGTCGTGCGCTGCCCTGGCTGGGCGGTGGACTGCTGCTGGCGGCGCTGCTGGCGGCGCTGCTGGCGCTGGCCTGGTGGGGCTGGCGGCAGGGCGGGCTGATGCTGCTGATGCAGGGGATGGGGGTGTGCTGAAGACTGACCCGGCCGCGCGCGTTGCGCTCCGGCCGGGACGGGCGCGGGCTCAGCCCTTGCGCACGAGCGGCAGCTCGGCGAAGCGCACGCCGGCAAGGCCCGAGGCCTGCAGGGCGCGGATGTTGCCGTGGTCGCTGCCCTCGGGGGTGGCCAGCACGCTGCGGTAGTGCTCGCCGAAGGCCAGCAGGGTTTCCTCGTCGCCGAGACCCTCGAGCAGGGCCAGGCCGAGCAGCTTGCAGGAGCCCTCGTTCTGGCCGGCGGCGTTCTCCACGCTGCCGTTGACGAAGGCCTGCGGCATGTAGTCGTAGTGGGCGGCGATGAACGCCAGGGTGTCGGCGAAGACGTGGTTGCCGCTGCGCAGGGCGGCGCGGAAGTCGGTGAGTGCGGTCATTTCTTGCTCGCTTGGTCGAAGGCGGCCAGCTGCTCGGGCGTGGCCTCTTTTTGATGCTGGGCTTTCCACTCGGCGTAGGGCATGCCGTAGATGGTGTCGCGGGCGTCCTCGGCGGACAGCTCGATGCCGCGTTCGTCGGCAGCGGCCTTGTACCACTTGCCCAGGCAGTTGCGGCAGAAGCCGGCGAGATTCATCAGGTCGATGTTCTGCACGTCGCTGCGCGCGCTCAGGTGCTGGAGCAGGCGGCGGAAGGCGGCGGCTTCCAGTTCGAGGCGTTGCTGTTCGGTCATGGCGGACTCGCTGGGAGGTTGGACGGCGCGGAGGCGGCGATCATAAGAGCCGCCGCGGGATCAGCGGTGGCCGGTCAGGGTGATCGACACCGACTCGGCGAAGCGCAGCGCGTGCGGCTTGTCGACCTCGACCTCGGCGTAGCGTACCTGCGGGTTGGCCATCACCAGGTCGAGGATTTCCTGGGTCAGCCGCTCGAGCAGGGCGAAGCGGTTCTCCTCGACGTGACGGATGATCTCCTTGGTGATGGTGCGGTAGTTCAGCGCCTGGCCGATGTCGTTGCCCTGCACCGCTTCCTGGGCCGGGTAGAGGATGGTCAGGTTGATCAGCACGTCCTGCTTGTTGAGGATTTCCTCCTCCTTGATGCCGATGTAGGTGCGCAGGCGCAGGTCCTTGACGCGGATGCGCGCCATGCCGGGTTCCAGTCGTGGCATTTACTTGCTCCGGGCGATCAGTTGCAGGAATTCCTGGCGGGTGTTCACCGACTCGCGGAAGGCGCCGAGCATCACCGAGGTGTTCATCACCGAGTTCTGCTTCTCCACCCCGCGCATCATCATGCACATGTGCTGCGCCTCGATCACCACGGCCACGCCGGCGGCGTTGGTGACGCTCTGGATCGCCTCGGCGATCTGCCGGGTGAGGTTCTCCTGGATCTGCAGGCGGCGGGCGTACATGTCGACGATGCGCGCCACCTTGGACAGGCCGAGCACCTTGCCGGTGGGGATGTAGGCGACGTGGGCCTTGCCGATGAACGGCAGCAGGTGGTGCTCGCACAGCGAGTACAGCTCGACGTCGCGGACGATCACCATCTCGTCGTTGTCCGAGGCGAACAGCGCGCCGTTGACGATCTCGTCGAGGGTCTGCTGATAGCCGCGGCACAGGTACTGCATGGCCTTGGCGGCGCGCTTGGGCGTATCCAGCAGCCCCTCGCGCTCGGGGTCCTCGCCGAGGCCGAGGAGGATTTCGCGGTAATGCTCGGTGATTTGCGACAGTTGATCGCTCATGTCGGGGTCCTCAGTGGCGGCGTGCGCCCGTTTCACTTGACGAGATGGCGGCCGCCGTTGACGCACAGGCTGGTGCCGGTGACGTAGGGGTTGTCCAGAAGGTAGCGCAGGCTCTGGTAGATGACTTCCGGCCCCGGCTCGATGCCGAGGGCCGACTTGGCCAGGGTTTTCTCGCGGTACTGCGCGTCGTCGTGCGCCTGGAACATCACCAGCGCCGGCGCGATGGCGTTGACCTTGATGCGCGGGGCGAACTGCGCGGCGAACGACAGGGTCAGGTTTTCCAGGCCGGCCTTGCTGGCGCAATAGGCTACACGATTGGCACTGCCGCGACGGGCCGCGTCATCGGTGATATGCACGATGTCCGCCGGGGTGGAGCGCTCGAGCAGCGCGCGGCAGCGCAGGTTGATCAGGTAGGGCGCCAGCATGTGCACGCTGACCATGCGCGCGAAGGCTGCCGCCTCCTCGCCCGGTTCCTCGCGCAGCCAGTCCGAGGCGTTGTGCACGATGGCGCGCAGACGGTCGGTGTGGCTGTGCAGCAGGTCGATGAAGGCGAGGATGCCGGCCTCGCTGGAGAAGTCCGCCGGCAGGGTCAGCGCGCCGCGCCGGCGCAGCTCGTCGAGCGCCGGGCGTTCGCTACGGTAGCTGACGATCAGCGGCTGGCCGGCATCGAGCAGCCGCAGCGCGCAGTGCAACCCGACTCGCTGGCTGGCGCCGGTGATCAGGATGGGAGCGGCGGACTGGCTCATGCGTGCCTCGTGGAAAATGGGGATGGTTCAGCGGCAAGACCGCCGGGTACCTGACAAGTGCGGGACGGGTTACCGGCTGAACCGCGGGAAACACTAGCGCAGGATGGCCTCTTGTACAACGGTTTGTACGCCATGATTGTCGGCAGTCTGCGCAGAATTTATTCAACTAATTGTTTTTGAAGGATTTTTGTTTTGGTGTGTAATGGCGGCGGCATCTGATTTGTTGTGCGATTCGTGTGTGTTTGTACACTTTGTGTAGTGGTTTTCCGGGTCAGGGCCGGTGTCGCCGCTCGGCACGGGGCAGGGCGCAGCCCTCGGACCGGCAGCGTGCGGCGCCGTCCGGGTGCGGCAGCCAGCCCAGGTGCGGGCGCAGACGGCAGAACAGCCGGTAGGCGAGCTCCAGCAACGGGCGCAGCGGCGGCCAGCGCAGCGGTGCGGCCCAGCGGCCGAGCCCGGCGGCGCACCAGCTCCAGAAGGTGGCATCCAGGCCGCTGACCCAGCGGCCATCGGCGAAGCGTGCGTGCAGGCGCTCCTGCAGCCGGGCCAGGCTGAGGCCGAGCGGTGCGGGGTCGAAGTCGGCCGCGGCGATGTCCACCAGTTGCAGGCGTGCGGCGCTGGCGTGCCGGCGCAGCAGGCGGATCTCGCGGGCGCACAGGGGGCAGGCGCCGTCGTAGTAGAGGGTCAGCGGCCAGCTCGGATTGTTTTGCATGGTATGCATCTCTGTACATGTTCTGCACAATTTAAGCCGGCGTTGCCGGCGGCGACAATCCACGCCGGTCGCCGTCCCGCGCCTGTCGTCATGGCGGCGGGCGGGTTGCGGATTGACGCATAATGCCGGCTTTGCCGAATCGGCCAGGGAGCCAGCCATGCTTCAACTCGCAATTCTCTCGGGATCTGTCTACGGCGCCGCCGAAGAGGTGGCCCTCCACGCGGAGCAGCTGCTGCGCGACGCCGGTCTGGATGCCCGTCACCTGCCGCGCATCGGCTGCGCCGAGCTGCTGGCGCTCGACCCCCAGGCGCTGCTGGTGGTGACCTCGACCACCGGCATGGGCGAGATGCCGGACACCCTGCAGGAACTGCTCGACGAGCTGGTCGCCAGCCAGCCCGACTGGCGGGGCCGGCCGCTGGCGGTGATCGGCCTGGGCGATACCGCCTACGGCGAGAGCTTCTGTGCCGCCGCCCTGCAGGCGCACATGCAGTTGCTGGCCCTGGGCATGCGCGATCTGCAGTCGCAGCTGCAGCTGGACGCCAGCGAGACGGTGACCCCCGCCGAGGACGCCGAACCGTGGCTGGCACGTCTGGCGGCCAAACTGCTGTGATTGCCTGGCCACGCGCGCTGCCTATACTCAAGGACAGAAGCGTTGCGAGGGGCACGCAGGTGAGGGTGTAGGGCCGCAGGGCAGACGGGGTGTGGCGCGGGATTGCCGCGACGCGGGTTCGGCCTGGCGGTGGGGAGTCCCGGCGACAACGCCTGTATTCACAGACCAGTCAGGAGTCCGTCTCATGTTCGCCACCCTGGAAGCCGTGCGCGTCGAAGAGCTGCACCTGGCTTGCGACCCGCAAACCGGCCTGCACGCCATCGTCGCCATCCACAACACCAACCTCGGTCCTGCCCTCGGCGGTTGTCGCTATCTGCCCTATCCCGACGAGGAGAGCGCGGTGCGCGATGCCGCGCGCCTGGCCCGGGGCATGAGCTACAAGGCGGCGCTGGCCGGCCTGGCGCTGGGCGGCGGCAAGGCGGTGATCATCCGCCCGCCGCACCTGACCAGCCGCGCCGCGCTGTTCGAGGCCTTCGGCCGCTTCATCGACAAGCTCGGCGGCCGCTACATCACCGCCGTCGACAGCGGCACCTCGGGCGCCGACATGGACTGCATTGCCCAGTACACCCGCCACGTCACCAGCACCACCGCCGGCGGCGATCCCTCGCCGCATACCGCTCTGGGCGTGTTCGCCGGTATCCGCGCCACCGCGCGGGCGCGCCTGGGCAGCGACAGCCTGGACGGGCTGTGCGTCGCCGTGCAGGGCCTCGGTCACGTCGGCTTCGCCCTCGCCGAGCACCTGGCCGTCGCCGGCGCCCGGCTGATCGTCAGCGATATCGACGAGGGCCGCCTGGAGCTGGCGGTCGAGCAGCTCGGCGCCCAGCCGGTGGCCGCTGACGCGCTGCTCACCGTGCCCTGCGACATCCTCGCGCCCTGCGGCCTGGGCGGGGTGATCAACCCGCAGAGCATCGGCAAGCTGCGCTGCGCCGCGATCGCCGGAGCCGCCAACAACCAGCTGGACAGTCCGGAGATGGGCGACGAGCTGGCGGCGCGCGGCATCCTCTACGCGCCGGACTATGTGATCAACTCCGGCGGCCTGATCTTCGTCGCCCTGCAGCACCAGGGGCACAGCCACGCCGAGATCACCGCGCATCTGGCGAAGATCGGCCACCGTCTCGAGGAAATCTACACGGAGGCCCACGCCGAGCAACGCTCGCCGGCGCGGGTCGCCGACAGCCTGGCCGAGCGCCTGATCTACGGTTCCTGAGTCGTCGCTCCCGGCCTGCGGACGTTCCGCCGGCCGCCCATGCACCTGAGCGGTGCCAAGGAGGAAGCCATGCCGCACTCCCGCATCGACCTGCCGTACACCCGCTATCTGGACCCCGAGGGCCGACCGCTCGGCCCGCTGCCCGACTGGACCGAGGACGCCGCGCGGGTGGTCGGGCTGTACCGCGCCATGCAGCGCACCCGCCTGTTCGACCAGAAGGTCATCGCCCTGCAGCGTACCGGCCGGGTCGGTACCTACGCTTCCAGCCTCGGCCAAGAGGCCGTCGGTACCGCGATCGGCAGCCTGCTGCGCGGCGACGACGTGTTCCTGCCCTACTACCGCGACAGCGCCGCCCAGCTGCTGCGCGGGGTGAGCATGGCCGAGATGCTGCTGTACTGGGGCGGCGACGAGCGCGGCAGCCGCTTCCAGGCGCCCTCCGCGCAGGCCGACTTCCCGCTGTGCGTGCCGATCGCCACCCAGGCCCTGCACGCCTGCGGGGTGGCCACCGCGATCAAGGTCCGCGGCGAGGCGCGGGTGGCGCTGGTCACCTGCGGCGACGGCGCGACCAGCAAGGGCGACTTCCTCGAGGCGCTCAACGTCGCCGGCGCCTGGCAGCTGCCGGTGGTGTTCGTGGTCAACAACAACCAGTGGGCCATCTCGGTGCCGCGGCGCATCCAGTGCGGCGCGCCGACCCTGGCGCAGAAGGCGATCGGCGGCGGTTTCGCCGGCGAGCAGGTGGACGGCAACGACGTGATCGCGGTGGTCGAGCGCCTGCGTCTGGCCATCGACCGCGCCCGCCACGGCAAGGGGCCGACGGTGCTGGAGTGCATCAGCTACCGGCTGTGCGACCACACCACCGCCGACGACGCCACCCGCTACCGCAGCGCCGAGGAGGTCAACCAGGCCTGGCACGAGGAGCCGATCAAGCGTCTGCAGAACTTCCTGGTCGAGCGCGGCTGGTGGGACGAGCCGCGCGAGCAGGCGTTGATCGCCGAGTGCCAGGCCGAACTGCAGCAGGCCATCGAGGCCTACGAGGCGACCCCGGCGCAGGACCCGCAGGAGGTATTCGAGCACCTCTACGCCAGCTGGCCGGCCGCGCTGGCCGAACAGCGCGAGCAGTTCGCCGAGCGCGTCGCCCGGCGCCAGGGAGGATCCGATCATGAGTGACAAGAAGTACACCCTGCTCGAGGCGGTCAACCTGGCGTTGCACCGCGCCATGCGCGAGGACGACGACGTGGTGGTGCTCGGCGAGGACATCGGCGTCAACGGCGGCGTGTTCCGCGCCACCCTCGGCCTGCGCGACGCCTTCGGCTTCAAGCGGGTGATCGACACGCCGCTGGCCGAGAACATGATCGCCGGCCTGTCGATCGGCATGGCTGCCCAGGGTCTCAAGCCAGTGATGGAGATCCAGTTCCTCGGCTTCATCTATGCCGCCATGGAGCAGTTGATCTCCCACGCCGCGCGCATGCGCAACCGCACCCGCGGCCGGCTGAGCTGCCCGCTGGTGGTGCGCTCGCCGATGGGCGCCGGCATCCGCGCCCCCGAGCACCACAGCGAGGCCACCGAGGCGCTGTTCGCCCACATCCCCGGCCTGCGCGTGGTCATCCCCTCGTCGCCGGCGCGCGCCTACGGCCTGCTGCTGGCGGCCATCGACGATCCGGATCCGGTGATCTTCCTCGAACCGACCCGCCTGTATCGGATGAACCCGCAGCCGCTGGAGGACGATGGGCGACGCCTGCCGCTGGACAGCTGCTTCACCCTGCGCGAGGGCAGCGACCTCACCCTGGTCAGCTGGGGCGCCAGCGTGCACGAGACCCTGCAGGCCGCCAGCATGCTGGCCGAGCGCGGCGTCAGTGCCGAGGTGATCGACGTCGCCTGCATCAAGCCGCTGGATCTCGACACCCTCGAGGCCTCGGTGCGCAAGACCGGCCGCTGCGTGATCGTCCACGAGGCGCCGAAGACCTGCGGGGTGGGCGCGGAGATCGCCGCCAGTCTGTACGAGCGCGCGCTGCTCGACCTGCACGCGCCGATCCAGCGGGTCACCGCGCCGGACATCCCGCCGCCGCTGTACCGCCTGGAGCCGTACTACCTGCCGGACGCCGGCGACATCCTCGCCGCCTGCGATACGGTGCTGAACTACGCCTGAGGAACGCTAATCGGTAGGGTGGGCAACGGCGCAGCCTTGTCCACCGTTGCACGATGCGGTGGAAAAGACCTGTGGTCGCTTTCCACCCTACGGTCTGAACCACGCCGGAGCCTGTAGGGTGCGCCGTGCGCATCCCCATGGACTGAAGCGACCGGTGCGCATGGCGCACCCTACGGAGAATCGCCATGAAACACTTCAAGCTGCCCGATCTCGGCGAAGGCCTGCAGGAGGCGGAAATCGTCCAGTGGCACGTCAAGCCCGGCGACAGCGTCAAGGCCGACCAGTTGCTGGTTTCGGTGGAGACCGCCAAGGCCATCGTCGACATTCCCGCACCCTACGACGGCGTGGTGCTGAAGACCTACGGCGCCGAGGGCGACATCCTCCACGTCGGCGAGCCGCTGCTCGCCTACGAGGGCGAGGGCGAAGACACCGGCACCGTGGTCGGCAAGCTGGAGGCCGGCGAGGGCGGGGCGGGCGACAGCTTCTTCGTCGGCGCCGCACCCTCGACCCGCGAGCACCTGGCGCCGCGCGCCACCCCGGCGGTGCGCCAGTTGGCCCGCCAGCTCGGTGTGGAGCTGGCCGGGCTCACCGGCTCCGGCGCCGACGGCCTGATCACCCGCGCCGATGTCGAGGCGGCGGCCGCGAGCGCGCGCACCAGCTTCGGCGGCGAGCGCCTGCGCGGTGTGCGGCGCAGCATGGCGCTGAACATGGCGCGCGCGCATGCCGAGGTGGTGCCGGTGGTGCTGGTCGAGGACGCCGACCTCAGCCGCTGGCCGGCGGCCGCCCGTGAGCCGCTGGTGCGCGTGGCGCAGGCCATCGCCGCCGCCTGCCAGGCCGAGCCGGGGCTCAACGTGTGGTTCGACGGCAAGGCCATGGCCATCCGCCAGCACGACCAGGTCGACCTCGGCATCGCCGTGGACACCCCCGACGGCCTGTTCGTGCCGGTGCTGCGCAACGTCGGCGGGCGCAGCGGCGACGACCTGCGCGAGGGCATGCGGCGCATGCGCGAGGCGGTCAAGGCGCGCTCGATCCCGCCGCAGGAGATGATGGGCGCGACCATCACCCTGTCCAACTTCGGCACCCTGTTCGGCCGCTACGCCAACCCCATCGTGGTGCCGCCGCAGGTGGCGATCATCGGCGCCGGGGTGATCCGCGACCAGCCGGTGGCGGTCGACGGCCGGGTCGAGGTCCACCCGGTGATGCCGCTGTCGCTGACCTTCGATCACCGCGCGGTCACCGGCGGCGAGGCGGCGCGCTTCCTCAAGGCGCTGGTCACCGCGCTGGAGCAGCCGGAGGGCTGAGCGTCGCGGCAGTTCGGCGGGCGCACGGATGCGCTCCGGCAGGTGAACGGGTCGGCTGGCAGCATTGCCGTGGCGGTGTAACATCGCTGCCATGACCCCGCCTGGAGAATCGCCATGTCCGCAGTTGTCGACCTGCCACCCTGTTCCGTTCTGCTGCTCGCCGGTGGGCGCGGGCAGCGCATGGGCGGGGTGGACAAGGGGCTGGTGGAGTTCGCCGGTCGCCCGCTGATCGCCACCCTGAGCGAGCGGGTGCAGCCGATCACCGACGACCTGATCATTTCCTGCAACCGCAACGCCGAGAGCTACGCGCTGTGGGCCGATCAGCTGGTGATGGACGACAGCGACGACTTCCCCGGCCCGCTGGCCGGCATCCGCGCCGGCCTCGCCGCGATGCGTCACGACTGGCTGCTGGTGCTGCCCTGCGACGCGCCGCAGATCGACGACGACCTGCTCTCGGCGATGCGCCACCAGGCGGCGCAGGAGCCGCAGCGGCCGTTGATGCTGCGCCGCGGCGCCCAGCTGGAGCCGCTGTTCTGCATGATTCCGCGCAGCCTGCAGGGCGAGCTGGAGCGCCTCTGGCAGGCCGGCGAGCGCAGCCCGATGCGCTTCCTGCTCGGCGCCGACGCCCAGGTGCTGGGCTGCGCCCAGGACGATCCGCGCCTGGCCAACCTGAACACTCCCGATGCGCTGGTGACGGCCGTGCTCCGTCCGGCGGTGCCCGCCGGCTCCGGCGAGGCGCCCACCGGCCAGCCGGCGGCACCGACCGGTGCCGCGCTGACCCACCTCGATGCCCGCGGCCATGCCAACATGGTCGACGTCACCGACAAGGCAGCCACCGCCCGCGAGGCCTGCGCCGAGGCACTGGTGCGCATGCAGCCGCATACCCTGGCGCTGATCGTCGGCGGCGGCCATCCTAAGGGCGACGTGTTCGCCGTGGCGCGGGTCGCCGGCATCATGGCGGCGAAGAAGACCCACGAACTGATCCCGCTGTGCCATCCGCTGCTGCTCACCGGCATCCGTGTCGAGCTGGAGCCGCAGGGCGGCGACGCGGTGCGCATCGTCGCGCGCTGCAAGCTGGCCGGGCAGACCGGGGTGGAGATGGAGGCGCTGACCGCCGCCAGCGTCGCCGCGCTGACCCTGTACGACATGTGCAAGGCGGTGGATCGCGGCATGACCATCGAGCGCGTGCGCCTGCTGGAGAAGAGTGGCGGCAAGAGCGGCGACTACCGCGCGGAGGAATCGGCATGATCGAGGTGCGCTATTTCGCCCGCTATCGCGAGGCGCTGGACTGTGACGGCGAAAGCCTGCCGTGGTCGGCCGAGCTGGGTTCGCTCGAGGCGCTGCGCAGCCTGCTGCTGGCGCGCGGCGGCGCCTGGCAGGTGCTCGCCGAGAACAGCCTGATGTGTGCGCGCAACCAGGAGTTGTGTAGCCTCGCCGAGCCGCTCGCCGACGGCGACGAGGTGGCCTTCTTTCCGCCGGTGACCGGAGGCTGACATGGCGATCCGCGTCCAACACGAGGCGTTCCAGCCCGGAGTCGAACTGGAGGCGCTGCACGCCGCCAACGTCGGCATCGGCGCGGTGGTCGGCTTCGTCGGCTACGTGCGCGACTACAACGACGGCGACCCGGTGGCGGCGATGACCCTCGAGCACTATCCGGGGATGACCGAAAAGGCGCTCGCCGGCATCGTCGAGCAGGCCCGCGCGCGCTGGCCGCTGCATGGCGTGGCCATCGTCCACCGCGTCGGCCATCTGCTGCCCGGCGAGCCGATCGTCTTCGTCGGCACCGCCAGCGCCCATCGTCAGGCCGCCTTCGACGCCTGCAACTTCATCATGGACTACCTGAAGACCCGCGCGCCGTTCTGGAAGCGCGAGGACACTCCGGACGGTGCGCGCTGGGTCGATGGCCGCGACAGCGACCAGGCGGCGGCGCGGCGCTGGGAGTGAGCCGGCCGCGCCCGGCGGTGGTGCGTCGCTGCGGTAGGGCGGGGCGACATGCCGCATTCCGGTGCGTCGCCTGTCGCTGTCGGGACGGACGCAAAGCCGAGCGGTGTGCTTAACTATTCAGCCAAGGGCAATCGCCCGCGATGGCGCGGTGTTGGTGCGCTCCTTGCATTGTGCGCGCAACCCGCCCGGCGCGGCCATGAGGAGCTGAGCGAATGAACGACGCCATGTTGCTGGACGGCCATGGTCGCAAGATCGACTACCTGCGCCTGTCGGTGACGGATCGCTGCGACTTCCGCTGCGTCTACTGCATGGCCGAGGACATGACCTTCCTGCCGCGCCAGCAGGTGCTCGGCTTCGAGGAAATCGTTCGCCTCGCCCGCCTGTTCGTCGGCCTCGGCGTGAAGAAGATCCGCCTGACCGGCGGCGAGCCGCTGGTGCGCCGCGGCATCGTCGACCTGTGCCGGCAGATCGCCGAGCTGCCCGGCCTGCGCGAGCTGGTGATGACCAGCAACGGCTCGCAGCTCGGCAAGCTCGCCCGACCGCTGGTCGAAGCCGGGGTCAGGCGCCTCAACGTCAGCCTCGACAGTCTGGATGCCGGTAAATTCCACGCGATCACCCGCACCGGCGATCTCGCCCAGGTGCTCGCCGGCATCGAGGCGGCGCGCGAGGCCGGCTTCGAGCGGATCAAACTCAACAGCGTGATCATGAAGGGGCGCAACGACGACGAGGTGACGGCGCTCGTCGACTTCGCCGTGGCCAAGGGGCTGGACATCAGCTTCATCGAGGAGATGCCGCTGGGGCAGGTCGGTCGCGACCGTGGCGAGGCGTTCTGCTCCAGCGACGAGGTGCGTGCGCGCATCGCCGAGCGCTACAACCTGTTCGACAGCCCCGAGCAGAGCGGCGGGCCGGCGCGCTACGTACGCCTGGAGGGTCACCCGCAGACCCGCGTCGGCTTCATCTCGCCGCATTCGCACAACTTCTGCTCGAGCTGCAACCGTCTGCGCCTGACCGCCGAGGGCCGTCTGCTGCTGTGTCTGGGGCACGAGAACTCGCTGGATCTGCGCGGCCTGGTGCGTCGGCATCCCACCGAGGACCGCCCGCTGCTCGAGGCGATCGAGGCCGCCCTGCAGCGCAAGCCGCTGCGTCACGAGTTCGCCAGCAGTGGCGAGGTGCAGGTGCTGCGCTTCATGAATGCCACCGGCGGTTGAGGGCGGGGCTTCGGGAGTGTCCGTGACGCTGGCAGCGGCTTCGGGTGATAATGTTTGCCTTTCGCATCCGCAGGTCAGCGCCACAAGGAGTTCCCGTCCATGACCGAAGTTCAAGCCGATCTCGACATGCAGCTGATGCGTGCCGCTGCCACCGAGGCGGCTAGCGTGTTGCGCACGCTCGGCAACCCGGACCGCCTGCTGCTGCTCTGTCAGTTGAGCCAGGGCGAGCAGTCGGTCGGCGAACTGGAGGAGATCCTCGGCCTGCGCCAGCCGAGCCTGTCGCAGCAGCTGGCCGTGCTGCGCAACGAGGGCCTAGTACAGACCCGCCGCGACGGCAAGCGCATGTTCTATTCGATCGCCGAGCCGAAGATGCTGGTGCTGCTCGGCACGCTCTATCAGCTGTACTGCCCGCAGGCCGCCGGGGATTAGGTCTGCGCCAGGCCGCCTGGCGAGGGCGACAGCGTCAGTGGATGCCTCTATAGATCCATCAGGAATTAAAATATTAGCTAATATTATAATTAAACATTATATATTTTGTTTAGGATTGCCTCCGTTCCGGCCGGCCTCTGGCGGCCACGTGTTTTCGGGGGATCTCCATGTCGTTCCACAAGCCGCTTCTCGCTGCCCTGCTGCTGGGTAGCGCCGCCATCAGCCCGCTAGCCCTCGCCACCAACGGTTATTTCGCTCACGGCTACGGCATCAAGTCGCTCGGCATGGCCGGCGTCGGCTTCGCCCTGCCGCAGGATGCCCTGGCTGCCGCCAGCAACCCGGCCGGCACGGCGCTGGTGGGCGACCGCCTGGATCTCGGCGTCACCTGGTTCCGTCCCGATCGCAGCGTGGCCATCAGCGGCTCTCCCGTGCCGGGCGCCAATGGCCGCTACGACGGCAACGATACCGAGGCGTTCCTGATTCCCGAGTTCGGCTACACCCGCCAGCTCGACGAGCGCCTGGCCTTCGGCCTGGCCGTGTACGCCAACGGTGGCATGAACACCGACTACGGCCGCAATCCCTTCGCCGCCTACGGCAGTCACGGCGACGCCGGCGTCGACCTGGCCCAGGTGTTCGTCACCCCGTCGCTGGCCTGGCGTATCAGCGAGCGACAGACCATCGGCGTCGCTCTCAACTATGCCTACCAGCGTTTCGAGGCGCGTGGTCTCAGTCGCTTCGATGACGCGATGACTTCCGAGGCGCCGGGTAAGGTCAGCGACAATGGCCATGATCATTCCGATGGCTGGGGGCTGCGCCTGGGCTGGAACGGCCGGCTCAGCGACAGCCTGACCCTCGGCGTGGCCTGGTCGTCGAAGATCAGGACCGGCAAGTTCGAGCGTTACGAGGGGCTGTTCGCCGACCACGGCAGCTTCGACATCCCGGAGAACTACGGCATCGGCCTGGCCTGGCAGGCTTCCGACCGGCTGACCCTGGCCGCCGATGTGCAGCAGATCGACTACAGCGACGTGAAGGCCATCTCCAATCCGGTCAGCGTGCTGTTCGACGGCCACCGGCTCGGCTCCGAGGATGGGCCCAACTTCGGCTGGGAGGACATCCGCGTCTACAAGCTGGGGGCCAGCTACGCCGTCAGTCCGCAACTGACCCTGCGCGGCGGCTACAGCTGGGCCGACCAGGCGCTGGACAAGGGCGAGACCTTCTTCAATACCCTGGCGCCCGGCGTGGTGCGCGAGCACCTGACCTTTGGCGCGACCTGGGCGCCGGTGGCCGACCACGAGATCAGCCTGTTCTACGCCCATGCCTTCAGCGAGGAGCTCAAGGGCAGCGACTCGATCCCGCAGGCCTTCGGCGGCGGCGAGGTGGACCTGAAGATGCAGCAGGACAGTTTCGGCATCGCCTACGCCTGGAAGCTCTGAAACGCGACAGACTGCGGCGAATTTCCACCCCTCGTCGCGCGCGACACCGTAAACTTGCACCACCCGCGGGGCGACCGATCAGTCGCCCCGTGTCGTTTCGGGTCGACTCAGCGAGGATTTCATGCAGGACAACGCTTGCGCGTCCATCGGTCAGGTGGGTTACGTTTCCATCGAGCAGCCGTTCGGCTTGCAGCCGCCCAGGGTACATTGCCCGATCTGTGGCCAGCAGCAGTTCGTCGAGCAGGACGACGAGTACCTGGAAACCCCCTGCGAGCACCTGGCCTTCGTCTTCGGTGGCGAGGAGGACGAGTTCGTCTACGCCTCGGCCGACTTCTCGGAGCGTTTCGAACGCTTCGACGCCGAACTGGACGTGCGCTTCCCCGACGACGAGGCGCGTGCCAGCGCCGAGTACGAGGAGGCGAGCAGTTTCTATCGCGACCTGTTCCGTCAGCGTCTGCAGGATCTTGGCTACGGTGCCAGCCTGCTGGCGCTGCGCATCACCTACGGTGGCATGGCCGAGGGCAGTCCGGTGTGGTTCAGCGATGTCTATGGCTTCGACTACGCCACCATCCGCGAGGAAGACGCCTAAGCGGCGCTCAAGCCGACGGGGCCTGCCAGCGCATCATGTTCGATCTGTCCGTCTATCTCGGCCTGTTCCTCACCGCCTTCGGCGCCGCCAGCCTGCTGCCTCTGCAGTCCGAGGCGTTGCTGGTCGGCCTGCTGCTCGCCGAACAGCACCCGGTGCTGAGTCTGCTGGCGGTGGCTACCGCCGGCAACGTGCTCGGCTCGCTGCTCAACTGGCTGCTCGGCCTGTACCTCGAGCGCTTTCGCCACAAGCGCTGGTTCCCGGTGCGCGAGCAGCATCTCGAGCGCGCCCAGGGCTGGTACCAGCGCCACGGTCGCTGGTCGCTGCTGCTCAGCTGGCTGCCGGTGGTCGGCGACCCGCTCACCGTGGTGGCCGGGGTGATGCGCGAGTCGTTCTGGATCGTGCTGCTCTGTGTCACCCTGGCCAAGGGCGCGCGCTATGCGGCGTTGACGGCGGTCACCCTCGGCGTCAGCTGACGCGCGGACGACACCCCGTCGCTTGTCCGGCAGCCTCGGCGAGGCTGGGCAATACTCTGTGCTGATCCCATCCACCCCACGGGCATAGCCGGAGGACTCCATGGACCAGCCGATCCACGCCTTCCATCACCTGTTCGAGCAGCTGGGGCTGCCCAACGACAACGCCTCGATCAAGGACTTCCTCGAGCGCCACTCACCGCTGGCGGAGGATGTCCAGCTGGCCGATGCGAGCTTCTGGACGCCCGCCCAGGCCGCCTTCCTGCGCGAGGAGATTCTCGAGGACGCCGACTGGGCCGAGGTGGTCGACAACCTCAATGCGGCGCTGCGCGCCAAGTAGCGCGGCGGAAACGCCAGCGCCGCCCCTCCGGCGGGAGAGGGCGGCGCTGGCGGGGCAGGTCGATCAGCCCTGACGGATCAGGTGGTCGAAGGCGGAGAGCGCGGCCTTGGCCCCCTCGCCGACGGCGATGACGATCTGCTTGTACGGCACGGTGGTCACGTCGCCGGCGGCGAACACGCCGGGCACGCTGGTCTGGCCCTTGGCGTCGACCACGATCTCGCCGAAGCGGGAGAGCTCCAGGGTGCCCTTCAGCCAGTCGCTGTTGGGCAGCAGGCCGATCTGCACGAAGATGCCTTCCAGCGCGACCTCGTGTACCGCGTCGTTGTGGCGGTCCTTGTAGACCAGCCCGGTGACCTTCTGGCCGTCGCCCTGCACCTCGGTGGTCTGCGCCATGGTGATCACGGTGACGTTGGCCAGGCTGCGCAGCTTGTTCTGCAGCACCGCGTCGGCGCGCAGCTGCTCGCCGAACTCCAGCAGGGTGACGTGGGCGACGATGCCGGCCAGGTCGATGGCCGCCTCGACGCCGGAGTTGCCGCCGCCGATCACCGCCACGCGCTTGCCCTTGAACAGCGGGCCGTCGCAGTGCGGGCAGTAGGCCACGCCGCGGCCTCGGTACTCCTGCTCGCCCGGCACGTTCATCTCGCGCCAGCGCGCGCCGGTGGCGAGGATCACGGTCCTGGCTTTCAGCTCGCCGCCGTTGTCGAACTGCACGGTGTGCAGGCCGTCGCCGGTTTCGGCCGGGATCAGCTTGCTGGCGCGCTGCAGGTTGATGATGTCGACCTCGTACTGGCGCACGTGCTCTTCCAGCGCGCGGGCCAGTTTCGGGCCTTCGGTTTCCGGCACCGAGATGAAGTTCTCGATGGCCATGGTGTCCAGCACCTGGCCACCGAAGCGCTCGGCGGCGACGCCGGTGCGGATGCCCTTGCGCGCGGCGTAGATGGCCGCCGAAGCGCCGGCCGGGCCGCCGCCGACCACCAGCACGTCGAAGGCGGTCCTGGCGTTGAGCTTCTCGGCGTCGCGGGCGCCGGCGCCGGTGTCCAGCTTGGCGAGGATCTCCTCGACGCCCATGCGGCCGGCGCCGAAGGATTCGCCGTTGAGGTAGACGCTCGGCACCGCCATGATCTGGCGCTGGTTCACCTCGTCCTGGAACAGCGCGCCGTCGATGGCCACGTGCTTGATGCGCGGGTTGAGCACCGCCATCAGGTTGAGCGCCTGCACCACGTCCGGGCAGTTGTGGCAGGACAGCGAGTAGTAGGTTTCGAACTGGTAGTCGCCGTCGAGCGCCTTGATCTGCGCGATCTGCTCGTCGGAAATCTTTGGCGGATGGCCGCCGACCTGCAGCAGGGCCAGCACCAGCGAGGTGAACTCGTGGCCCAGCGGGATGCCGGCGAAGCGCGGGCCGATCTCCTGGCCGTCGCGGCGGAAGCCGAACGAAGGCTTGCGGGCGTCCTGGCCTGCGGTGTTCAGGGCGATCTTGTCGCTCAGGGCGTTGATGTCCTCGAGCAGGGCGAGCAGCTCGCGGGACTTCTCACCGTCGTCCAGGGTCGCGACGATCTCGTAGGGCTGGGTGACCTTTTCGAGGTAGGCCTTCAACTGGGTTTTCAGGTTGGCATCCAACATGGCGACGGTATTCCTTTGGCGAAATTCGGATATGAAAATGCCCGGGCGGATCCCACCCGGGCATTCAGGCAGCGCGAGGGCCGGGTAGCAGCCCTCGCGACGCGACAACCTCTGGAGGTTGCTTAGATCTTGCCGACCAGATCCAGCGACGGGGTCAGGGTCTCGGCGCCTTCCTTCCACTTGGCCGGGCAGACCTGGCCCGGGTTGGCGGCGGTGTACTGGGCGGCCTTCAGCTTGCGCAGGGTCTCGCTGACGTCACGGGCGATCTCGTTGGAGTGGATCTCCAGGGTCTTGATCACGCCTTCCGGGTTGATCACGAAGGTGCCGCGCAGGGCAAGACCTTCTTCCTCGATGTGCACGCCGAAGGCGCGGGTCAGCTGGTGGGTCGGGTCGCCAACCAGCGGGAACTGGGCCTTGCCGACGGCCGGGGAGGTTTCGTGCCAGACCTTGTGGGAGAAGTGGGTGTCGGTGGTGACGATGTACACCTCGGCACCGGCCTTCTGGAATTCGGCGTAGTTGTCAGCGGCGTCTTCGATCTCGGTCGGGCAGTTGAAGGTGAAGGCAGCCGGCATGAAGATCAGCACGGACCACTTGCCCTTCAGGGACTCCTCGGTGACCTGGATGAACTCGCCGTTGTGGAAAGCGTTGGCCTTGAACGGTTGAACCTGGGTGTTGATGAGGGACATTCACTGAACTCCTTCAGGGGGTTGAAAGCTTGTTGACGGGGTGCATCCTACCCGCGGCAGTAGCTTAGGCATAATTGATTGCAAAAATCAGCAGGATCGTTTTTGCCTATGGCCGCGGCACCCGCGTCGGTGCCCGTCCTCCGGTCGGTCGGGCGGCTGCCAACTGTACCGCAGACTTGGCCGCAGGGAACCTTTGCCGTACACTGTGCTCCAACCTAGCAAGCAGAAGTACCCAGGGGCCGATTAGGATTCGACGCCGGTTACAAAACTTGAGGGGCATGCCGAGCTGGTAACAGAACTCGTAAATTCGCTGTTACAAACTCATAGTTGCCAACGACGACAACTACGCTCTGGCGGCTTAATGCCCCAGCAGTCTCCAGGGGATGCCTGTAAACCCGAAGAGACTGTCAGATAGAACAGGATCGCCGCCAAGTTCGCTGTAGACGTAACGGCTAAAACTCATACAGCTCGCCCAAAGCACCCTGCCCGTCGGGCCGCAATGGGTTAACTCAATAGACTGGGATAAGCATGTAGAACCGATAGCGGAGAGCTGGCGGACGGGGGTTCAAATCCCCCCGGCTCCACCAAACCCTGACACAAAGCCCCGGATATCCGGGGCTTTGTGCTTTCTGCGGTGCCGATCGGCGGCATCGGCCCGGTCCCGCGAGCCCTTGCGGGGATCCTCTTTCCCGTTGGTCCGCACGGCCCCTGATGGCGGCCGGTGCGGATGTTCGCTGCCTTCAGCCGAAGATCTTGTTGATCATCCGCGCGACGAAGCCGCCTTCCAGATCGCGCTTGACGTAGTTGACGTAGTGCTTGTCCTCGCAACGGATGTGGTTGGTCAGCCACAGGCCGATGTCGCCGCGTACCTCGCGGGCCAGGCGGATCGGGTCTTCGCCGTTGTCGAAGCGGTCGAGGTAGGCGTGGGCGCGTTCCTTGAAGCGCTCGTGCACGTCGTGGTGTGCCTGCAGCATCGGATAGCCGGCCCGCTCCATCAGGCTTTCTTCGAAGGTGTTGTGGGAGATGGCGTAGTCGATGAGCGAGCGGATGACCTTTTCGATCGCCGTGATGGAGCGCTGCGAGATCGCCTGGTCGATCTCCTTGAGGTATTCGAAGATCCGCTTGTGTTGCTCGTCGATGATGTCGATACCCGTCTCGAAATCGGCAGTCCAGTTGATCGCGATAGCCATGGTTCTTCCTCGTGATGGCTTAAGGGTGTTGTCTGAAAGGTGACATTGCACCGCCAAGGCAAAAGCAAATCGGATGCCACTTGTAAGTGTGTGGTCTTTTCCTGGGGGGCGATCTGGCAGCTGGGCCTTCATGCCCCTTCTCGCCAGCGTCGCATCAGTCTAGATCGACGGTTGTGACCATTCGTGGTGCACTGTCGGGCTTTTCGGGCGCCGTGCCGTGGGCGAGATGTGCACCGCTTGCGGGCAGGCATGGGCGCACGGGGCGATACTTGTGCTGGTCATGGATCCGTCCACCGTCCGAGAGGTTCTCGCTCATGTCCGTTGATGCTGTCCTGTCGCGCGCCCGCTGGTATCGCCTGCTGCTGGCAGGCATGACGCTGTTCGTCCTGGGTGGCTGCGCCGGCTTGGGCGGGCGCGATCCGCTCAATATCCATCTGGTCGGGCTCGACCCTTTGCCCGGTGAAGGGCTGGAGATGCGTTTTGCCCTCAAGCTGAGGGTGCAGAACCCCAATGACCGCGAACTGCCATACGAGGGGGTGGCCGTCGAACTGCGCGTCAATGATCGTCCGCTGGCCAGCGGGGTCAGCGACCAGCGCGGCAGCGTGCCCCGCTTCGGCGAAACGCTGCTGGTCGTGCCGGTGAGCATCTCGGCATTTTCGGCGGTGCGCCAGGCGCTGGGGTTGACGGAGCCTGAGCGGCTGCATCGGGTGCCCTACGTACTGCGTGGCAAGCTCGGTGGCGCGCCTCTGGGCAGTCGCCGTTTCAGCGATAGCGGGACGTTCGATCTCGGTGCGCTCGGCAGGGTGGCGCGCTGAACAGCGGTTTCTTCAGCCGGCGAGGTCCCAGATGGTGTCGTCCTGGAGTGCGCGAGTCGGAATGTAGCGCGGCTTGCCGCTGACCTCTTCCAGTTCGGTGAGGCCGGCGAGCTCGCTGACGATGCGATAGCGCTTGCCGGCAGTCTTGTCCTGGAGCGGGTACAGCTCGGCGATCTGTTTGGCGAGTTCGGTGAGGGTCGACATGGTGCTGCTCCGTGAATCGATGGCAGCTATTTACCCCGCGGCGGTTACAGTCGTGCGAACCCGCGATGAACAGTGTGCGATCAGGGGGTGGCAGGCCAGTCGCGGACCAGGCCGCGGAGCAGGGCGTCGATCATCAGCGGGGCGTCGCGCTCGACGTCGAACAGTCCGGAGTCGCGCAGCCAGTCGCTGAGCATGCCGACGACCAGGCCGTGCAGGGCGAGGGCCGCCAGTCGCGGCGATTGCCCCGGGGACAGGCGCCCCTGGCGGGCTGCTTGCGCGA
Organism: Pseudomonas oryzae; assembly: GCF_900104805.1. NCBI lineage: Bacteria > Pseudomonadati > Pseudomonadota > Gammaproteobacteria > Pseudomonadales > Pseudomonadaceae > Pseudomonas > Pseudomonas oryzae. Next base: position 2,976,120 of record NZ_LT629751.1, on the reverse strand, counting down.
ACAGCTCCTCGCACAGGTCGATGAACTGGTTGACGAAGGCCTCGTGGCGTTCCTGGGCGTGGCGCAGTTCGTCGGTGAATTCGCAGCGGTGCAGCAGGATGGTGAAGATCCGCCGTTTCTGCGGGTTGTGTTTCAGGCCGGTCATGGCCTGCACGCACAGTTCACGCAGGGTGAGCAGCGGGTCGTGATCGGTGCAGTGCGCCAGTCGGGCGACCATCTGCTCCGGAGGCAGGCGCACCTGCTCGAGCATGGCGTGGAACAGGTCGGCCTTGTTGGCGAAATGCCAGTAGAGGGCGCCACGGGTGACACCGGCGGCGCGGGCGATCTGCTCCAGGGAGGTGTGCGCCACGCCTTGCTCGAGAAACAGACGCTCGGCCGCGGCGAGCAGTTCGCAGCGGGTTCGTTCGGCTTCTTCTTTGGTGCGGCGCATCCGTGAACCTCGACAGGCGGGGGAGTGTCGCGGGGCGACAGACAGGCTAATTATCGTGGACGTATTTACAAACGTGGGTGAATGTATCTAAAAATGACCGCCTCGTGGTGCGCTTCCGATGGCGCCCGTTCCTGCCCGGAGTGCTGATGTCCCTGCGAATCCTGCTGATCCTTGGTGCCCTGACGGCGTTTGCGCCGCTGGCCATCGACTTCTACCTGCCGGCCTTTCCGGCGCTGGCGCGTTTCTTCGCCACCGACGTCGAGCATGTCCAGCTCAGCCTGGCGGCCTACTTCGTCGGTCTGGCCGTCGGTCAGCTGCTTTATGGTCCGCTCGCGGACCGCTTCGGTCGGCGTCGGCCGCTGCTGTTCGGTGTCGCCCTGTTCACCCTGGCCTCGCTGGCCTGCAGTCTGGCGCCGAGTCTGGAGTGGCTGGTGGCTGCGCGTTTCGTTCAGGCGCTCGGTGGTTGCGCGGGGATGGTGATTTCGCGGGCGGTGGTGCGCGACCTGTGCGATCCGGTGGCCTCGGCGCGGGTGTTCTCCCGGCTGATGCTGGTGATGGGGCTGGCGCCAATCCTCGCTCCCCTGCTGGGCGGCTTCCTGCTGCAGCACTCGGGCTGGCAGGCGATCTTCGTCGGTCTCGGCCTGTTCGCGGCGCTCTGTCTGCTGCTGGTGTACTGCCATCTGCCGGAGACTCGCCCGCAGGAAGCGCCTCCGGCACCGCTGGGCGGAGCCTGGCGGCAGTACCGGCTGCTGCTGGCGGATCGCGTGTTCATCGGTCATGCGCTGACCGGCGGTCTGGCGATCGCTGCGATGTTCACCTACATTGCCGGCTCGCCTTTCGTGTTCATCGACCTCTACGGGGTGCCGGCCCAGCAGTACGGCTGGCTGTTCGGCAGCAACGCGGCAGGTTTCATTCTGGTTGCCCAGTTCAATTCCCGTCTGTTGCGCGAGCGTGGTCCGGCCTTCTGGGTGCCGCGTGGCGTGGCCTTCTATCTGTTCTGTGCATTGGCGCTGTTGGTGGTCGCGGCGCTGCAGCCGGCGGAGCTGTGGCCGTTGCTGCCGCCCTTGTTCGGCTGCATCGCGATCCTTGGGCTGGTGATGCCGAACACCTCGGCCTGTGCGATGGCCGGGCAGGGCAGCCATGCCGGCAGCGCCTCGGCGCTGCTCGGCAGCCTGCAGTTCGGCATCGCCGCGCTGGCGGCGGCGCTGGTCGGTGTGCTGCACGATGGTACGGCGCGGCCGATGGCGCTGGTGATGCTGGTCTGCGCCGGCGGTGCGATGCTGGCGGCCTGGCGCACGGCACGCTACCAGGCGGCGCCGCGTGTGGATCTCGCCTCGGAGCAGGCCTGACGGGGCAGGGCGCTCGCCACGCGCGAGCGTCCGATACTTTTCTGCGGGCAACAAAAAACCGGCCGAAGCCGGTTTCTTGTCGGAACAGAAGCTTAAGCCTGGGCGAGGGCCTTGATGTGGCCGTTCAGGCGGCTCTTGTGACGAGCAGCTTTGTTCTTGTGGATGATGCCCTTGTCGGCCATACGGTCGATCACCGGCACAGCCAGGGTGTAGGCGGTCTGAGCCTTGGCCAGGTCTTTGGCGTCGATAGCCTTGACCACGTTCTTGATGTAGGTACGCACCATCGAGCGCAGGCTGGCGTTGTGGCTGCGGCGCTTCTCAGCCTGTTTGGCGCGTTTTTTGGCGGAGGGGGAGTTGGCCACCGTCGAGCTCCTCGAAAACTGGGGATACCAAGTAAATAAGGCCGCGAATCATGCCGATGCCGGTAGGCATTGTCAAGGGGCAGTGGCGGCCGCTGGATGCTGGTCGGACGGGCTGGCGCTGGCTTAAACTCGCCGACCTTTGCAGGGGTGGGGATTAAAGCATGTCCGGCGAGTCTGCCAAAAGCGGTTTATTGCGCTCCAGCGCAGTGGTCAGCGTGATGACCCTGCTGTCCAGGGTGCTGGGCATGGTGCGCGACATGGTGGTGGCGGCCTATTTCGGTTCGAGTCCGGCGGCGGATGCCTTCTTCATTGCCTTCAAGATTCCCAACTTCATGCGCCGCCTGTTCGCCGAGGGCGCCTTCGCCCAGGCCTTCGTACCGGTGTTGTCCGAGTACCGCGCGCAACGCAGCCTGGCTGAGGTCAAGCAACTGGTCGATCGGGTGGCCGGGACCCTCGGTCTGACCCTGACCGCGATCACCGCGCTGGGCGTGGTGGCCTCGCCCTACCTGATCATGCTGTTCGCCCCGGGGTTTCGCGGCGAGCCGGAAAAGCTCGCGTTGGCCGGCGAGCTGCTGCGCATCACCTTTCCCTATCTGCTGCTGATCTCGCTGACCGCCTTCTGCGGCGGCATCCTCAACAGCTACGGGCGCTTCGCCGTGCCGGCCTTCACCCCGGTGCTGCTCAACGTCTGCATGATCGGCGCCACTGTGTTCCTCACGCCCTACTTCGACCAGCCGGTGATGGCGCTGGCCTGGGGGGTGTTCATCGCCGGTCTGGCCCAGTTGCTGTTCCAGCTGCCGTTCCTCGCGCGCATCCGGCTGCTGCCGGTGCCGCGGCCCAATCGCCATGACGAGGGGGTGAAGCGGATCATGACGCTGATGGTGCCGGCGCTGTTCGGGGTGTCGGTCAGTCAGATCAACCTGTTGCTGGACACCGTGCTGGCCTCCTTCCTGCAGTCCGGCAGCGTGTCCTGGTTGTACTACGCCGACCGTCTGTCGGAGCTACCGCTGGGCGCCTTCGGTATCGCCATCGGCACGGTGATCCTACCGAGTCTGTCGCGCCAGCACGCCGGCGATGATCCCAAGGCGTTCTCGGCGACCATCGACTGGGCGCTGCGCATGGTCCTGCTGGTCGGCGTGCCGGCAGCGCTGGCTCTGGCCATCCTTTCCGAACCGCTGATCGCCAGCCTGTTCCACTACGGCAAGATGACCGAGACGGACGTGGTGCAGGCGGCCAACGCGCTGGAGGCCTACTCGCTGGGCGTGCTCACCTTCATGCTGATCAAGGTGCTGGCACCGGGCTTCTTCGCCCGTCAGGACCTGAAGACGCCGGTGCGCATCGCCGTGCAGTGCATGGTCGCCAACATGGCGTTCAACCTGATCCTGATCTGGCCGCTGCAGCACGTCGGCCTGGCGCTGGCCACCTCGCTGTCGTCGATGCTGAATACCGTCCTGCTGTTCTGGGGGCTGTACAAGGCGGGTGTCTACCGCCCGGCGCCGGGCTGGGGGCTGTTCGGCCTGCGCCTGCTGGCTGGCTGCGCCGCCATGGTGGCGCTGGTCTGGTGGCTGAACGCGCCCTCGGTCGAGTGGTTCGCCTGGGGCTGGCAACGTCGCGCCGGCGAGCTGAGCCTGCTGGTGGGGGGCGGCATCGTCGCCTACGTGGGGGCCATGGTCCTGCTGGGGCTGCGCATGCGCCACCTGCGTCACTGAGTGTGGGGCGGGGGACAAACAGGGCCTACGCCTGATCCCCATTGCATGGGTATAATCGACCACTTTGTAAACAAGACGCGTGCTATGCAGCTGGTCCGAGGTCTCCATAACCTGCGGCCCTCTCACCGGGGCTGTGTTGCCACCATCGGCAATTTCGACGGTGTACATCGCGGGCACCAAGGGGTGCTGGCGCGACTGCGCGAGCGCGCGGCAGAAGCCGGTCTGCCCAGTTGCGTGGTGATCTTCGAGCCGCAACCGCGCGAATTCTTCGCTCCGGACAGTGCGCCGGCGCGGATCACCAGCCTGCGCGAGAAACTCGAGCTGCTGCGCGAGGTCGGTGTCGACCGGGTGCTGTGCCTGACCTTCAACCGCCGCCTGCGCGAGCTGTCCGCCGAGCAGTTCATCCACCAGATCATGGTCGAGGGGCTGGGCGTCTCGCACCTCGAGGTGGGCGACGACTTCCGCTTCGGCAAGGGCCGTACCGGCGACTTCGCCCTGCTGGTCGAGGCCGGAGCGCGCGAGGGGTTCACCGTGGAGTCGGCCGCCACCATCGAGCTGGACGGCGAGCGGATCAGCAGCACGCGGGTGCGCGAGGTACTCGCCGCCGGCGATTTCGCCGCGGTCGAGCGTCTGCTCGGGCGTCCCTACCGGATCAGCGGGCGCGTGCTGCATGGTCAGAAGCTCGGCCGCCAGCTGGGTGCGCCGACCGCCAACCTGCAGCTCAACCGTCTGCGCCCGGCGCTGCAGGGCGTCTATCTGGTCAGCACCGAGGTGGATGGCCGGCGCTGGCCAGGGGTGGCCAACATCGGTACGCGGCCGAGCGTGAAGGGCGACGGCCGCGCCCATCTCGAAGTACATCTGCTGGACTTTGCCGGTGATCTCTATGGCCGGCGTCTGGTGGTGCAGTTTCACCGCAAGCTGCGCGACGAACAGCGTTTCGCCTCCCTGGAGGCACTGAAGTCGGCGATCGCCGCGGACATCGCCGCCGCCCGTGCCCACTGGCAGGGTCAACCGTTAGAGAACCTGAAATGACCGACTACAAAGCGACCCTGAACCTGCCGGAAACGGCATTCCCGATGAAGGCCGGGCTGCCGCAGCGCGAGCCGGAAACCCTCAAGTACTGGGGCGACATCGACCTGTACGGCCAGTTGCGCGCCCTCGGCGAGAGCCGACCGAAGTTCGTCCTGCACGACGGCCCGCCCTACGCCAACGGCAACATCCACATCGGCCATGCGGTCAACAAGGTTCTCAAGGACATCATCGTCCGCTCCAAGACCCTCGCCGGCTACGATGCGCCCTACGTGCCGGGCTGGGACTGCCACGGCCTGCCGATCGAGCACAAGGTCGAGGTCACCCACGGCAAGAACCTGCCGGCGGACAAGACCCGCGAGCTGTGCCGCAGCTACGCCAGCGAGCAGATCGAGGGGCAGAAGGCCGACTTCATCCGCCTCGGCGTGCTCGGCGACTGGAGCAACCCGTACAAGACCATGAACTTCGCCAACGAAGCCGGCGAGATCCGCGCCCTGGCCGAGATGGTCAAGGGCGGCTTCGTGTTCAAGGGCCTCAAGCCGGTCAACTGGTGCTTCGACTGCGGCTCGGCGCTGGCCGAGGCCGAGGTGGAATACCAGGACAAGAAGTCCGACGCCATCGACGTGGCCTTCGCCATCGAGGACGCCGGCAAGCTGGCCGAAGCCTTCGGTCTGGCCGAGCTGGCCAAGCCGGCCGCCATCGTGATCTGGACCACCACCCCGTGGACCATCCCGGCCAACCAGGCGCTCAACGTCCACCCCGAATTCGACTACGCGCTGGTCGACACCGGCGCGCGCCTGCTGGTGCTGGCCGCCGAACTGGTGGAAAGCTGCCTGGCCCGCTACGGCCTGGCGGGCGAGGTGGTCGCCACCACCAAGGGTGCCGCGCTGGAGCACATCCGCTTCCGTCACCCGTTCTACGCGCGCTTCTCGCCGGTGTACCTGGCCGAGTACGTCGAACTGGGCGCCGGCACCGGCATCGTCCACTCGGCGCCGGCCTATGGCGAGGACGACTTCCGCTCCTGCAAGCATTACGGCATGAGCAACGACGACATCCTCAATCCGGTGCAGAGCAACGGCGTCTACGTCGCCGACCTGCCGTTCTTCGGCGGCCAGTTCATCTGGAAGGCCAACCCGCAGATCGTCGCCAAGCTGGAGGAGGTCGGCGCGCTGCTCAAGCACGAGGGCATCCAGCACAGCTACATGCACTGCTGGCGGCACAAGACCCCGCTGATCTACCGCGCCACCGCGCAGTGGTTCGTCGGCATGGACAAGCAGCCCGAGCAGGGCGCCACCCTGCGCGAGCGCGCGCTCGACGCCATCGAGCAGACCGAGTTCTATCCGGGCTGGGGCAAGCCGCGCCTGCACGCGATGATCGCCAACCGTCCCGACTGGTGCATCTCGCGCCAGCGCAACTGGGGCGTGCCGATCCCGTTCTTCCTGCACAAGGCCAGCGGCGAGCTGCACCCGCGCACCGTAGAGCTGATGGAGCAGGTCGCCCAGCGCGTCGAGCAGGAAGGCATCGAGGCCTGGTTCAAGCTGGACGCCGCCGAGCTGCTCGGCGCCGAGGCTGCCGACTACGACAAGATCAGCGACACCCTCGACGTCTGGTTCGACTCCGGCACCACCCACTGGCACGTGATGCGCGGCTCGCATCCGATGGGCCACGACCAGGGTCCGCGCGCCGACCTGTATCTGGAAGGCTCCGACCAGCATCGCGGCTGGTTCCACTCGTCCTTGCTGACCGGTGCGGCCATCGACGGCCACGCGCCGTACCGCGGCCTCTTGACCCACGGCTTCGTGGTCGACGAGAACGGCCGCAAGATGTCCAAGTCGCTGGGCAACGTCATCGCCCCGCAGGAAGTCACCGACAGCATGGGCGCCGACATCCTGCGCCTGTGGGTGGCCTCCAGCGACTATTCCGGCGAGATGGCGGTGTCCAAGCAGATCCTCCAGCGCAGCGCCGACGCCTACCGGCGGATCCGCAACACCATGCGCTTCCTGCTCTCCAACCTCAGCGGCTTCAACCCGGCTACCGACCTGCTCGAACCGTCGCAGATGCTGGCGCTGGATCGCTGGGCGGTGGATGCCGCCGCGCAGCTGCAGGGCGAGCTGAACGAGGCCTACGAGCAGTTCCGCTTCTGGAACGTCTACTCGCGCGTGCACAACTTCTGCGTGCAGGAGCTGGGCGGCTTCTACCTGGACATCATCAAGGATCGCCAGTACACCACCGCCGCCGACAGCCAGGCACGCCGCTCCTGCCAGACCGCGCTGTTCCATATCGCCGAGGCGCTGGTGCGCTGGATCGCGCCGATCCTCGCCTTCACCGCCGAGGAGATCTGGCAGTACCTGCCGGGCGAGCGCAACCAGTCGGTGTTCCTCAACACCTGGTACGACGGCCTGTTCGAACTGGACGCTGGCGAAGAGCTGGGCCGCGAGTTCTGGGCCGAGGTGATGGCGGTCAAGGCCGCGGTCAACAAGGAGCTGGAGAACCAGCGCAACGCCAAGACCCTCGGCGGCAACCTGCAGGCCGAGGTCACCCTGTACGCCGAGGAAGCGCTGGCCGCCAAGCTGGCCAGGCTGGGCGACGAACTGCGCTTCGTGCTGATCACCTCCGCCGCCAGCCTGGCACCGCTGGCCGACGCCCCGGCCGATGCGGTGGACAGCGAACTGGCCGGCCTCAAGCTGCGCGTGGTCAAGTCCGCGCACGGCAAGTGCGTGCGCTGCTGGCACTTCCGCGAGGACGTCGGTCAGCATGCCGAGCATCCGGAGCTGTGCGGCCGCTGCATCGACAACGTGCACGGTGCAGGCGAGGTGCGCGAGCATGCCTGATCGCCTGCCGATCCAGGTAGGGTGGGCAACGGCGCAGCCTTGTCCACCGTGTGTGCCGATGGACGGTGGACAAGCGCTGCGCGCGTTGTCCACCCTACGGCACGCGGAGGGGTGTGGCGCATGAGCACCCGCACCTCCGCTCTGCCCTGGCTGTGGCTGAGCGGGATCGTCTTCGTCCTCGATCAGCTCAGCAAGCTGCACTTCGACAACAGCCTGCAGATGTACCAGCAGGTCGTGGTCGTGCCCGGCTACTTCAGCTGGACCCTGGCCTACAATACCGGCGCCGCCTTCAGCTTCCTCGCCGATCACGGCGGCTGGCAGCGCTGGCTGTTCGCAACCATCGCCCTCGGCGTCAGCGCCGTGCTGGTGGTCTGGCTCAGGCGCCTGCCGCGCCGCGGCCAGGGCTGGCTGGCGCTGGGGCTGGCGCTGGTGCTGGGGGGCGCGCTGGGCAATCTGTTCGACCGCGTGGCTTATGGCCACGTGATCGACTTCATCCTGGTCCACTGGCAGAACCGCTGGTATTTCCCGGCCTTCAACGTCGCCGACTGCGCCATCAGCGTCGGCGCCGTGTTGCTGGCCTTGGACATGTTCAAATCCGAGAAAAGCGGAGACCGCAATGACTGAACAGCGCATCGGCCCCGATCGCCAGGTAACCCTGCACTTCGCCATCAAGCTCGAGTCGGGCGACGTGGTCGACAGCACCTTCGACAAGAATCCGGCGACCTTCACCGTCGGCGACGGCAACCTGCTGCCCGGTTTCGAGCAGGCGCTCTACGGCCTCAAGGCCGGCGACAAGCGCTCGCTGGCCATCGAGCCGGAGCACGGCTTCGGCCAGCCCAACCCGCAGAACGTGCAGGTCATGCCGCGCGGCAGCTTCGAGGGCATGGAGCTCTCCGAAGGCCTGCTGATCATCTTCAACGACGCCGCCAACGCCGAACTGCCCGGCGTGGTCAAGGACTTCGACGACGCCCAGGTGACCATCGACTTCAACCACCCGCTGGCCGGCAAGCGCCTGACCTTCGACGTGGAAATCGTCGACGTGCAGCCGGCCTGAGCCTGTTGTAGGGCGGGTTAGGCCGCAGGCCGTAACCCGCCAACCAGGCCATAGGCCTGGCGTGCGCTCCCCTGAATCCCCGCGTGCCGAGACTCCCCATGCAAATCACCCTCGCCAATCCCCGCGGCTTCTGCGCCGGTGTCGACCGCGCCATCGAGATCGTCAACCGTGCCCTCGACGTGTTCGGCCCGCCGATCTACGTGCGCCATGAAGTGGTGCACAACAAGTTCGTGGTCGAGGGGCTGCGCGCGCGCGGTGCGATCTTCGTCGAGGAGCTCGACCAGGTGCCGGATGACGTGATCGTCATCTTCAGCGCCCACGGTGTCTCCCAGACGGTGCGCGACGAGGCGGCGCGCCGCGGCCTGCGCGTGTTCGACGCCACCTGTCCGCTGGTCACCAAGGTGCACCTGGAGGTCGCCCGCTACAGCCGTGACGGCGAGGAATGCATCCTCATCGGCCACGCCGGCCACCCCGAGGTGGAAGGCACCATGGGCCAGTACGACAGCCGCAGCGGCGGCGCCATCTACCTGGTCGAGGACGAGGGCGACGTCGCCCGCCTGGAAGTACGCAACCCCGCGGCGCTCGCCTACGTCACCCAGACCACCCTGTCGATGGACGACACCGCCAAGGTGATCGACGCGCTGCGTGCCAGGTTCCCCGCCATCCAGGGGCCGCGCAAGAGCGACATCTGCTACGCCACCCAGAACCGCCAGGATGCGGTCAAGCAGCTTGCTCATGACTGCGACCTGCTGCTGGTGGTCGGCAGTCCCAACAGCTCCAACTCCAACCGCCTGCGCGAGCTGGCCGAGCGCATGGGCACCCCCGCCTACCTGATCGACGGCGCCGAGGACCTGCAGCGTGCATGGTTCGACGGCAAGCAGCGGATCGGCATCACCGCCGGCGCGTCCGCACCCGAGGTGCTGGTCCAGGGCGTCATCGCGCGTCTGCGCGAGTGGGGCGCCGGCGAGGTGGTCGAGCTCGACGGGCGTCCGGAGAACGTGACCTTCTCGATGCCCAAGGAGCTGCGGGTGGTGCAGGAGGATTGAGCCAACCGGCCGGAGTCAGCAGGTGCCTGCGGCTTCCTTGAGCGTGCGCAGTCGTCCGGTCGCGCTGAGGACCAGCTTGCGCATCGCCTGTTGCCCGTCGCGGTGACACAGGGTGATGGTGCCTGCCTGGAAGGCGCCGCTCTGCAGCTTGGCCTCGCCCGAAGGTGTGTAGCGCACGTAACGACTGACCGGTGTGTTGCCGCTGATGCGCACGCCATCGGCGATGCCGTCGCTGACCCGCAGTTGCTGCTCGCCACTGTCTTGTATTCCGTCGCCGTCCTGGTCGACGAACATCCGCCAGCCGTTCGCCCAGTTTCCCGCGATGTTGGTGATGATCACCGCTCGCTGCCGGGTGATCGCTTCCTGGCGTGCGAGGATGAATGCGCTGGCGAGATCGATACTGGCGCGGCGAATCTGCTGCGCATGCATAAACTGGCTCAGGCTCGGGGCTGCCAGGCCGCTGAGTATGGCCAGCAGCGCCAGCGCTACCAGTGCTTCGATCAGGGTGAAGCCGCGATTGTTGTCAGACATGGCATCCGTGCACTCTGTCTCGTGAGGTTTTCCGTGCCCTGCGGGAAGCGAGTCAAGGCTACCCAAACTCCGGCCCTTGTGCCCATGCATGCCGTGCAAGCATTGCTGAAATTTGCACTGCTTCACAGCGACTTGCCGACCATTACGGGAAATGCGCCAGTTGTCGACTTCGTGCTCACCTTTGGTCGGCGGGGATGCAATCATTCGCAGCACAATACTTGAAAGAGCGTCTGCCCCAAGTCAATCGCAGGGGGGCAAGCAGGGATAATCCCGGCGGCCCTTCAAGAGGCCGTCCCGTTTTTTGGGGGGGCAGGATGCAAAAGAATCGGACGAAACACGTGGAAGGTGGCGCAGTGGAACTGAAAAGACAGCGTGGATTCACTCTCATCGAGCTGCTGATCACAGTGGCAATCGTTGCCATCCTGGCGGCCATTGCCTACCCGAGTTACCAGCAATATGTCATCCGAGGCAACCGTGCCGCTGCTCAAGCGCAGATGATGGATATTGCCAATCGTCAGCAGCAGTACCTGCTGGCCAATCGCAGCTATGCGAGTAAGGCCCAGCTCGAAGCTTCGGGCTTTGCGCTGCCCAGCGACGTCAGCAGCCGCTATAGCTACGACATCACCTTGGGGGCAGGCGCCATGCCCACTTATACCATCACCTTTACCGCGACAGGCACTCAGGTCGCTGATGGCGATCTGACGCTTGGCAGCGACGGGGTCAAAACACCGGCAGGGAAATGGTGAATATGGCTCGACAACTCAATTTGCGGCGGCAGGGTGGCGTGACGCTGATCGAGGTGTTGGTGACCATCCTGATCCTTTCCATCGGTCTTCTCGGTGTGGCCGGACTGCAGTCACGCCTGCAGATGTCGGAAATGGAGGCTTACCAGCGTTCTCAGGCACTGCTCTTGCTCGACGACATGGCTAGCCGTATCGCTACGAACCGCAACCGGGCGGCGGACTATGTAACGAGTACGGGCGCGTTGGGCACTGGGATGACCTGCTCCACGGTGTCGACTAGCAGTACGCGCCAGCAGATTGATCATGCGGAATGGTGCATGGCTTTGCAGGGAGCCGCGGAGAGCGTTGGCAGCGGTTCAACTGCCAGCAAGCTGGGAGCCATGATCGGCGGGCGTGGCTGTGTGGAGTCTCTCGGCAGTGGCGAATACCTGATAACGGTTGCCTGGCAGGGAATGGGGCCTATTTCGGCGCCGCCGGCCAGTGTCAGTTGCGGGGCTAATCAATACGACGGGGTGAACGGTTCTGCATGTAGCAATGACTTGTGCCGCCGTGTCGTGACCACCATTGTCCGGATTGCCGATCTATGAAAATGAAGTCTGTCGGGAGTTTCTCTTCCGCGCGTAGCCAGGCTGGCCTCAATCTTGTCGAACTGATGGTCGCCTCGGCAATTGGCCTCCTCATCATGATGGCTATCCTGACGCTTTACCTGAATGTGAGTCGCACCAATGATGAAATGGCGAGAACCAACGCCCTGATTGAGAATGGCCGTTTCGCCGTCCAGATCCTGCAGAAAGATCTGACTCATGCCGGCTTCTGGGATGGTTTTGTTCCTGAATTTGACGATCTTACTTCCGGTGCAGGAAGTTTTTCGCTGGATATGTCGGCTCTCGGTATCACCGCTGAGACGGGCGCCTATCCGGCGATTCCTGAACGCCCGACAGGCGTGCCGGACCCATGTCGACCCTATGCAGAATGGGGGCGGACTGCTTCAAGCCCTGACAGCGCAACCAAGCTGATACATCGCAATAACCTGCTGGGGATTCCCGTGCAGGCCTACGACACTGCGCCGGCGACTTGCGATATCGATAATCAGCAGGCGAACACCGACCTTTTGGTCGTTCGATATGCTGATACCTGTGTAGCCTCGACGGCGAGCGGATCTGCTTGTCCAGATGTCGACGGTGAGCTGTATTTTCAGAACTCGTGGTGCACGCAGGATAACTTCGGTGTGGCGCAGGATGCAGATGCCACAGGTATAACCCTTGCAGCCTTGGCGGCAAGTGATTCCAATTATTACAACGGCATGCGGGTCTATGTCGTGAATGGTTCGGGAGTCGGTCAGGCGCGGGAGATTCTGGATTACGAGGGGGCTACCCGCAAGGCCATAGTGAGTCCCTGGGCAACTGTCCCGGCGGTGGGGGCGACCTACTACATTCCGAGTTACATCCTCGATACGAGTGGTTTTAATCTGAAATCGGGGTCGACGTGTATTGATGCGGCCCCTAAACGTCGCTTCATATCGAATATCTATTATATCCGCGATTATGCAGTTAATCCGGGGGATGGTGTCCCGACTTTAATGCGCTCCTCTTTTGGGGTGCCTAGCGGTGGCGGTGATCCCGAGCAGCTGTCGGCACAGGCCCTCGTCGAGGGCGTAGAAGGTTTTCGGGTTGAGCTTGGTATCGATGAGGTGAGCAAGGCCGGCACCAGCGAGGATGTGGATTACACCGAGAGAGTGGCTTGGACTGATTCGGACAACAAGACCACGGCGACCAACCGGGGGGACGGTTCGCCCGACAGGTTCATCAGGTGCCCGACGGCAAATCGCGCGGCAGATACGACGGCGCCTTCGACCGAGCCGGCGGCAAGCGTTTGTACTGCCGATGACCTAGAGGATGTTGTGGCCGTGAAGTTGTATGTGCTGGTGCGTAGTCGCGAGCGGACGAATGGGTACGTGGATACGAAAACCTATACATTGGGTACGACCACGCTGGGGCCGTTCAATGATGGTTTTAAGCGCCATGTATTCTCCAGTACAGTTCGCCTGAACAATGTTTCCGGACGCAGGGAGACGCCATGAGTCGGATAGCCCTTCCTCGAGCCCAGCGTGGTGCGACTCTGGTAGTCGGCCTCATCATGCTGCTGCTGTTCACCCTGATGGTCAGCAGTGCCTTCACCATGAGTGGCACCAATCTCAAGGCCGTCGCCAACATGCAAAGTCGCGACGAGGCGATTGCCGCGGCCAATATGGCGATTGAGATTCTGGCTAGTGGCAATTTTTCCGGCTCTCCGGCAGAGAGTACGACGAATATCGATCTGAATAATGACGGTGTCACGGATTATACCGTGCAGATCGCTACCCCAGTTTGCGTGAATGCCACCATGGCAGATGCGACTGCACCCAGCAGTGCCCAGTTGGTCGTGGTGACCAGTTACACTTGGAATACGGTCTGGGATATCCGTGCCACCGTAAGTGATCCGGTGACAGGTGCCTCGGTACTGGTACGTTCGGGGATCCGTGTGCTGCTCTCCGAAGCCAAGAAGAACAACAGCAATTGTCCGACGCCAGCCTGATCAGGCGAGTTTTGCCCTTTGCGGCGCTCACAAGGATTGCCAAGGAATCAAATGATGAAAATTCGATTCGGGAAAGCCCTGCTGGCAGTAGCATTGCTGTCGGCCATCAGTTCCACTGCTCTTGCCGAGGACATTGATCTATTCGTTGGTGCGGAGTCTCAGTCGAGTAGCGATTATCCCAATGTGATCATTCTGCTGGATAACTCGACCAACTGGTCTCGACAGTCACAGCGTTGGCCGGATGGGGCTGCGCAGGGTGAGTCGGAGTTGCGAGCTATCAAGCGGGTGGTTCAGAGTCTGGACGCCGATGAGGACGGTAATGCCAAGGTCAATATCGGTCTGATGATGCTCAATGATGCTAAAAGCTCCGCGGTCCCCGATGGCGGCTATGTGCGCTCGCGGGTCATGGAAATGACCGCGGCCAATCGTGCAGCATTCATTGCCAAGATCGATAATATTCTCACTAATTTCAATGATCCGGAAAATACGGTTGCCTCTTCGGTGGGTTATGACCGCGCTATGTTCGAGGTGTTCAAGTACTTCGGTGGTTATACCAGCGTAGCCCAAGCCTACAGTGATATCCCGGGTTCTCCTCAGGGTTCGACCCACTTCGGCCCCTATCGCTACTCAGGTGATGCAGAATACTCCCTGCGTGATCCGTTGGCCTTCGCCGATGCCGCGCAGACCCGATACAACCCGGCATCTCCCGGCACCGAGGTCTGCAAGGCCAAGAACTATGTGATCCTGATTGGCAATGGGTGGCCAGGTCCGCGGGAGGATGCAGCTGCGGCGTTGCTACGCAATGTCGGCGAGGATCCGACCAAGCAGATCTATGCGACCTCTTCCTCGGATGTCCGTTATGCTGACGAGATAGCACGCTTCATGTATCAGACCGACGTCAGTCCGGCCAAGGGGTTCCAGAATGTCATCACCTATGCCATCGACGTCTACAATGCCCAGCCCAGCGCTGAGCACACTCGTCTGCTACGCAGCATGTCGGAGGAAAATGGCGGCGGCAAATACTTTGTCGCCAACAACGAGAATGCCATTGCCTTAGCTCTCGGTACAGCGCTCTCCGAAATCAAGTCGGTCAGCAGCGTGTTCGCCTCTGTCAGCCTGCCGGTGAGTGTTAACACCCAGGGTACCTACCTCAACCAGGTGTTCGTCGGCATGTTCCGTCCCGACGAGAAGGCTCTGCCACGCTGGGCGGGCAACCTCAAGCAGTACAAGATGGGCATGGCGGGCGATGAGCTGGTGCTGCAGGACGCTGACGGCGTATCGGCAATCAACACGAAGACGGGATTCGTTGCCGAATGCGTGCGCAGCTTCTGGACCCCGAAGGCGGTCGAGAATTACTGGAGCAGCGCAACGTTGCCCTACTGGAGCAAGGTACGTGGGGCCAAAGCCGGCGGCTGCATCTCAGTAGGCTCACCTTGGGCGGATTATCCGGATGGCAACATGGTTGAGAAGGGCGCCCAAGCCTACAAGCTCCGTACTACGGGGCCGCTGGTCCTGGCTAGCGCGCCTGATCGGGTGGTCAAGACCTGTGCTCCGGGTAATTGTACGACACTGACTAACTTCGCGACCGGCAATACTGCGATCACCTCTACCGATTTGGGGTTGACCAGTACCTCCAGTACTGAGCGTGATGCCCTGATCAATTGGGCGCGTGGCGCCGACGCCGGTGCGGCCAGCGAGTTCATCGATACCACTGGCACAATCTCCAGCACAGTGCGGCCCTCGGTACACGGCGACGTGGTGCACTCGCGTCCGGTGGCGATCAACTTTGGCAGTAGCGATACCAACAAGGAAGTGGTGGTGTTCTACGGCGGTAACGACGGCTTGCTGCGTGCGGTCAATGGTAACCGGGATGGCGATGGCAGCATCGGTACCTCGGGGCGCGGGCCGGGCCAGGAGTTGTGGTCGTTCATGCCGCCGGAGTTCTACCCTCATATCAAGCGTATTCGAGACAACACCATAGGTATCGACTTCCCCAATTACCCCCGTGTGGAAGGAACTCCTCAACCCGAGCCAAAACGCTATGGCTTCGATGGTCCTGTGACCGCCTACAAGCGAGGTAGTGATGGTTGGATCTTTGCCGCTATGCGTCGCGGTGGACGTGCTCTGTACGCCTTGGACGTCAGCAATCCGGCGTCACCCCGCCTCCAATGGCGAATCGGCTGCCCGGCGGATCTCTCCCTCACCACTGGATGCAGCGACAATCTCAGTGACCTGGGGCAGACTTGGTCGTCGGCCAAGCCCTTTTTCGCCGCGGGTTATGAAGCTGGCAGCAAGCCGCTGTTGATCATGGGGGGGGGCTATGACAACTGCGAGGATTACGACGATGGCACTCGCAACAACAACTGCGACTCGTCTGCCAAAGGCAACCATATCTATATTCTGGAAGCCGAGTCGGGCAAGGTTCTCCGCAGCTTCGAGACCGCACGGGGCGTAGTTGGTGATGTGACCCTGCTGAATGGCGCTGACGGCATGGCTGACTATGCCTACGCTGCGGATCTGGGTGGCAATATCTATCGTCTCACCATCGGCGAGCTAAGCAAAGACAGCTGGAGCATGATGCCGATTGCTTCCCTTGGTTGCGACACATTGAGTAGTTGCAATGCCAACCGCAAGTTCATGTTCGCTCCGGATGTGGTGGTGGACGGCAATACCCATTATGTGCTGGTCGGTTCCGGTGACCGCGAAAAGCCTCTGGAGAATAATGATGATGGGGTGGCCAGTGCCGCCACCAAGGTGGCCAACCACTTCTATATGGTGCGTGATATTCCGACAGATTCGACTTGGCTGACCAGTGAGCGCAGCACTTGCTCCATTCCTAGTGGCGCCCCTTCGGTTGTCTGCCTGAGTTCGCTGTACCGGATTGGTGTCACTGACGATTCGCCCACCGAGACTGTGGTCAACAACCAGAAGGGCTGGTATCTGGAGCTGCAGGACGATGAGCAGGTGGTAACTTCGGCGATCACTGTCTACGGGGTAGTGACCTTCAGCACCCACATTCCCCAACATTATGTCGCTGGCCAGTGTCCGACCTTGGGGACTTCCCATGTCTTCAACGTCAGCTATACCAATGCCGAGAGTATGAATGGCACCGGGAATCGCTATGAGGAGATTGCTGGTGGGGGGCTGCCGCCGTCGCCGGTGGCGGGGATGGTGACGCTCGACGATGGAACCACGGTGCCCTTCGTGATTGGCGCCAATCCGGAGTCCCCCCTCCAGGGCGGTGAGGCGCCGGCGCCGAATGTTGCCGCCCAGCCGAAGGCGCGGGTGTACTGGAATATCGAGGATGGGCAGAACTAATCATGACTGCGCAAACGGGGCAAGTGCCCGAGTCGTGTGGTGGCGCGGCGAGCACGGTGAGATGGCGGCAATGCGGTTTCACTTTGATCGAGCTGATGGTAACCCTTGCTGTCGTGGCAGTGCTGGCGAGCATCGCCATGCCGTCCTTCAACGAGTTTTCGCTGAGCAGTCGGCTGCGTTCCTATGCGAACAGCTTGGCGGCCAGCGCTCAGCTGGCGCGCAGCGAGGCGATAAAACGCAGCAGAAGTGTGACGCTTTGCGCGTCCAGTAATGGCACTAGCTGTGGCGGCACCTGGGAGCAGGGCTGGATTGTCTTGTCCGAGGGCACCGTTCTCCATCGCCAGGAAGCGTTGGCTGCGGGTTACCAGATCACAGCAGCCGACCTGACGAGCATTGCCTTCACCCCTTCGGGCGTGGGGGCGACACAGGCCACTCTGCGAATCTGCCGCTTCAGTCCCAGCGCCGGCAGTCAGGAGCGTGTTGTCTCTATTTCCGCGACTGGTCGCACGGCGGTCAGCAAAACAACGGATGGAACCTGCCCGACAGGTTGATCCTGACGCAGTCAGGATAGTTATAGAGGCGTAAAATCAAGCCCGTACTCTTTTTGTGAAGCGTACGGGCTTATTTTTTGCAAAGGCACCCCCATGCACAACATCCTCATCATCGGCGCCGGAGCCATCGGCCTGCAGTCGACGCGCCTGCTGGCCCAGGCCGGCTGTTCTGTCACCTTGCTCGATCAATCCGCGGTCGGTAGCGAGGCATCCTGGGCAGGTGGCGGCATCGTCTCGCCGCTGTATCCCTGGCGCTACAGCGAGGCGGTGACGGCGCTGGCGCACTGGTCGCAGGATTTCTATCCGCGCCTGGCCGAAAGGCTGATCGAGGAGGGCGGCGTCGATCCCGAGGTGCACGTCACCGGGCTGTACTGGCTGGATCTGGAGGACGAGGCCGAAGCGCTGGCCTGGGCTGAGCGCGAGGATCGGCCGTTGCGGTCGGTGCCGATGGCCGAGGTCGAGGTGGCGGTGCCGCCGCTGGGTCACGGCTATCGGCATGCGATTCATATGGCCGGTGTCGCCAACGTGCGCAATCCGCGCCTGCTCAGGTCGCTCAGGGCGGCGCTGGAATGTTTGCCGAATGTCGAGATCCGCGAGCGGTGCGCAGTCGAGGGGTTCCTGCGCGAGAGCGGTCGGGTGGTCGGTGTACAGACTGCCCAGGGCGAGCTGCGTGCCGATGCGGTGGTGGTGGCGGCGGGTGCCTGGAGTGGCGAACTGTTGAAGACCCTTGGTCTCGAGCTGCCGGTGGAGCCGGTCAAGGGACAGATGATCCTGTTCAAGTGTGCCGAGGACTTCCTGCCGGCGATGGTGATGGCGGGCGGTCGCTATGCGATTCCGCGTCGCGACGGCCACATTCTGGTCGGCAGTACCCTGGAGTATGAGGGCTTCGACAAGACGCCGACCGGCGAGGCGTTGGACAGCCTCCGCGCCTCGGCCATCGAGCTGCTGCCGGCGCTCGCCGAGGCTGAGGTGGTCAAGCACTGGGCTGGCCTGCGTCCGGGCTCGCCGGACGGCATCCCCTTCATCGGCCCGGTTCCCGAGCATGACGGCCTGTGGCTGAACTGCGGGCATTTCCGCAACGGCCTGGTACTGGCGCCGGCGTCCTGCCAGTTGCTCACCGACCTGCTGCTGGGGCAGGCGCCCATCGTCGACCCAACGCCTTACGCGCCTGCCTTGCGTCTACGCCGGGCTCAATGATAGCCTTCGCGCCACGTTTTCAGCCGGTGTAGCTCAGTTGGTAGAGCGGCGCATTCGTAATGCGAAGGTCGCAGGTTCGACTCCTGTCTCCGGCACCAGAAACAACAAGGCCCGCAACTTGCGGGCCTTTTTCGTTCCTGTGGGGTTGGCGGATGCCAGTCTCACAGGCTCAGCCGCATCGACAGGTCGATGGCCTTGACGTCCTTGGTCAGGGTGCCGATGGAGATGTAGTCCACCCCGGTCTCCGCGTAGCTGCGCAGGTTGTCGCGGTTGATGCCGCCGGAGGCTTCCAGCTTGGCGCGGCCGGCGGTGAGGGCGACGGCGGTGCGCATGTCGTCGTGGTCGAGTTCGTCGAGCATGATGATGTCGGCACCGGCGTCCAGCGCCTCGCGCAGTTCGTCGAGGTTCTCGACTTCCACTTCCACCGGGCGGCCCGGGGCGATCCGGTGGGCGGCGGCGACGGCCTGGGCGATGCCGCCGCAGGCGGCGATGTGGTTTTCCTTGATCAGGAAGGCGTCGTACAGGCCGATGCGATGGTTGTGGCAGCCGCCGCAGGTGACCGCGAACTTCTGCGCCAGACGCAGGCCTGGCAGGGTCTTGCGGGTGTCGAGCAGCTTGACTGCGGTGCCCTCGACCAGATCGGCGTACTCGCGGCAGCGGGTGGCCACTCCGGAGAGCAGCTGCAGGAAGTTCAGCGCGCTGCGCTCGCCGCTGAGCAGGGCGCGCGCCGGACCTTCCAGGCTGAACAGGGTCTGATCCTGCATGGCGCGTTCGCCGTCGGCCACGTTCCACACCACCTGCACGCGCGGATCGAGCTGGCGGAATACCTCGTCTACCCAGGCGGTGCCGCAGATGGTGGCGGCCTCGCGGGTGATCACCCGGGCGCGTGCCACGCGCTCGACGGGGATCAACTGGGCGGTGATGTCGCCGCTGCCGATATCCTCGGCGAGCGCGGCGCGCACGTTGGCGGTGATTTCGGCGCCGAGATCGGCAAGACGGAGGTTGGGCATGACGGGCTCCCTGTACGTTTTCGGCGGATTATAGGCTGGAATGCCGTGGCCTCGGTGAGGCGGCGCGCAAGTCGCCGCCTTGGCCGCACCGGCCCGCTGTTCTAGAGTGACAGGCAGGATGCCGCCGCCCGGAGCGGGCGGCGCTGGTTTTCAGGAGTTCCGATGCATATCGATGCAACCACGGGCTGGTGCGACAGCGCACGCCGCTGCCCGTCGCCCAATTGCAATGCCCGACCGGCCGGCGAGGTGTCGCTGCTGGTCATCCACAACATCAGCCTGCCACCCGGGCAGTTCGGCACCGGCGAGGTGGCGAACCTGTTCCTCAACCGCCTGGATCCGCAGGGCCATGCGTATTTCGCCGGCATCGCCCACCTGCAGGTGTCGGCGCACTTCCTGATCGAGCGCGACGGCCGTCTGACCCAGTTCGTTTCCTGCAACGAACGCGCCTGGCACGCCGGGGTGTCGTGCTTCGCCGGGCGCGAGCAGTGCAACGACTTCTCCCTCGGCATCGAGCTGGAGGGCACCGATGAATTGCCCTACAGCGACGCCCAGTACGCCGCCCTGGGCGAGCTGACCCGCGAGCTGATGCGCGTGTATCCGGCCATCACCGCCGAACGCATCTGCGGGCACAGCGACATCGCGCCCGAGCGCAAGACCGATCCCGGTCCGGCCTTCGACTGGACGCGCTACCGGGCCTCCCTGCTCGTCGAGGTGTCGGCATGAATTTCCTGGTCCTGGTGCTGATCCTCCTCCTCGAGAAGCTCTGCCGCTGGCGCATGCACCTGCAGCGCGACGAGCTGCTGCGCCGGGTATTGGCCCGCCTGGAGAGCGCCCCGCGATTGCAGGGGCAGGCGGCGCTGCAGTTGCTGCTGGTGCTCGGCGTGCCGCTGCTGCTGGTCGGTCTGCTGCTGTGGAGCCTGGCGCCGCTGGCCTACGGCTGGCTGCTGCTGCCGCTGCATGTGGCCCTGCTGCTGTGGAGCCTGGGCCGTGGCGATCCGCAGCACAGTCTGGCGCCGTTCCGCGCGCGCTGGCAGCGCGGCGACACCCAGGCGGCCTACCTGGAGGCTGAGCGCGATCTCGGCCTGCAGGCCGAGGACGCCCCCGGATTGCTCCGCCAGGTACAGGGTTTCCTGCTCTGGCAGGCCTACGAGGGTTTCTTCGCGGTTATCTTCTGGTACGCGCTGGGTGGGCCGCTGCCGGCGCTGGCCTATCGTCTGCTGGCGCTGCTCGGCGAGCATGCCGAAGGCGAGGAGCTGCGTGGCTACGCCGTGCGCCTGCGCCATATGCTGGACTGGCTGCCGGCACGTCTGCTGGCGCTCAGCCTGGCGCTGGCCGGCAACTTCGTCAGCGCCAATCGCGTGCTGTGGCCGCGCCTGCTCGACTTCCCGGCCAGCGCCGCGCAGCTGGTGGCCGACGCCGGTCGCGCAGCGAGCGACACCCCGGGCGAGGGCGGTGGGCTGGAGACCCTTGATGAGCTGTGGAGCCTGCTGCAGCGCGCCGGGCTGATCTGGTACAGCGCGCTGGCGCTGGGAATTCTGCTGCTGTAGGGGCGTCGCCTACGCCGCGACAATGGTGGTCCCATCCCCCGGGCTCCTGGCGCCGGGGGCTCCGGCGATCCGCTTGGGCAGCGCTCAGTCCCAGCCGAACAGCGCGCAGGCGTTGCGCGTGCTGGCCTCGGCCAGCTCCGTCGCCGTCACCCCGCGCAGCTCGGCCAGCGCGGCGCAGATCTCCGCCAGGTACTCCGGGCTGTTGCGCTGGCCGGGGTGCATGCTCGGCGCCATGTCCGGCGCATCGGTTTCCAGCACCATGGCCTCCAGCGGCAGCTGCGCCACCACCTTGCGCAGGCGGTTGGCCTGCGGCCAGCTGGCGGCGCCGCCGAGGCCAAGCCGGAAGCCGAGCTTGAGGTATTCCCTGGCCTCCTCGGCGCTGCCGGCGAAGGCGTGCACGATGCCGCCACGCGTGGGGCGGTAGCGCTTCAGGGTGGCGATGGTCGCGGCGTGGGCACGGCGCACGTGCAGCAGCGCCGGCACTTCGAACTCGCAGGCCAGCGCCAGCTGCGCCTCGAACAGCGCCTGCTGGCGTTCCCGGTCGAGGCCCTCGACGTACCAGTCGAGGCCGAACTCGCCGAGGGCACACAGCTTCGGCTCGCCGGCCAGACGCTCCAGCCAGCCACGCAGCTCGGCGAGATGCTCGGCGCGGTGCTCCTGCAGATAGATCGGGTGCAGGCCGAACGCCGCGTACAGGCCATCCTCGCCCCGCACGAGATCCCACAGGCGCTGCCAGTTGGCCTGGTAGACACCGAGCACCACCAGCTTCTCCACGCCCAGCGCGCGGCTGCGCGCCAGCACGGCGGCGCGGTCGGCGTCGAAGTCGGGGAAGTCGAGGTGGGTGTGGGTATCGATCAGGCGCATGCGCACAGCATCGGCGATTTGTCGCCCGGTCGCCAGCGGCTCATGGCTGGCGGCGCCTGAGGGTGCGCTCGATGGCCTCCACGCCGGGCTGGTAGCGGCCCTGCTCGATCGCCTGCAGCGCCCAGGCGACGGCACTCTCGGCGATCCGCTCGTGCTGCTGGGAGATGGCGTTGATGCGCTGCGGCAGGTAGTCGAGCAATTGGTTGTCGCCGAAGGTCGCCAGGCGCGGGGTGCGCTCGGCGGCCTCGGGGCGTTCGCGCAGGGCGTCGAACACCCCCTCGAGCAGCACGTAGGCGGTGCACACCAGCGCATCCGGCAGGCCGGCGGCGCCGTTGAGCAGGGCGCGCATCTGCCGCTGGCCGCCGGCGCGGCTGAACTCCTCGGCGTGGCCGATACTGACGGTGCCTGTGAAACCGTCCAGCGCCTTGCGGAAACCCTGTTCGCGGGCCTGGCTGATCGGCAGCTCGGCTCGCGCGCCGATCAGTGCGATGTGCCGCGGCGGCGGGGTCAGCAGGGTGCGGGTGAGCTGGATGGCCGCCTCGCGGTCGTCGCTGACCACCGAGCGGATGCGCGCCGGATCGAGGGCGCGGTCCACTGCGATCACCGGCAGGCCGCCCTCGACCAGGCGCGGGTAGGTGGGGTCGTCGGCCGGCAGGCAACTGGCGACGATCAGCGCGTCACAGCGCCGCGAGCGGAACAGCTCGAGCAGCTGGCGTTCGCTGGTCGGATCGTCGTCGGAGCTGGCCACCAGCAGCTGGTAGCCGGCGGCGCGGGCGCGCTGCTCGATCAGCTTGGCCAGGCGCGCGTAGCTGGGGTTCTCGAGGTCGGGGAGGATGAAGCCCAGGCAGCGGCTCTGCCCGCGGCGCAGGCCGGCGGCCTGCTGGTCCGGGCGGTAGCCGTAGCGCTCGACCACAGCCTGCACGCGTTCCACCGTGGCCGGGCTGATGCGCCGGGCGGCGGCCTGGCCGTTGATCACGTAGCTGGCCGTGGTGACTGAGACCTCGGCGAGGCGGGCGATGTCGGAAAGCTTCACGCGGCGGATCCTGTCGGCGGTCGGATGGCTGGGGTTCAAGGATCGCTCATTTTCGGGTAACGTGCTATCACTTGATGAAACGATTCAGCAGATAGGGCGACTGCCTTGCCAACAACACCAAGAGCTGAGGAGACCTCCATGCTGGAATTGACTGCCGCGCAGATTCGGATGGGCCAGCGCGTCCCGGACAAGGCCGCCGCGCTGGCCCTGCTGGCCGACTGGCTGGCCGCCGACGGACTGGTCGAGCCGGGCTACCTCGCCGGCATGCAGGCCCGCGAAGGGCAGGGCTCGACCTACCTCGGCCAGGGCATCGCCATTCCCCATGGCACCCCGGAAACCCGCGACCAGGTGCATCGTACCGGCGTGCGACTGATTCAGTTCCCCGAAGGCGTCGACTGGGGCGGCGGCCAGCGCGCCTACCTGGCCATCGCCATCGCCGCGCGTTCCGACGAGCACCTGCACCTGCTGCAGCTGCTGACCCGCGCCCTCGGCGAGGGCGACCTCAGCCAGGCGCTGCGCGCGGCGGCCAGCGCCGCGGCCATCGTCGAACTGCTGCAGGGCGCACCGAAGGAGCTGGCGCTGGACAGCCAGCTGATCGGCCTGGGCGTCGCCGCCGAGGATCTCGACGACCTGCTCTGGCAGGGCGCACGCTTGCTGAAGAAGGCCGGCTGCGTCGCCGCCGGCTTCACCGCCGGGCTGGCCCGCGGCGAGCCGCTGCCGCTCGGCGAGGGCCTGTGGTGGCTGCACAGCGAGCAGGCGGTGCGCCAGCCCGGCCTGGCCTTCGTCACCCCCGCGCAGCCGCTGCAGCACCATGGCCAGCCGCTCAGCGGCCTGTTCTGCCTGGCCAGCCTGGGCGAGGCGCCCGGCCAGTTGCTCGAGCGCCTGTGTGACCTGCTGATCGAGGGGCGCGGCGCTACCTTCAGCCAGGCGACCAGCAGCCGCAGCGTGCTCGAGGCGCTCGGCGCCGAGCTGCCGGAGGACTGGCCGAGCCGGCGCGTCACCCTGGCCAACGCCCACGGACTGCATGCCCGCCCGGCCAAGGAGCTGGTGGAGATCGCCCAAGCGTTCCACGGCGAGATCCGCATCCGCCTGGCCGGCGAGACCGGCCGCGGCGTGTCGGTGAAGAGCCTGAGCAAGCTGCTGGCGCTCGGCGCGCGGCGCGGCCAGGTGCTGGAATTCAGCGCCGAGCCGGCGATCGCCGCCGACGCCCTGCCGGCGCTGGAGGCGGCGGTGCTGGCCGGCCTCGGCGAGGCCATCGAGCCGCTGTCGAGCGCCGGCGCGCCGCCAGCCGCGGAAGCCGTCGCCAGCAGCCCGCAGGTCAGCCGCCCGCAGGCGCCACCGGCCGGCGCGCGCCTGCAGGCGGTCGCCGCCGCGCCGGGCATCGTCATCGGCCCGGCGCTGGTGCGCACGCCGCTGGCGCTGGACTATCCACAGCGCGGCCACGGCCTGCTGGCCGAGCGCCAGCGCCTGGACAGCGCGTTGGCACAGGTCGCGGCGGACATCCAGCGGCTGGTCGAGGCCAGCGAGGACGCCAGCATCCGCGACATCTTCGTCACCCATCTGGCCATGCTGCGCGACCCGGCGCTGCGCGAGGACGTCGAGGCGCGTCTGCTCGACGGCTTCAGCGCCGAGGCGGCCTGGCACGCCGAGACCGAGGCGGCGGCGCAGCAGCAGGAGGCGCTGCACGATGCGCTGCTCGCCGAGCGCGCCGCCGACCTGCGCGACATCGGCCGGCGGGTGCTCGCCCACCTGTGTGGCGTCGAGGCGCCGAGCGCGCCCGACGAGCCCTACATCCTGGTGATGGACGAGGTGGCGCCCTCCGACGTGGCCGGCCTCGACCGCCGCCGTGTCGCCGGCATCCTCACCGCGCGCGGCGGCGCCACCGCGCACAGCGCGATCATCGCCCGCGCGCTGGGCATTCCGGCCATCGTCGGCGCCGGCGAAGAGGTGCTGGCGCTGGCCCAGCGCACGCCGCTGCTGCTCGATGGCGACCGTGGCGTGCTGCGCGTCGCCCCCGATGCGCAGACCCTCGAACAGGCGCAGCGCGAGCGAGAGGTCGCCCGCCAGCGCCAGGAACGCGCGCATGCCGAACGCCATGCGCCGGCGGCGACCCGCGACGGCCATGCCGTGGAGGTGGCGGCCAACATCGGCGCCAGTGCTGAAAGCAGCGCGGCGGTCGAGTTGGGCGCCGAGGGCGTCGGTCTGCTGCGCACCGAGCTGGTGTTCATGGCCCATCCCGAGGCGCCGGACCAGGCGACCCAGGAGCACGAGTACCGCCGCGTGCTCGACGGCCTCGACGGGCGGCCGCTGGTGGTGCGCACCCTCGACGTCGGCGGCGACAAGCCGCTGCCCTACTGGCCGCTGCCGGAGGAGGAGAATCCCTTCCTCGGCGTGCGCGGCATCCGCCTCAGCCTGCAGCGCCCGGAGATCCTCGAGACCCAGCTGCGCGCCCTGCTGGGCGCCGCCGCCGGCCGGCCGCTGCGCATCATGTTCCCCATGGTCGGCAGCGTCGAGGAGTGGCGCCACGCCCGCGACCTGACCCTGCGCCTGCGTGCGGAGATTCCGGTCGCCGACCTGCAACTCGGCATCATGGTCGAGGTGCCCTCGGCGGCGCTGCTGGCGCCGGTGCTGGCCCGCGAGGTGGACTTCTTCAGCGTCGGCACCAACGACCTGACCCAGTACGCGCTGGCCATCGACCGCGGCCACCCCAGCCTGTCGGCGCAGGCCGACGGCCTGCACCCGGCGGTGCTGCGCCTGATCGGCATGACCGTCGAGGCGGCTCACGCCCACGGCAAGTGGGTCGGCGTGTGCGGCGAACTGGCCAGCGACATGCTCGCCGTGCCGGTGCTGGTCGGCCTCGGCGTCGACGAGCTGAGCGTCTCAGCGCGCGCCATCCCGCTGGTCAAGGCGCGCGTGCGCGAGCTGGACTACGCCTGCAGCCGCGCCCTGGCGCAGCGCGCGCTCGCCGCGGAAAGCGCCGGTGCGGTGCGCGCGCTGGTCGAGGAGGGCCTCTGATGGCGCGCATCCTGACCCTGACCCTCAATCCGGCGCTGGACCTGACCCTGCGCCTCGACGCCCTGCGCCCCGGCGCGGTCAACCGCTGCCTGGCGCAGAGCAGCCACGCCGCCGGCAAGGGTCTCAACGTCGCCCAGGTGCTCGCCGACCTCGGCCACCGCCTGACCGTCGCCGGCTTCCTCGGCGAGGACAACGCGGCGCCGTTCGAGGCGCTGTTCGCCCGCCGCGGCTTCGTCGACGCCTTCGTCCGCGTGCCCGGCGAGACGCGCAGCAACGTCAAGCTGGCCGAGGCCGGCGGGCGCGTCACCGACCTCAACGGCCCGGGCCCGCAGGTCGCGGCCGCCCATCTGGACGCGCTGTGGACGACGCTGGAACGGCTCGCTCCCGGCCACGACGCCGTGGTGGTGGCCGGCAGCCTGCCGCGCGGGGTGAGTCCCGAGTGGTTCGCCGCGCTGCTCGGCCGACTCAGGGCGCTCGGCCTGCCGCTGGCGCTGGACAGCAGCGGCGCTCCCCTGCGCGCCGGTCTGGACGCCGCGCCCTGGCTGGTCAAGCCCAACGAGGAGGAGCTGGCCGAGCTGTGCGGCCTCGACCGGCCCGCGCTGCCGGAGCTGCTGCAGGCGGCCGCTGCGCTGCGTGCGCGCGGCATCCAGCATGTGCTGCTGTCGCGCGGCGCCGCGGGCGTCTGCTGGCTGGGCCCGGGCATCGCCCTTGGCGCGCAACCGCCGCAGGTCGAGGTGGTCAGTACGGTGGGCGCCGGCGACTCGCTGCTCGCCGGTCTGCTGCACGGCCTGCTCGAGGGCTGGCCGGCCGAGCGCAGCCTGCGCCTGGCCACCGCCGTCGCCGCCCAGGCGGTCACCCAGCTCGGCTTCGGCATCCACGACCGCGAGCAGCTGGCGCGCCTCGAAGGCGAAGTGCGCATCCAGCCCCTCGACCAGAACAAGAACGACTAGAGGTTTTCCGCGATGAATCTGCTGATCGTCACCGCCTGCCCCGATGGCAGGGTCACCAGCGTGCTCTGTTCGCGCCTGCTCGAGGCCGCCGCCCACAAGCTGGGCTGGACCACCCGGGTCGAGGTGCATGATCCGCGGGCGATCGGGGCGCCGCTCGATACGCAGGAGATCGCCGCCGCCGAGCTGGTGGTGGTGGTGCGTACCGCCGAACTGGATCTCGTCCGCTTCGCCGGCAAGCGCCTGGTGCAGGCGACCCCGGCCGAGGCGCTGCAGGAGCCGCAGCGCTTCCTGCGCGAGGCCGCCGAGCGGGCCGCGCCGTTCGAGCCTGCCGCCCGGCCGCTGGCGTCCGGCGGCCGGCCGAAGCTGGTGGCGATCACCGCCTGCCCGACCGGCGTGGCGCACACCTTCATGGCCGCCGAGGCGCTGCAGCAGGCCGCCGCCCGGCTCGGCTACCAGCTGCAGGTGGAGACCCGTGGCTCGGTGGGCGCGCGCAACCTGCTCGACGCCGCGGCCATCGCCGCCGCCGACGCGGTGCTGCTGGCCGCCGACATCGAGGTGGATACCAGCCGCTTCGCCGGCAAGAGGGTCTACCGCTGCGGCACCGGCACCGCGCTCAAGCAGCCGCGCGAGACCCTGGAGAAGGCGCTGCGCGAGGGCGTGCTGCTGGATGCCGCCCGTCCGACCGGGAGCACGAGCGCCGAGCCGCCGGCGAAGGCCGCGCAGGGCGGTGCCTACCGCCACCTGCTCACCGGGGTGTCCTACATGCTGCCGATGGTGGTGGCCGGCGGCCTGCTGATCGCCCTGTCGTTCGTGTTCGGCATCGAGGCGTTCAAGGAGCAGGGCACGCTGGCCGCCGCGCTGATGCAGATCGGCGGCGACGCGGCGTTCAAGCTAATGGTGCCGGTGCTGGCCGGCTACATCGCCTACTCGATCGCCGACCGCCCGGGCCTGGCGCCGGGGATGATCGGCGGCCTGCTGGCCGGCACGCTCGGTGCCGGCTTCATCGGCGGCATCATCGCCGGCTTTCTCGCCGGCTATTCGGCGCGCGCCATCGCCCGCTGGGTGCGCCTGCCGGCCAGCGTCGAGTCGCTCAAGCCGATCCTGATCATCCCGCTGCTGGCCAGCCTGTTCACCGGCCTGGTGATGATCTACCTGGTCGGCGCGCCGGTGGCCGGCCTGCTCGCCCGGCTGACCGCCTTCCTCGACGGCATGGGCAGCACCAACGCCATCCTCCTCGGCCTGCTGCTCGGCGGCATGATGTGCGTCGACCTCGGTGGGCCGGTCAACAAGGCCGCCTACGCCTTCTCGGTGGGCCTGCTGGCCTCGCAGAGCTACGCGCCGATGGCGGCGACCATGGCTGCCGGCATGGTGCCGCCGCTGGGCATGGCCATCGCCAGCCTGCTGGCGCGGCGCAAGTTCGCCCAGAGCGAGCGCGAGGCGGGCAAGGCCGCCGGCGTGCTGGGCCTGTGCTTCATCTCCGAGGGCGCCATCCCGTTCGCCGCCAAGGACCCGCTGCGGGTGATCCCCGCCAGTGTCGCCGGCGGCGCACTGACCGGCGCGCTGTCGATGTACTTCGGCTGCAAGCTGATGGCGCCGCACGGCGGCCTGTTCGTGCTGCTGATCCCCAACGCGATCAACCACGCGCTGCCCTACCTGCTGGCGATAGTGGCGGGCAGCCTGCTGACCGGCGTGCTCTACGCGCTGCTCAAGCGCGGCGAGACGAGAGCACTGGTGGCGGCACCGGCGGGGTGAGGAGGGGTAGGCGCGGCCCGCTTCCGGGCGGAAGCGGGCGCGGGCTGGGGCGGGGCGTCAGTGGTGCTCGCGGGTGGCGCGGAACTTCACGTCCGGCCAGCGCTCTTCCATCAGGCTGAGGTTGACGCGGGTCGGCGCCAGGTAGGTCAGGTGGCCGCCGCCGTCGACGGCGAGGTTCTCGTAGGCCTTGTCCTTGAACTCCTTGAGCTTCTTCTCGTCGCTGCACTCGATCCAGCGCGCGGACCAGACGTTGATCGCCTCGTAGGCGCACTCGACCTTGTATTCCTCCTTGAGGCGGCTGGCGACCACGTCGAACTGCAGCACTCCGACCGCGCCGAGGATGATGTCGTTGTTGCGCTCGGGGAAGAACACCTGGGTGGCGCCTTCCTCGGCCAGCTCCTGCAGCCCCTGGCGTAGCTGCTTGGACTTCAGCGGGTCCTTCAGGCGCACGCGGCGGAACAGCTCCGGGGCGAAGTGCGGGATGCCGGTGAAGCCGAGCACCTCGCCTTCGCTGAAGGTGTCGCCGATCTGGATGGTGCCGTGGTTGTGCAGGCCGATGATGTCGCCGGCGTAGGCCTCCTCCAGCTGTTCGCGCTCGCTGGAGAAGAAGGTCAGAGCGTCGGCGATCTTCAGGTCCTTCTTGATCCGCACGTGGCGCATCTTCATGCCCTTCTCGTATTTACCGGAGCAAATGCGCATGAAGGCGATGCGGTCGCGGTGCTTGGGATCCATGTTCGCCTGGATCTTGAACACGAAGCCGCTGAACTTCTCCTCGGTCGGCTCCACCACGCGCTCGTGGGCGGCGCGCGACAGCGGCTGCGGGGCCCAGTCGACGATGCTGTCGAGCACCTGGTCGACACCGAAGTTGCCCAGCGCGGTGCCGAAGAACACCGGCGTCATCTCGCCGCGCAGGAAGGCGTCCTGGTCGAACTCATGGCAGGCGCCCTGCACCAGCTCGAGCTGCTCGACGAAGCTGTCGTACTGGTCGCCGAGATGCGCGCGCGCCGCGTCGGAGTCGAGACCGTCGATGACGATCTGCTCGATGCGCTCGTGGCCGTGGCCCGGCTGGTAGACGATGACCTTGTCCTCGCCGAGGTGGTAGACGCCTTTGAAGTCCTTGTAGCAGCCGATCGGCCAGGTGATCGGCGCGGCCTTGATCTTCAGCACCGCCTCGATCTCGTCGAGCAGCTCGATCGGGTCGCGGATGTCGCGGTCGAGCTTGTTGATGAAGCTGACGATCGGCGTGTCGCGCAGCCGGCAGACTTCCATCAGCGCGATGGTGCGCGGCTCGACGCCCTTGCCGCCGTCGAGGACCATCAGCGCCGAGTCCACCGCGGTCAGGGTGCGGTAGGTGTCTTCGGAGAAGTCCTCGTGGCCGGGGGTGTCGAGCAGGTTGATCATGTGCTCGCGGTAGGGGAACTGCATCACCGAGGTGGTGATCGAGATGCCGCGTTGCTTCTCCATCTCCATCCAGTCGGAGGTGGCGTGGCGGTCGGACTTGCGCGACTTCACCGTGCCGGCGACGGCGATCGCCTTGCCCATCAGCAGCAGCTTCTCGGTGATGGTGGTCTTGCCCGCATCGGGGTGGGAAATGATGGCGAAGGTACGGCGCTTCGCGACTTCGGCGGCCTGAGTGGTCATCGGAAAGGGAACCCGTCGACGAGTAGTCGGTCTGTCAGAAAAGGCGGCGATTATAGCGGATGCGCCCCCCGGAAAAGCCGCGAGTGATGAAAGGGGGAAAATTGAGGAAATTTCTGGTTGATCTTGCCCCCCCATGGTCCTAAAGTTCGCGCCCGAACGCTCATGCTGGAAACGATCCATCCGGCTCAAGTACTGACGACGAGACAGCAAGGTCAACCTGCCCGCCGGTTGACCTTTTTGCTTTCGGCGACATGCCTTGGGAAGTAGGCGAACCAAAGTGGGGAAACTGATCAGGCGTTCGCGGCCCACGGGCCACTCCACCACATTCACTTGTCGTTTGTTTTGCCATTTTGGAGCCCATGCATGTCCATCAAGGTTGAAGACTATTTCGATCGCGACACCTTCAAGAAGATGAAGGCGCTCGCCGACCAGAAAGACACTCCCTTCGTGGTGATTGATCTGCCCACCATTTCCCGCGCCTATGATCAGCTGGGCAGCTGCTTCCCGTTCGCCAAGACCTACTACGCGGTCAAGGCCAACCCGGCGGTCGAGATCATCGACCTGCTCAAGGACAAGGGTTCCAACTTCGACATCGCCTCGATCTACGAGCTGGACAAGGTGATGGCCCAGGGTGTCGGCCCGGAGCGCATCAGCTACGGCAACACCATCAAGAAAGCCCGCGACATCCGCTACTTCTACGACAAGGGCGTGCGCCTGTTCGCCACCGACTCCGAGGCCGACCTGCGCAACATCGCCAAGGCCGCCCCGGGCGCCAAGGTCTACGTGCGCATCCTCACCGAGGGTTCCACCACCGCCGACTGGCCGCTGTCGCGCAAGTTCGGCTGCCAGAGCGACATGGCCATGGATCTGCTGATCCTCGCCCGTGACCTCGGCCTGGTGCCCTACGGTGTGTCCTTCCACGTCGGCAGCCAGCAGCGCGACATCTCCGTGTGGGACGCCGCCATCGCCAAGGTCAAGGTGATCTTCGAGCGCCTCAAGGAAGAAGACGGCATCGAGCTGAAGATGATCAACATGGGCGGCGGCTTCCCGGCCAACTACATCGCCAAGACCAACAGCCTGGAAACCTACGCCGAGGAAATCATCCGCTTCCTCAAGGAAGACTTCGGCGACGAGCTGCCGGAAATCATCCTCGAGCCGGGCCGCTCGCTGATCGCCAACGCCGGCATCCTGGTCAGCGAAGTGGTGCTGGTGGCGCGCAAGTCGCGCACCGCCGTGGAGCGCTGGGTGTTCACCGACGTCGGCAAGTTCTCCGGCCTGATCGAAACCATGGACGAGTCCATCAAGTTCCCGATCTGGACCGAGAAGAAGGGCGAGATGGAAGAGGTGGTGATCGCCGGCCCGACCTGCGACAGCGCCGACATCATGTACGAGCACTACAAGTACGGCCTGCCCCTGAACCTGGCCAGCGGCGACCGCCTGTACTGGCTGTCCACCGGCGCCTACACCACCAGCTACAGCGCTGTGGAGTTCAACGGCTTCCCGCCGCTGAAGGCCTACTACCTGGACTGATTGACGCCCTTCCCGGCATCCCGAACCGCACGACAGACCCCGCTCCGGCGGGGTCTGTCGTTTCTGCCTGGCGGAGGGTTCCGGTGCGAATGTAAAGAAAACGTAAAGACCTTGTCCTGATCTTTACTGATAGTATTTCTCAAATAGAATCGCATCCCATTAAGTACAGGGAGAGATTCTCATGCGTGCATTCATCAAGGCTTCGTCCCGTCAACCCCAGCGCCTGCTGGCTTCAGCCGTCGGCCTGGCCGTGGCCTCGCTGGCCATTCCTGCCCTGGCGGAGGAGCAGGGTGCCCTGCAGCTAGACAGCGTCAGCGTGCAGGGCGAGCAGGGCAGCGGCTACAAGACCGAGTCGGTGTCCTCGCCGAAATACACCGCACCGCTGCTGGACACGCCACAGACCATCAGCGTGGTGCCGCAGCAGGTGATCGAGGAGCAGCAGGCTCTGAGCCTGCGCCAGGTGCTGTCCAACGTCTCCGGTATCACCTTCAACGCCGGCGAGGGCGGCGGCGGCTCCGGGGACAGCATCAACATCCGCGGCTTCAGCGCCAACGCCAACATGCAGATCGACGGCCTGCGCGACAGTGCGCAGACCAACCGCACCGACACCTTCAACATCGAGGCTGTCGAGGTGATCAAGGGCCCCAACTCGGTGTTCGGCGGCAGCGGCACCACCGGCGGCAGCATCAACCAGGTCAGCAAGCAGCCGCGCCAGCGCGACTTCACCCGGCTCGGCGCCAGCCTCGGCACCGACAACTACAAGCGCCTGACCCTGGACACCAACCAGACCCTGGACGGCGTCGGCACCGACAGCGCCTTCCGCCTCAACCTGATGGCCCACGAGAACGACGTGCCGGGCCGCGACGAGATCGACCGCCAGCGCTGGGGCATCGCCCCGTCCCTGGCCCTCGGCCTGAGCGACGCCACCCGCCTCACCCTGAGCTACTTCCACCAGACCGACGACAACCTGCCCGACTACGGCGTGCCGGCCCGCGACGGCAAGAAGCTCGCCGGCGTCGACCGCGAGGCCTACTTCGGCTGGAAGAACCTCGACAAGGACGAGGTGGAGAGCGACGCCTTCAGCGTCAAGCTGGAGCACGAGTTCAGCGACAGCCTGAGCCTGCAGAACCTGACCCGCTACAGCCGCATCGACCGCGACACCGTGGTCTCCGCGTCCCACGTCAACGTCAGCGGGGTCAGCGCCGGCAACTACAAGCCGGCCGGCCCGCAGGCCTACGGCCGCGACGTCACCACCGACATGTGGATCAACCAGACCAACCTGACCGCCTACTTCGACACCTTCGGCCTGGGCCACACCCTGGTCACCGGTGCGGAAATCTCCCGCGAGGACTACGAGCGCATCACCTACAACCACGGCCTGGGCACCGCACTCTATCCGGCCGACGGCTATGACCTGAGCAACCCGCCAGGCTACTGGAGTGGCCCGGTCGACAAGACCCGTACCGCTGACACCGCAACCACCTTGGACACCAAGGCGCTCTACGTCTTCGACACCATCGCCCTCGATCCGAAGTGGGACCTGAGCCTCGGCCTGCGCTACGACTGGCTCGACGGCGAGTACCGCAACACCGCGCTGCCGGCCGGCACCGTCACCGACCTGGATACCAGCGACGAGCAGCTCAGCGGCCGTGCCGGCCTGGTGTACAAGCCGGCCGACAACGGGCGCATCTACGTCGCCTACGGCACCTCGTTCAACCCCTCGGCCGAGTTCCTCGCCACCAGCGGCGTCGGCGTGAGCGCCACGACCGCCGACCTGTCGCCGGAGAAGAACGAGACTTGGGAACTGGGCACCAAGTGGGAACTGCTGGGCGGTCGCCTGCAGCTGGATGGCGCGCTGTTCCGCGTCGAGAAGACCGATGCCCGCGAAGAGCTGGCCGACGGCTCCTACGTGCTGGCCGGCGAGCAGCGCGTGCAGGGCGTCGAGCTGGGCGTGACCGGCAAGATCAGCGAGCAGTGGAACGTCTACGCCAACTACACCTTCCTCGACAGCGAGACCCTCAAGTCGCTCAGCGACCCGAGCCGCGAGGGCCAGGCGCTGGGCAACACCCCGCCGCGCTCGCTCAACCTGTGGACCACCTACGAGCTGCCGGCCGGCTGGACCCTGGGCTACGGCGCCCGCTACGTCAGCGAGCGCAACGTGACCTCCACCGACACCGCCAAGCTGGATGACTACTGGCTGCACAACGCGATGGTCGGCTACCGGGTCAGCAGGAATCTCGACCTGCAGCTGAACGTCAACAACCTGTTCGACGAGGACTATGTGGAGCGGGTGCGGCAGAACCCCGGCACCGACGCGCGCTCCTCGGCGATCGAGTACGGCGACGCCCGTGCGGCGATCCTCTCGGCCAACTATTCCTTCTGATCCTCACGTCCAGGCCAGCCCCGCATCCGCGGGGCTTCGCCGTACCAGGAGCGCAACGCCATGATGCTGCACATTCCCGGGGTGCTCACTCCGGAACAGGTTCTCGACTGCCGCCGCCTGCTGCAGCAGGCGCCCTGGGCTGACGGCAGGAGCACCGCCGGCTTCCAGTCGGCGATGGCCAAGGACAACCTGCAACTGCCCGAGGACTGCGCCGAGGCGCGGCAGATCGGCGCGCTGATCCTCCAGGCGCTGGAGCGCAACCCGCTGTTCATCGCCGCGGCGCTGCCGGACAGGATCTTCCCGCCGCTGTTCAACTGCTACCAGGGCGGCCAGTCGTTCGGCCTGCACGTGGACAACGCGGTGCGTCTCGACCGCGCCAGCGGCTCGCGGGTGCGCACCGACCTGTCGGCCACCCTGTTCTTCACCGGCCCCGACGAGTATGACGGCGGCGAACTGGTGGTGGAGGACACCTACGGCGCGCACAGCGTCAAGCTGCCGGCCGGCGACCTGATCCTCTACCCCTCCACCAGCCTGCACCGGGTCAGCCCGGTCACCCGCGGCGCGCGGGTCTGCTCGTTCTTCTGGATCCAGAGCATGGTGCGCGACGACGGCCAGCGCACCCTGCTGTTCGACCTGGACACCGGCATCCAGCGCCTCAACCAGGAACTCGGCGCCGACCACGCCGCCAGCGTACAGCTCACCGGCGTGTACCACAACCTGCTGCGCCGCTGGGCCCTGTGATGACCGGCCTTCCCGCCCGTGCCACGCACGGGTAAAGGTTGGGTAAAGGCGATTTGTTGAAAATCATTCTCGAATAAAATCGCTTCGCACCACCGCAGTCGAGGGCGGTGCGAAGCGGTTTCCCGCCGCGTCCGAGTTCAACTTCGCCGCAGCCGCGGCATAGCGATCAGGTGATCCCAGGTGGTCAAGAAAATCCTCTTCCAGCTGCACTGGCTGCTGGGCATCAGCGCCGGGCTGGTGCTGGCGCTGATGGGCGTGACCGGCGCCAGCCTGTCCTACCAGGACGAGCTGCTGCGCCTCATCAATCCCGGCGTGCTGAGCGTCGAGCCGACCGTCGGCGCGCGGGCGCTGAGTCCAGACGCGCTGCTGGCCCGCGTCGGCGAGCAACTGCCCGGGCGCGCGGTGCTCGGCCTGACCTTCTCCGCCGACGCGCTGGACGCGGTGAAGGTCAGCGTCAGCGGCGGCGGGCCGCGCGGCGAGACGCTGTACGCCGATCCCTACAGCGGCGAGGTGCTCGGCGCCGCGCGTGGCGCCGGCCTGTTCCAGTTCCTGATGCAGCTGCACCGCTGGCTGGCCATGGGCGACGCCGGCAAGCCGATCACCGGCGCGGCCACCCTGGCACTGGTGTTCCTCTGTCTGTCCGGCCTGTACCTGCGCTGGCCGCGCCGGGCCGGCAGCTGGCGCGCCTGGCTGACCCTCGACTGGCGGCGCACGGGGCGCGGCTTTCTCTGGGACCTGCACGCGGTGGCCGGTACCTGGGTGCTGCTGGCCTACCTGCTGGCGGCGCTGACCGGCCTCTACTGGTCCTACGAGTGGTACCGCGACGGCGTGCATACCCTGGCCGGCGAGCCGGCGCCGCAGAAGGGCGGGGCGGGCGGTCGCCGCGGACCGCCGCCGCAGGGCCAGGCGCAGGCCGAGGCGCCGCGTGCGTCGGCGAGCATCGACGCGCAGTGGCGGGCCTTCCGTCTGGCCGTGCAGGACGACTACAGCCTGGCCAACCTGCGCCTGCCCGAGCGCGCCGGTCAGCCGCTGCAGGTGATGTACCTGCCGCAGGCCGCCGAACACAACCGCGCCTTCAACCGCGTCAGCCTGGACGCCGACGGCAAGCTGCTGCAGCACCAGCGCTACGCCGACAAGAGCGGCGTGCAGCAGCTGCTGAGCAGCGTCTACCCGCTGCACACCGGCGACTACTTCGGCCAGCCAGGGCGCATCCTCATGCTGCTGGCCAGCCTGGCCATGCCGCTGTTCTTCATAACCGGCTGGCAGCTCTATCTGGATCGGCGTCGCTCGCGGCGCGCCGCCCGCGCCGGGCGCCAGTCTCTGGCAGATGCGAACGGCAACGGCCAACCCTGGCTGATCGGTTTCGCCAGCCAGAACGGTTTCGCCGAGCAACTGGCCTGGCAGACCGCCGGCCAGCTGCAGGCCGCCGGCGCCACGGTACAGGTGCGCTCGCTGGCCCAGCTCGAGGAGCGTGACCTGCGCGGCGCCGAACGCGCGCTGTTCGTGGTCAGCACCTTCGGCGACGGCGAGGCGCCGGACAGCGCGCGCGGCTTCGTGCGCCGGGTGCTGGCCGGCGAGTTCGACCTGCGCCATCTCGAATATGCCCTGCTCGGTCTCGGCGACCGCCAGTACCAGCGCTTCTGCGGCTTCGGTCGCCAGCTGCACGACTGGCTGCAGGGCCAGGGCGCGCGCAGCCTGTTCGCCCCGGTGGAGGTCGACAACGGCGACCACTCGGCGCTGCAGCGCTGGCGTGTCCTGCTCGGCGAGCTGACCGGCAGCACGCCGCCGCAGCCCGAGGCCGAGACCGGCTTTAGCGCGTGGACGCTGCGCGAGAAGCAGTGGCTCAACCCCGGCAGTGCCGCCGCACCTATCTGGCGCCTGGCGTTCCAGGTGCCGGTCGGGCAGCGCTGGCAGGCCGGTGATCTGGTCGAGATCCTGCCGCCGCAGGCCGGCGCGCGGCCGCGCAGCTACTCCATCGCCTCGCTGGCCGACGACGGTGCGCTGGAACTGATCGTCCGCCTGCACCTGCATGCCGACGGCACGCCGGGCCTGTGTTCCGGCTGGCTGTGCGTGCAGCTGGCCGAGGGCGCCACGGCGCCGCTGCGTCTGCGCCGCAACAGCGGCTTCCACCTGCCCGAGGACGACCGCCCGCTGCTGCTGATCGGCAACGGCACCGGCCTGGCCAGCCTGCGCAGCTTGCTGCGCGAGCGCGCCTGGCGCGGGCAGCAGCGCAATTGGCTGATCTTTGGCGAGCGTACCGCCGCGCACGACTTCCTCTGTCGCGACGAGCTGCTGGCCTGGCAGGCCGCAGGCCATCTGCAGCGTCTCGACCTAGCGTTCTCCCGCGATCAGGCGGACAAGGTCTACGTGCAGGACCGCCTGCGCGCGGCGGCCGACGAGCTGCGCGCCTGGCTGGCCGAGGGCGCGGCCATCTACGTCTGCGGCAGCCTCGAGGGCATGGGCCAGGGCGTCGATGGCGTGCTGCGCGAGCTGCTCGGCGCGGCGGCGCTGGCCGAGCTGCAGGAGGCCGGACGCTATCGGCGCGATCTGTACTGAGGTGACGGCTGTCGGGGAGTGCCGCAGGCCTGGCGGCTGAGTGACGTAGGGTGCGCTGTGCGCACCATGAGGTTTGTGGTGCGCGCGGCGCACCCTACAGTGACGTAGGGTGGGTTAGCCGCTCGCGGCGTAACCCACCATCGATGCCGCCCGGCATCGCGCTTGCCGGCCTGGCGGCCGGTTGGTGGGTTACGGCCTACGGCCTGACCCACCCTACAACGGCAGTTCCAGCGTGCCCGGCGTCGCCGGGCCTTCCTCGACGCGCAGCGCCAGCTCGCCCTCGTGCAGCCGGGCGGTCAGGCGCTGGCCCGGCGCGGTGTCGACGGCGCGGCGCACGGCGCGGCCGCTGGCGTCGAGCAGGATGCTGTAACCGCGGCCGAGGGTGGCCAGCGGGCTGACCACCTGCAGCGTCTGCGCGGCGGCTTCCAGCTGCTGGCGGCGTTCGCGCAGGCGGGTGTGCATGGCGCGCGGCAGGCGCTCGGCCAGATGCTCGAGACGCTGGCGCAGCAACGCGAGCAGGCGCTCGGGATGCTGCGCGGCCAGGCGCGTATCGAGGCGCGCCAGGCGCTCGTGGCCGACCTGCAGTTGGCGATCCATCGCCTGGCGCAGGCGCAGCTCGAGATCGTCGAGGCGCTGTGCCTGCTGGCGCAGGCGCTCGCCGGGATGGCGCAGGCGTTGGCGCAGGCCGTCGAGCTGCAGCTGGCGGGCGGCCAGCAGATGCTGCATGCGCAGGGTCAGGCGGCGCTGCAGGCCGTCGAGGCGGCGTTGCAGGTCGCTGGAGTCGGGGGCGAGCAGCTCGGCGGCGGCCGAAGGCGTCGGCGCACGCAGGTCGGCGACGAAGTCGGCGATGGTCACGTCGGTCTCGTGGCCGACGGCGCTGACGATCGGCGTGGCGCAGGCGGCGATGGCGCGCGCCACCGCCTCCTCGTTGAAGCACCACAGGTCCTCCAGCGAGCCGCCGCCACGGGCGAGGATCAGCGCGTCGAAGCCCTGGCGGTCGGCCAGCTGCAGCGCGCGGACGATCTGCGCGCTGGCATCGACGCCCTGCACCGCGGTGGGCACCAGAGTCAGCTCGACCTGCGGCGCGCGGCGGCGGAACACGCTGACGATGTCGCGGATCACCGCGCCGCTCGGCGAGCTGACGATGCCGACGCGCTGCGGATGGGCGGGCAGGGCGCGCTTGCCCTCGGCGGCGAACAGTCCCTCGGCGGCCAGCCTGTCCTTGAGCGCCTCGAAGGCCAGGCGCAGCGCGCCGTCGCCGGCCGGCTCCACCGCGTCGAGGATCATCTGGTAGTCGCCGCGGCCCTCGAACAGCGAGACCTTGCCGCGCACCTTCACTGCCAGGCCGTCGCGCAGCGCTTGGCGCACGCGCGCCGCGCTGGACCGGAACAGCGCGCAGCGCACCTGGGCGCCGGCGTCCTTGAGGCTGAAGTAGACGTGCCCGGAGGAGGGCCGCGCCAGGTTGGAGATCTCGCCCTCGACCCACACCTGGGGGAACACGTCCTCGAGCAGGTGGCGGGCGCGCTGGTTGAGCTGGCTGACGGTCAGGACCTCGCGATCGAGGCCGAGCCGCTGGAAGGGATCGTTGAGCATGGCCGGCATGATAAGCCGAGCGCGCGGCGGGAGCGACAGTGATTCCGTCGGTGGCGAGCAGGCGGTCGACATCGGCCTGGTCCTGTTCTTCCTGCCCTGTACCCTGGCCTTCAATTCGAGGTGCGCCGTCCGGCGGACTTGATTTGTCCGCGCCAGCGCCTAAGCTGCCCGGCTCTCCCCAGCCGGCCTGCCACCATGACCGCACAGATCATCCTCGTCCCGCAGATCTCCAGCGTTCCAGCCCACGAGGCCAAGGAGCGCCAGTTGCTCAACTGGCTGGTCAGACGCGAGATTGTCGCGGCGCTGCCGACCACCTGCGGGCAGGGCGGCAACGGCATGGCCTACGCCATCGCCCCGGGCGCACGGCGGGTGGTCGAGCACCCCGAGCGGTTGCCGTTCGGCCAGCCGCACAACGGCCTGGAGATCGTGACCCGGCGCTGCATCTACACGCCGACCCGCGACTTTCGCGAGGAGGCCGGTTGCCCGCAGTGCCGTCAGGAGATCGGCGCGCCGCTGTTCGACAGCCTGGAGCAATGGTGGCCGGGGGAGACCGACAACTTCATCTGCCCGGAATGCGGCTTCGAGGACGACATCAACGGCTTCCTGTTCCTGCAGCCGTGCGGCTTCTCCGACCTGGGTTTCATCTTCAACGGCTGGAGCGAGGCGCGGTTCCGCCAGGACTTCCTCGACGCCTTCGCCGAGCGCCTCGGCTTTGCCATGCGGCTGGTGCGGGTCGATCCTTGAGACATGCCCTGTAGTAGGCGGCTGTTACCCGCTCGCCGCGCCATGGTCGATACTGCAGCGATCTTCACCACCTGACAGGGAGAGAACCATGGCTGCGAAGAAGATCCTCATGCTGGTCGGCGACTACGTCGAGGACTATGAAGTGATGGTGCCGTTCCAGGCACTGTCGATGGTCGGCCATACCGTGCACGCGGTGTGCCCGGGCAAGAGCGCCGGGCAGAGCGTGCGCACCGCGATCCACGACTTCGAGGGCGACCAGACCTACAGCGAGAAGCCGGGGCACAACTTCGCCCTCAACTTCGACTTCGCTGCCGTGCAGGCCGCCGACTACGACGCCTTGGTGGTGCCGGGCGGCCGCGCGCCGGAGTACCTGCGCCTGAATGCCGAGGTGATCGCCCTGGTGCAGGCCATCGCCCAGGCCGGCAAGCCGATCGCCGCGATCTGCCACGGCGCCCAGCTGCTCGCCGCCGCCGGCGTGCTCTCGGGGCGCGCGTGCAGCGCCTACCCGGCCTGCGCGCCGGAGGTCGGCCTGGCCGGCGGCCGCTACATGGAGATTCCGGTCGATCAGGCGCACACCGACGGCAACCTGGTCACCGCCCCGGCATGGCCGGCGCATCCGGCCTGGCTGGCGGCCTTCCTTCAGGTGCTCGGCACGCGCATCGAGCTGTAGTCCGCGCCGTGGGACGGTAGAAAATCGCTGCGCGAGTTTTCTACCCTACGAAGGCTGCGCCGCCAGTTGGTAGGGTGGACAACGGCGCAGCCCTGTCCACCACCCCGGCGCTGCCGGTGCCATGCCCGGGAGAGGAAACGTCATGTGCGAGCTGTACGTCAAGGCCGACCCGATCCTCTACGAGTCGCGTTCGCGCTCGCTGCGCATCCGCGGCGTGGTCACCACCCTGCGCCTGGAGAACCAGTTCTGGGACATCCTGCGCGAGATCGCCGAGGTCGACGGCATGACCACCAACCAGCTGATCG
Source organism: Pseudomonas oryzae (assembly GCF_900104805.1). Lineage (NCBI taxonomy): Bacteria > Pseudomonadati > Pseudomonadota > Gammaproteobacteria > Pseudomonadales > Pseudomonadaceae > Pseudomonas > Pseudomonas oryzae. The sequence continues at coordinate 2,935,062 of NZ_LT629751.1, read as the reverse complement.
CCAAGCTGTACGAGGAGGTCATGGACTACCGCGGCGAGGTGGTCAACTTCGCCTCCTTCCTGCGCGTCAGCTGCACCCGCTACCTGGCCCAGCGCCGCGACAAGGTCGCCGAGCTGAGTCTGGTCGGTGGTCGGGCGCTGACAGGTGACCAGCCGCGTTGAGCCCAAGCCCCGTGCCGGGTATAATGCCGCGCTTCCATTTTTCCCGTCCGGGAGCCCCCGCCATGCTGCGTATCAGCCAAGAAGCCCTGACCTTCGACGACGTTCTCCTGATCCCCGGTTATTCCGAGGTTCTGCCCAAGGATGTTTCCCTCAAGACCCGCCTGACCCGTGGCATCGAGCTGAACATCCCGCTGGTTTCCGCTGCCATGGACACCGTGACCGAAGCCCGCCTGGCCATCGCCATGGCCCAGGAAGGCGGCATCGGCATCATCCACAAGAACATGACCATCGAGCAGCAGGCTGCCGAGGTGCGCAAGGTCAAGCGTCACGAGACCGCCATCGTGCGCGATCCGGTGACCGTGACCCCGGACACCAAGATCATCGACCTGCTGGCCCGCGTGCGCGAGTACGGCTTCTCCGGCTTCCCGGTGGTGGCTGGCGGCGAGCTGGTCGGCATCGTCACTGGCCGTGACCTGCGCGTGAAGCCGAACGCCGGCGACACCGTGGCGGCGATCATGACTCCCAAGGAGCGTCTGGTTACCGCCCTGGAAGGCACCGGTCTCGAGGAGATCAAGGCCAAGCTGTACGAGCACCGCATCGAGAAGATGCTGGTGGTCGACGCCCAGTTCCACCTGCGCGGGCTGGTCACCTTCCGTGACATCGAGAAGGCCAAGAGCTACCCGCTGGCCTCCAAGGACGAGCAGGGTCGCCTGCGCGTCGGCGCCGCCGTCGGCACCGGTGCCGACACCGGCGACCGCATCGCCGCGCTGGCCGCCGCCGGCGTCGACGTGGTGGTGGTCGACACCGCCCACGGCCACTCCAAGGGCGTGATCGACCGCGTGCGCTGGGTCAAGGAGAACTTCCCCGAGCTGCAGGTGATCGGCGGCAACATCGCCACCGCCGAGGCCGCCCTGGCCTTGGTCGAGGCCGGCGCCGACGCGGTCAAGGTCGGCATCGGCCCGGGCTCGATCTGCACCACCCGCATCGTCGCCGGCGTCGGCGTGCCGCAGATCAGCGCCATCGCCAACGTTTCCGCCGCGCTGGCCGCGGTCGGCGTGCCGATGATCGCCGACGGCGGCATCCGCTTCTCCGGCGACCTGTCCAAGGCCATCGTCGCCGGCGCCAACGCGGTGATGATGGGCTCGATGTTCGCCGGTACCGAAGAGGCGCCGGGCGAGGTCGAGCTGTTCCAGGGCCGTTCCTACAAGTCCTACCGCGGCATGGGCTCGCTGGGCGCCATGGCCCAGGCCCAGGGTTCCTCGGACCGCTACTTCCAGGATTCCGCCGCCGGCGCCGAGAAGCTGGTGCCGGAAGGCATCGAAGGCCGCGTGCCGTACAAGGGCGCCCTGGCCGCCATCGTGCACCAGCTGATGGGCGGCCTGCGCGCCTCCATGGGCTACACCGGCTGCGCCACCATCGAGGAGATGCGCACCAAGCCGCAGTTCGTGCGCATCACCGGCGCCGGCATGGCCGAGTCGCACGTGCATGACGTACAGATCACCAAGGAAGCGCCCAACTACCGCGTCGGTTGATTGCCGAGCTTCTGACCTGGCGATACGGGGCTGTGTGATGCAGCCCCGTGTCGTTTGTGAAATTCGCTACGAGAGACGGCCATGGCCCATCAAGACATTCACGCTCACCGGATCCTGATCCTCGACTTCGGTTCCCAGTACACCCAGCTGATCGCTCGCCGCGTGCGCGAGATCGGCGTGTACTGCGAGATCCATCCGTTCGACATGGACGACGAGGCGATCCGTGCCTTCGACCCGCGCGGCATCATCCTCGCCGGCGGACCGGAGTCGGTGCACGCGGAGGACAGCCCGCGCGCGCCGCAGGCGGTGTTCGACCTGGGCGTGCCGCTGTTCGGCATCTGCTACGGCATGCAGACCATGTCCGAGCAGCTCGGCGGCAAGGTCGAGGGTTCCGACCTGCGCGAGTTCGGCTACGCCCGCGTCGACCTGGTCGGCAAGAGCCGCCTGCTCGACGGCATCGAGGACCACATGGACGACGACGGTCTGCTGAGCCTCGACGTGTGGATGAGCCACGGCGACAAGGTGACCCAGCTGGCGCCCGGCTTCCATATCGTCGCCAGCACCCCGAGCTGCCCGATCGCCGCCATCGCCGACGACAACCGCTGCTACTACGGCGTGCAGTTCCACCCGGAAGTGACCCACACCAAGCAGGGCGGGCGCATCCTGTCGCGCTTCATCCTCGACATCTGCGGCTGCGCGGCGCTGTGGACCCCGGCCAACATCGTCGAGGACGCCATCGCCTCCGTGCGCGCCCAGGTCGGTGACCGCAAGGTGCTGCTCGGCCTGTCCGGCGGCGTCGACTCCTCGGTGGTCGCCGCGCTGCTGCACCGCGCCATCGGCGACCAGCTGACCTGCGTATTCGTCGACAACGGCCTGCTGCGTCTGCACGAGGGCGATCAGGTGATGGCCATGTTCGCCGAGAACATGGGCGTCAAGGTGATCCGCGCCGACGCCGAGGAGCTGTTCCTCGGTCGCCTGGCCGGGGTCAGCGATCCGGAGCAGAAGCGCAAGATCATCGGTCGCACCTTCATCGAGGTGTTCGACGAGGAAGCCAAGAAGCTGGAAGGCGTCGAGTTCCTCGCCCAGGGCACCATCTACCCGGACGTGATCGAGTCGGCTGGCGCCAAGACCGGCAAGGCCCACGTGATCAAGTCGCACCACAACGTCGGCGGCCTGCCGGAAGACATGCAGTTCCAGCTGGTCGAGCCGCTGCGCGAGCTGTTCAAGGACGAGGTACGCAAGATCGGCCTCGAGCTCGGCCTGCCCTACGACATGGTCTACCGCCACCCGTTCCCGGGCCCGGGCCTGGGCGTGCGCATCCTCGGCGAGGTGAAGAAGGAGTACGCCGACCTGCTGCGTCGCGCCGACCACATCTTCATCGAGGAACTGCGCAACTTCGACTGGTACCACAAGACCAGCCAGGCCTTCGTGGTGTTCCAGCCGGTCAAGTCGGTCGGTGTGGTCGGCGACGGCCGCCGCTACGCCTGGGTCGTCGCCCTGCGTGCGGTGGAAACCATCGACTTCATGACCGCGCGCTGGGCGCACCTGCCCTACGAGCTGCTGGAGAAGGTCTCCAACCGCATCATCAACGAGATCGAGGGCATCTCCCGCGTCACCTACGACGTGTCGAGCAAGCCGCCGGCGACCATCGAGTGGGAATGATCCATCGGCCTGTGTCGGTGTGAGGGCGAAAGGGCAGCTGCGGCTGCCCTTTCGCATTTTCGGCGTCTGCCCGGCTCGCTATGCTGCAGGGACCGACCGGCAAGGAGTGTCCGATGTCCCCATGGAGTTCCCCCCTGGCGCGCATGAAGGCCATCGCCTTCGCTCTGCTGCTGCTGGCCGCCGCGCTCTATGCGCTGGCCACCCACCTGCTGCCCCGGCATCCGGGCTGGGGCTACCTGCAGTCGTTCGCCGAGGCGGCGATGGTCGGCGCCATCGCCGACTGGTTCGCGGTCACCGCACTGTTTCGCCATCCGCTGGGCCTGCCGATCCCGCACACGGCGATCATCCCGCGCAAGCAGGCGCGCCTGGGCCGTAACCTGGCCGACTTCATCTGCACCCACTTCCTCGCCACGCCGCAGGTGATGGCCAAGCTGGAGGCCTTCGACGCCGCCACGCGGCTGGCCGGCTGGCTGCGTCAACCGGCCAACGCCGAGGCGCTCGGCCGCCAGCTGGTCGGCGTGGCCCGCTACGGTATCAACGCCCTGCGCGACGAGCGGGTGCGCCAGTTCATCCAGCGCAGCGCCACCCGCCGTCTGCGCGAGGTCGACCTGGCGCGCCTCGGCGGCCAGCTGCTCGACATGCTCACCTACGAGCGTCGCCACCAGGCGATGCTCGACGAGCTGCTCGCCCAGCTCGACCTGCTGCTGCAGGACGAGGCGGTGCAGCAGCGCATCGCCGCCGGCCTGTCCAGCGAGTTCAGCGCGCTGCGCTTTCGTCTGTTCGGCAAGGACATCCCGCTCGACGAGAAGGCCGGCCAGTGGTCGGCGGACAAGCTGGTGCGGCGGGTTTCCGAGCTGATCGGTGAGATCAGCCGCGATCCCCGGCACGAACTGCGCGGCAAGTTCGACGCCTGCATGCTGCGCTTCGTCGCCCGGCTCAAGGAGGATCCCGAATTCCGCCTCAGGGGCGAGCAGATCCGCGAGCAGCTGCTCGCCCACCCGGCGCTGGCCGGCTACCTGCGCGGGCTGTGGGACGAGCTGGTCGACTGCCTGCAGGCCGACCTGGTCGCCGCCGACTCGACCATTCGCCGCCGTCTGGTACGTCTGTGCCTGCGTCTGGGCGAGGCGCTGGAGCGCGACGAGGCGATGCGCCGCTGGATCAACGACCAGCTGCTGGAGGTGGCGCCGCTGCTGGTCGAGCGTCATCGCGAGGATATCCGCCGTTACATCGCCGAGCGGGTCGAGCGCTGGAACAGCGACGAGCTGGTGGCCCTGCTCGAGCACAACGTCGGCAAGGACCTGCAGTACATCCGCATCAACGGCACCCTGGTCGGCGGGATGGTCGGTCTGGGACTGCACGCGCTGACCCGACTGTTCGCCGGCTGAGCCAGGCGGCCCGTCGACAGCGCGGTTCTGTCGCAGGCGGGGCTCGCATCGCTGCCGAAGAAAATGAGAAACTCTGTCATCTGCGTCCGCGGTCAAGTGTCCGGCCGGCGCAGCGTCCCCCTGTTTTCGCAAGCGAGGCTCCGCTATGTCCTTCACCCGCAGACAAGTCCTCACCGGCTTGGCCGGCCTCGGCGTGCTCGGCATCGCCGGCGGCGGGACGCGCTACTGGCTGGGCCGGCCGGCCGAGGCGGTCACGCATGATTACGAGCTGATCGCCGCGCCGTTGGACGTCGAGCTGGTGCCCGGGCGCACCACCAGCGCCTGGGCCTACGGCGGCCAGGCGCCGGGCCTCGAGCTGCGTGCGCGCCAGGGCGACTGGCTGCGGGTGCGTTTCGTCAACCGCCTGCCCGAGCCGAGCACCATCCACTGGCACGGCATCCGCCTGCCGCTGGAGATGGACGGCGTGCCCTACGTGTCGCAGCTGCCGGTGCTGCCGGGCGAATACTTCGACTACCGTTTCCAGCTCCCGGATGCCGGCAGCTTCTGGTACCACCCGCACACCGCGAGCGGCGAGCAGCTCGGCCGCGGTCTGGTCGGCCCGCTGATCGTCGAGGAGCGCGAGCCGAGCGGCTTCCGCCACGAGCGCACGCTGAGCCTGAAGAGCTGGCACGTGGACGCGGCGGGCGCCTTCACCGATTTCAGCGTGCCGCGCGAGGCGGCGCGCGGCGGCACCGCCGGCCGGCTGTCGACGGTCAACGGCGTGCACGCGCCGACCCTCGACTTGCCGGCCGGGCAGATCGTCCGCCTGCGCATCCTCAACCTCGACAACACCCTGACCTACCGCCTCAACCTGCCGCAGGCCGAGGCGCGCATCTACGCCCTCGACGGCAACCCGGTGGCGCCGCAGCCGCTGGGCAAGGAGTACTGGCTGGGGCCGGGCATGCGCATCGAGCTGGCCCTGCGCGTGCCGGCGGCCGGCACCGAACTGCCGCTGCGCAACGGGCCGCTGCGCCTGGCGACGCTGAAGAGCGTGGCCAGCGGCGAGGCGGCCGGCGACTGGCCGTCGGCGCTGCCGGCCAACCCGATCGCCGAGCCGGATCTGGCGACGGCCGAGACCCTGCGCTTCAACTTCGAGTGGGCCGGCGCGGTGTCGACCAACCTGGCGCAGGGCGCGGCGCACAGCTTCTGGCAGGTCAACGGCCAGGCCTGGGACATCAAGGACAAGAGCTGCGCCGAGCGGCCCATCGCCACCCTCGGGCAGGGGCGCAGCTACATCCTCGAGCTGCGCAACCTCAGCCAGTACCAGCACCCGATCCACCTGCACGGCATGAGCTTCAAGGTGCTCGACTCCAACCGCCGCAGCATCACGCCGTACTTCACCGACACCTACCTGCTAGGCAAGCAGGAGACCGCGCGGGTGGCGCTGGTGGCCGACAATCCCGGGACCTGGATGTTCCACTGCCACGTCGTCGACCATATGGAAACCGGGCTGATGGCGGCCATCGCGGTGGTGTAGGGGGAAGGTTGGGTAGGGTGGACAACTCGCGTCGGCGATTGTCTACCAGGCAGCGCCGTGCCCTGTGCTCATCGGTAGAAAATCGCTGCGCGAGTTTTCTACCCTGCGGTCCTGAGGGCAGCCTTCGGGCTGTGCGGGCTTGACTCCGTGCCGGCTTTTCCCAAACTGGCGGGCTTCTTTGATGCCGCCGGACCGCCCATGAAAAGACCCGTGATCATCGACCGCAGCCAGGACGAGCGCTTCATGCGCGAGGCGCTGGCGCTCGCCGCCGAGGGTGCCGAACGGGGCGAGGTGCCGGTGGGCGCGGTGCTGGTGGTCGACGGCGAGATCGTCGGTCGCGGCTTCAACTGCCCGATCTCCACCCACGACCCCAGCGCCCACGCCGAGATGGTGGCGATCCGCGATGCGGCGCGCAATCTCGAGAACTACCGCCTGGTCGGCAGCACCCTGTACGTGACCCTCGAGCCATGCAGCATGTGCGCCGGGCTGATCATCCATTCGCGCGTGGCCCGCGTGGTCTACGGCGCCACCGAGCCCAAGGCCGGAGTGGTGGAAAGCCGCGGGCGTTTCTTCGAACAGGCCTTCCTCAACCATCGCCTGCTGGTCGAGGGCGGGGTGCTGTCGGCGGAGTGCGGGGCGATCCTCAGCGAGTTCTTCCGCCTGCGCCGGCAGAAGGGTTGAGGCGGTTCACAGCTGCGGTTCGGGCTTGGGCGTCTTGTCCACCGCCGGGCGGTGCAGACCGCTGTCGGCGACCTGGCTGCCTTCCAGTTGCGGCTGGGTGACCCAGGTGAGGATGTCGTAGTAGCGGCGGATGTTGTTGACGAAGTGCACCGGCTCGCCGCCACGGGCGTAGCCGTAGCGGGTCTTGCTGTACCACTGCTTCTGCGCCAGGCGCGGCAGGATCTTCTTCACGTGCAGCCACTTGTCGGGGTTCAGGCCGGCGGCCTGGGTCAGCTTGCGCGCGTCCTCCAGATGGCCGCTGCCGATGTTGTAGGCGGCCAGGGCGAACCAGGTGCGGTCCGGCTCCTCGATGCTGTCCGGCAGTTCGGCGTGGACCTGGATGAAGTAGCGCGCGCCGCCCTGGATGCTCTGCCGCGGATCCAGGCGATTGGCCACGCCGACCGCCTGGGCGGTGCGCTGGGTAAGCATCATCAGGCCGCGCACGCCAGTCTTGGAGGTGGCGTCGGCCTGCCACATCGACTCCTGGTAGCCGATGGCGGCCAGCAGGCGCCAGTCGATCTTGTGCTTCTCGGCGGCCTTGCGGAAGTCCGGCTCGTAGCGCGGCAGGCGCTGCTGCAGGTGGCGGGCGAAGGTGTAGGTGCCGACGTAGCCGAGCACGTCGATGTGCCCGTAGTAGCGCTCCTTGAGCTGCTGCAGGGTCTTGTCGCGTTCGGCCTGCTCGAGGAAGGCGTTGATCGCCTGCAGCAGGCTGTCGTCGGCACCCGCTGGCACCGCCCAGGCCAGGTGCTGGTTGCTGTCGAGGTCGAAGGCGACGCGCACGTTGGGGAAGGCGAACTGGTTCATCGCCAGTTCGTTGGAGTCGACCAGGGTCAGGTCGATCTGCCCCTCGTCGACCATGCGCAGCAGGTCGACCACCTCCACATCGTCGGACTCCTCGTACTGCAGGGCGGGCAGGCGCTGCTTGAGTTCGGCCAGGCGTTCGGCGTGGATGCTGCCCTTGACCACGGTGATGCGCTTGCCGACCAGCTGCTCGGCCTGGGTCGGGCGCGGCTGGCCGTTGCGGTGCACCACCTGCAGGGTGATGTCCAGGTAGGGGTGGCTGAAGCGCGCCATCGGCGCGCGGCGCGCGGACTCGACCAGGCCGGCGGCGGCCAGGTGCGGGCCGGCGGGGCTGTTGAGGCGGGCGAACAGTTCGTCGAGGCTGTTGGCGGTCTCGATCTGCAGTTTGACGCCGAGGCTCTCGGCGAAGCGCTGGGTCAGCTCGTACTCGAAGCCGGTCTCGCCGTTGCGGTCCTGGTAGTAGGTGGACGGGCTGTTGCGGGTGATGACGCGCAGCACGCCTTCCTCCTGGATGCGCTCGAGGGCAGTGGGCGCTTCGCCGCAAGCACTCAGCAGCAGGAGAAGGAGGGTGGCCAGCCACCAGGCGCTATGACCCCGGCGGGGTGCATTGAGTTTCTGCATGGCTGGAGTATACGCAATGGCGGGCGGCGGACCATATATCGAAGGTACAGGGCGCGACCGCGAGCGCACGCGCCGACGGCTGCGGGTGCCGGGCTGGGCGCTTTGCGCTAGAATGCCCAGTCTTTCGCACTCCTTGCCCAAGAGGCTGTTCCGACAATGCTGATCCTGCGCGGCACCCCCGCCCTTTCTGCCTTCCGTCACGGCAAACTGCTCGAGCAACTGACCCAGAAAGTGCCGGCGGTCGCCGGCCTGTACGCCGAGTTCGCCCATTTCGCCGAGGTGTCCAGCGCACTGGACGGCGACGAGGAACAGGTGCTGGCGCGCCTGCTGCAGTACGGCCCGAGCGTCCCGGTGCAGGAGCCCAGCGGCCGCCTGTTCCTGGTGGTGCCGCGCTTCGGCACCATCTCGCCGTGGTCGAGCAAGGCCACCGACATCGCCCACAACTGCGGTCTGGCCAAGATCCAGCGGCTGGAGCGCGGCATCGCCTACTACGTGGCCGGCGAGCTGTCCGACGCCGACGCCCAGGCCGTCGCCAGCGCGCTGCACGACCGCATGACCCAGCTGGTGCTGGGCCGCATGGAGGAGGCCGAGGCGCTGTTCAGCCACGCCCAGCCCAAGGCGCTGACCGTGGTCGACGTGCTCGCTGGCGGGCGCGCCGCGCTGGAAACCGCCAACGTCGAGCTGGGCCTGGCCCTGGCCGAGGACGAGATCGACTACCTGGTGAAGAACTTCGTCGAGCTGGGGCGCAACCCGCACGACGTCGAGCTGATGATGTTCGCCCAGGCCAACTCCGAGCACTGCCGCCACAAGATCTTCAACGCCAGCTGGGACATCGACGGCCAGGCGCAGGAGAAGTCGCTGTTCGGCATGATCAAGAACACCTACGAGATGCACCGCGAAGGCGTGCTGTCCGCCTACAAGGACAACGCCTCGGTGATCGAGGGCTTCACCGCCGGGCGCTTCTTCCCGCAGCCGGGCAGCCACGAGTACGCTGCCCATCAGGAGCCGGTGCACATCCTGATGAAGGTGGAGACCCACAACCACCCGACCGCCATCGCCCCGTTCCCCGGCGCCTCCACCGGCTCCGGCGGCGAGATCCGCGACGAGGGCGCCACCGGTCGCGGCTCCAAGCCCAAGGCCGGCCTGGTCGGTTTCACCGTCTCCAACCTGCAGATCCCCGGCTTCGAGCAGCCCTGGGAGAAGCCCTACGGCAAGCCCGAGCGCATCGTCAGCGCGCTGGACATCATGATCGAGGGCCCGCTGGGCGGCGCCGCGTTCAACAACGAGTTCGGCCGTCCCAACCTGACCGGCTACTTCCGTACCTTCGAGCAGGCCATCGACACCCCGCGCGGCGAGGAAGTGCGTGGCTACCACAAGCCGATCATGCTCGCCGGCGGCCTCGGCAACATCCGCGCCGAGCACGTGCAGAAGGGCGAGATCTCGGTCGGCGGCAAGCTGATCGTGCTCGGCGGCCCGGCCATGCTGATCGGCCTGGGTGGCGGTGCCGCCTCGTCGATGGCCACCGGCGCCAGCTCCGCCGATCTCGACTTTGCCTCGGTGCAGCGCGAGAACCCGGAAATGGAGCGCCGCTGCCAGGAGGTCATCGACCGCTGCTGGCAGATGGGCGACAAGAACCCGATCAAGTTCATCCACGACGTCGGCGCCGGCGGCCTGTCCAATGCCCTGCCGGAACTGATCAACGACGCCGGTCGCGGCGGCCGCTTCGAGCTGCGCAACGTGCCCAACGACGAGCCGGGCATGAGCCCGCTGGAAATCTGGTGCAACGAGTCGCAGGAGCGCTACGTGCTCTCCGTCGACGCCGCCGACCTGGAAACCTTCAAGGCCATCTGCGAGCGCGAGCGCTGCCCGTTCGCGGTAGTCGGCGAGGCCACCGAAGAGCGCCACCTGACCGTGCACGACGAGCACTTCGGCAACAACCCGGTCGACCTGCCGCTCGAGGTGCTGCTCGGCAAGCCGCCGCGCATGCACCGCTCGGTGAGCCGCGAGGCCGAGCTGGGCGACGACTTCTCCGCCGTCGGCCTCGAGCTGGGCGAAGCGGTCGAGCGCGTGCTGCGTCACCCGGCCGTCGCCAGCAAGAGCTTCCTGATCACCATCGGCGACCGCTCGATCACCGGCCTGGTGGCCCGCGACCAGTTCGTCGGCCCGTGGCAGGTGCCGGTGGCCGACTGCGCCGTCACCGCCACCGCCTTCGACGTCTACACCGGCGAGGCCATGGCGATGGGCGAGCGGACCCCGCTGGCGGTGCTCGACGCTCCGGCCTCGGGGCGCATGGCGATCGGCGAGACCCTGACCAACCTGGCCGCTGCGCGCATCGCGAAGATTTCTGACATCAAGCTGTCGGCCAACTGGATGGCCGCCGCCGGCCACCCGGGCGAGGATGCCCGCCTGTACGACACCGTCAAGGCGGTCGGCATGGAGCTGTGTCCGCAGCTCGGCATCACCATCCCGGTGGGCAAGGACTCGATGTCCATGAAGACCCGCTGGCAGGAGGAGGGCGAGGACAAGAGCGTCACCGCGCCGATGTCGCTGATCGTCTCCGGCTTCGCCCCGGTGCAGGACATCCGCCAGACCCTGACCCCGCAACTGCGCCTGGACCAGGGCGACAGCGAGCTGCTGCTGATCGACCTCGGCCGCGGCCAGAACCGCCTGGGCGGCTCGATCATCGCCCAGGTCTACAGCCGGATCGGCCGCAGCGCGCCGGACGTCGATGCCGCTGCCGACCTCAAGGCGTTTTTCGACACCGTGCAGGGCCTCAACGCCGACGGCAAGCTGCTGGCCTACCACGACCGTTCCGATGGCGGCCTGCTGGCCAGCGTGGTGGAAATGGCCTTCGCCGGCCACTGCGGCCTGGATCTGCAGCTCGACGCCATCGCCGGCAACCATGAGGCGCTCGGCGCCGCGCTGTTCAGCGAGGAGCTGGGCGCCGTGCTGCAGGTGCGTGCCGCCGACAGCGCCGAGGTGATCGCCCGCTTCGCCGCCGCCGGCCTCGCCGACTGCGTGCAGCGCATCGGCCGTCCGGTCGCCGGCGGCGACATCCGCCTGAGCCTGGCCGGCGAGGTGGTCTACCGCGCCGAGCGGCGCATCCTGCAGCGCATCTGGAGCGAGACCAGCTACCGCATCCAGAGCCTGCGCGACAACGCCCAGTGCGCCGAGCAGGAGTACGACCTGCTGCTTGACGAGAGCAACCCGGGCCTGTCGGTCAAGCTCAGCTTCGACGTCAACCAAGACGTCGCCGCGCCCTACATCGCCAAGGGTGCGCGTCCGCGCATGGCGATCCTGCGCGAGCAGGGCGTCAACGGCCAGACCGAGATGGCGGCCGCCTTCCATCGCGCCGGTTTCGCCGTGGTCGATGTGCACATGAGCGACATCATCGCCGGTCGCGTCAGCCTGGAGGACTTCAAGGGCCTGGTGGCCTGCGGCGGTTTCTCCTACGGCGACGTGCTCGGCGCCGGTGGCGGCTGGGCCAAGTCGGTGCTGTTCAACGGCCGCGCCCGCGACAACTTCAGCGCCTTCTTCGCGCGCAAGGACAGCTTCGCCCTCGGCGTGTGCAACGGCTGCCAGATGCTCTCCAACCTGGTCGAGCTGATCCCCGGCAGCGACCACTGGCCGCGCTTCGTGCGCAACCGTTCCGAGCAGTTCGAGGCGCGCGTCGCCATGGTCCAGGTGCAGGAGTCGCCGTCGATCTTCCTGCAGGGCATGGCCGGCTCGCGCCTGCCGATCGCCGTCGCCCACGGCGAGGGCCACGCCGAGTTCGCCAGCGAGGAAGCCCTGCTGCAGACCGACCTGTCCGGCCTGGTGGCACTGCGCTACGTCGACAACCACGGCAAGGTCACCGAGAGCTACCCGGCCAACCCCAACGGTTCGCCGCGCGGCATCACCGGCCTGACCACCCGCGACGGTCGCGTCACCATCATGATGCCGCACCCGGAGCGGGTGTTCCGCGCCGTGCAGAACTCCTGGCGCCCGGACGAGTGGCAGGAAGACGCCGGCTGGATGCGCATGTTCCGCAACGCGCGGGTCTGGGTCGACTGATCCGCGGTACTGCCGCCGGTGCCCTGCGCCGGCGGCGGCCTCGCCGGATCGACGGCGCCCGTTGCACAACGGGCGCCGTTTTTCTGTCTGCCGTCGGCGGCGGCTGTCGGTGGATGGCGCTGACCAAGCGTCAAGGAAGAGGCGTCAGGCGGCCAGCGGTTGTGGCAGGATAGCTGGGGCTGTTGCTGCCGATTCACTTCTTCGTGCCGGAGACTTCGATGTACAAGCTGTGTTTCTTCGTTCCCGAAACCCATCTGGAGGCGGTCAAGGCCGCCATCTTCGCCACCGGAGCCGGACGCATCGGCGAGTACGACAGCTGCTGCTGGCAGACCCTCGGCGAGGGGCAGTTCCATCCGCTGCCGGGCAGTCAGCCCTACCTCGGCGCCCAAGGCGAGCTGGCGCGGGTGGCGGAGTGGAAGGTGGAGATGGTGGTGGCCGACGAACTGATCCACGCCGCGGTCAAGGCGCTCAAGCAGAGCCATCCCTACGAGACGCCGGCCTTCGATGTCTGGCGGCTGTCGGACATGGTGTTCTGACGCGGACGCCGTCGTCGGCCTGCATGAAAAAGGCGCCGCATCCTTCGATGCCGGCGCCTTTTTCATGCAGGGGTGGGGGAGGTCAGGGGCGGATCTCGATCAGCGTGCCGTCCTTCACCAGGCTCCACACCTCGCGCATGTCGTGGTTGCGCAGGGCGATGCAGCCCTCGGTCCAGTCGAGGGTGTGGAAGTACCACTCGGGATATTCGTCATCCAGCGGCGTGCCGTGGATCATGATCATGTCGCCGGGCGGCAGGCCCTTTTCCCGGGCGTGCTGCAGGTCCTGCGCGTTGGGGTAGGAGATGTGCATGGACAGGTTGTACTTGTCGCTGGGCTTGCGCCAGTCGATCCAGTAGAAGCCCTCGGGGGTGCGCTTGTCGCCCTGGAAGCGCTTGGGGCCGTTGGGCTGCTTGCCCAGCGAGACGCGGTAGCTCTTGAGGATCTCGCCGCGGCTGAGCAGGTGCAGCTTGCGTTCGGACTTGACCACCAGCACCTTGTCGACCCGGGTACCCGAGTCCAAGCCCGGCGTGCTCATGGCCTGGGTCAGGGTAGTGAACAGCAGACAGGCGAAAACGATCAACCAGCGCATGACAGGCATTCCAGTGCAAACCAAGTGGCCGTCAGCCCGGCGGCCGGTTGTTCATGCAGCGTGCCGCGAGGGCTGATGGTCACGCTGAAGCGAGTTTCGGGCCGCAGCGGCGGCCGGTATCGGTGGTGATGGGAATTTTAGGTGAGCCGCGTGGCCGGCGAAAGGGCGGGGCGGCAAAAGGCGGTGTCGCGGCGGGGCTTGGGCGCCCCGGCGGTTTCATGCCATGATTCGATGAAGAATCGATGATGACGAGATCAGCCCATGTTGGATGAGCTGCGCCAACGTGTGCAGGCCCACAGTCCCAGTCCCCTGCCCAGCGAGCAGCGCTTTCCCGAAGCCGCGGTGCTGATGCCGATCACCCGCAGCCCGGACCCGCAGCTGGTGCTGACCCTGCGCGCCAGCGGGCTGTCCACCCACGGCGGCGAGGTGGCCTTCCCCGGCGGGCGCCGCGACCCGGAAGATGCCTCGCTGGTGATCACCGCCCTGCGCGAGGCGCAGGAGGAAGTGGGGCTGGCGCCTGGCCTGGTCGAGGTGGTCGGCCCGCTCAGCACGCAGATCTCCCGCCACGGCATCCAGGTCACCCCCTACGTCGGCTTCATTCCCGAGCGCGTCGACTTCCTTGCCAACCGCGACGAGATCGAGGAAGTGTTCAGCGTGCCGCTGCAGTTCTTCCGCGAGGATCCGCGCGAGATCACCCACCGCATCGACTACCTCGGCTACAGCTGGTACGTGCCGAGCTATCGCTACGCCGGGTTCAAGATCTGGGGGCTGACCGCGATCATGATCGTCGAGCTGGTCAACCTGATCTACGATGCCGGCATCCAGCTGCGCGAACCGCCGGCGCATTTCGTCCACTACCGTTGAGCTCGCCGAGGAGCCTGCCGATGAAGTACCGACTGGGCGATGCCCGTGTAGAAGCCCATCCCGACAGCTGGGTGGCGCCCGATGCCAGCCTGATCGGCAAGGTGCGCCTGGACGCCGATGCCAGCGTGTGGTTCGGCGCCGTGCTGCGCGGCGACAACGAGCTGATCCACGTCGGCGAGGGCAGCAACGTGCAGGACGGCAGCGTGCTGCATACCGACATGGGCTGGCCGCTGAGCATCGGCAAGGGCGTCACCATCGGCCACAAGGTCACCCTGCACGGCTGCACCGTCGGCGACCACAGCCTGGTCGGCATCGGCGCGGTGGTGCTCAACGGCGCGAAGATCGGCAAGCACTGCCTGATCGGCGCCGGCGCGCTGATCCCTGAGGGCAAGGAGATTCCCGACGGCAGCCTGGTGATGGGCGTGCCGGGCAAGGTGGTGCGCCAGCTGACCGAGGAGCAGATCGAAGGCCTCAAGCGCAATGCCGCCCACTACGTGGACAATGCCCGCCGCTACGCCCGCGAACTGGCCGAGCAGCACGACTGATGGTCGGGCAGGAAAAACCGGTCGCCTCGCCCTGCGTGTATGTCTGCGCACTGAATGACGACGACATCTGCGTCGGCTGCCAGCGCAGTGGCGAGGAAATCACCCGCTGGGGACGCATGGACAATGCCGAGCGCCGCGCGGTGCTCGAGCGCTGCCGCGAGCGCGCCCTGGCCGCAGGACTGTTGAACCCCCTCTGAGGAAAGCTTCCGTGACCATGATCGGAACCCCGCTGTCGCCGAGCGCGACCCGTGTACTCCTGTGCGGCTCTGGCGAGCTGGGCAAGGAAGTCGTCATCGAGCTGCAGCGTCTGGGCTGCGAGGTGATCGCCGTCGATCGCTACGCCAACGCCCCGGCCATGCAGGTGGCGCACCGCAGCCACGTGATCAGCATGCTCGACGGCGCCGCCCTGCGCGCGGTGATCGAGCAGGAGCAGCCGCACTACATCGTCCCGGAGATCGAGGCGATCGCCACCGATACCCTGGTCGAGCTGGAAGCCGAAGGCTTCACCGTGGTGCCCACCGCGCGCGCCGCCAGGCTGACCATGAACCGCGAGGGCATCCGCCGTCTGGCCGCCGAGGAGCTGGGCCTGCCGACCTCGCCGTACCGTTTCGCCGACAGCTTCGCGGATTACGCCGCGGCGGTCGCCGAGCTGGGCTTCCCCTGCGTGGTCAAGCCGATCATGAGCTCCTCCGGCAAGGGCCAGAGCCTGCTGCGCGGCGAGGCCGACGTGCAGAAGGCCTGGGATTACGCTCAGGAGGGCGGTCGCGCCGGCAAGGGGCGGGTGATCGTCGAGGGCTTCATCGACTTCGACTACGAGATCACCCTGCTCACCGTGCGCCACATCGGCGGCACCACCTTCTGCGCGCCGGTCGGCCATCGCCAGGAGAAGGGCGACTACCAGGAGTCCTGGCAGCCGCAGGCGATGAGTCCCAAGGCGCTGGCCGAGTCCGAGCGCATCGCCCGCGCGGTGACCGAGGCGCTCGGCGGGCGTGGCCTGTTCGGCGTCGAGCTGTTCATCAAGGGTGATCAGGTGTGGTTCAGCGAGGTGTCGCCGCGCCCGCACGACACCGGCCTGGTGACCCTGATCTCCCAGGACCTCTCCGAATTCGCCCTGCACGCGCGGGCCATCCTCGGCCTGCCGATCCCGGCGATCCGCCAGTTCGGCCCGTCGGCCTCGGCGGTGATCCTGGTCGAGGGCGAATCGCGCGAGGTGCGCTTCGGCAATCTCGGCGCGGCGCTGGCCGAGCCGGATACCGCGCTGCGCCTGTTCGGCAAGCCTGAGGTCAGCGGCCAGCGGCGCATGGGCGTGGCCTTGGCGCGCGACGAGTCGATCGAGGCGGCGCGCCGCAAGGCGCTGGCGGCAGCGGCGGCGGTGAGCGTCGAGCTGTAAGCGGCGTGTGCTGAGCAAGGGCCGGTACCCGCGAGGGGCCGGCCCTTTGCATTGCGGAGTCAGTGCGGGGCGGATTCGCCGGCGCTGCGCCAGATGCGCACGCTCTGCACCCGGTTGTTGGTCGCCTCGCGGATTTCCAGGCGGTAGGGGCCGATCTTTAGACACACGCTGCTGTCGGGAATGTGCTCGAGGGCCTCGGTGACCAGTCCGTTGATGGTACGCGGACCGTCGCAGGGCAGGTGCCAGCCGAGTTCGCGGTTGACCTCGCGGATGTTGGCGCTGCCGTCGACCAGGTAGCTGCCGTCCTCCTGCGGGTGAACCTCCTGCTCGTGCAGGTCGGGCTGGGTGGTGAACTCGCCGACGATCTCCTCGAGGATATCCTCGAGGGTGACCAGACCGATCACCTCGCCGTATTCGTCGACCACTATGCCCATGCGCCTCTTGCGCTGCTGGAAGTTGATCAGTTGGGTCGACAGCGGGGTGTTCTCCGGCACGAAGTAGGGCTCCACGCAGGCGCTGCGCAGGGTCTCGTGGGTCAGCTGGCTGTGGGTCAGCAGGCGGGCGATGCGGCGCATGTGCACCACCCCTTCGATCTGGTTGAGGTCGTGGCGGTACACCGGCAGGCGGGTATGGCTGGTGCTGCGCAGCTGGGTGACGATCTGCTCGAGGTCGTCCTCCAGGTCGATGCCGACCACCTCGCTGCGCGGGACCATGATGTCGTTGACCGACACCTTCTCCAGGTCGAGGATGCCCAGCAGCATGTTCTGCCGGTCGAGCGGCAGGCCGCCGCCGGCCTCGCGCACCACGCTGCGCAGCTCCTCGGTGGACAGGCTTTCCTGGCGGCTCTGCGCCGGGTCGACGCCGAACAGGCGCAGCAGGCCGTTGCTGATCGCCCCGGTGAGCCACACCAGTGGGTAGAGCAGGCGCATCAGCAGCAGGAGCAGGCGGCTGGCGGGGTAGGCGACCTGCTCCGGGCGCAGGGCGGCCAGGGTCTTGGGGGTGATCTCGCCGAAGATCAGGATGACCACGGTCAGCGCGACGGTGGCGATGGCGATGCCGGCCTCGCCCCACAGATCCACCGCGATCACCGTGGCGATGGAGGCTGCGAGGATGTTGACCACGTTGTTGCCGACCAGGATGGTGCCGAGCAGGCGGTCGGGGCGGCTGAGCAGTTCGCTGGCACGCCGGGCGCCCTTGTGTCCCTCGCGGGCCAGGTGGCGCAGGCGGTAGCGGTTGAGGCTGAGCATGCCGGTCTCGGAGCTGGAGAAGAACGCCGAACAGGCGATCAGGAACACCAGCAGTCCGAACAGCAGGCCCGAATGGTAGTCGTCCACGGCAGTGGCTGTCCTACTGGATTAGATGTGCAGGATGAATTCGCGGACCAGCTTGCTGCCGAAGTAGGCCAGCATCAGCAGCAGGAAGCCTGCCAGGGTCCAGCGGATCGCCTTGCCGCCACGCCAGCCGAGCTGGTGGCGGCCCCACAGCAGCACGCCGAACGTCACCCAGGCCAGGCAGGCGAGCAGGGTCTTGTGCACCAGATGTTGGGCGAACAGGTCCTCGAGGAACAGCCAGCCGGACAGCAGCGACAGCGACAGCAGGCTCCAGCCGCCCCACAGGAAGCCGAACAGCAGGCTCTCCATGGTCTGCAGTGGCGGGAAGTTGCGGATGATCCCGGAGGGGTGCTTGTGCTTGAGTTGGTGGTTCTGCAGCAGCAGCAGCAGGGCCTGCAGCACGGCGATGGTCAGCAGGCCGTAGGCGAGGATCGACAGCAGGATGTGGGCGAGGATGCCCGGCTCCTCCACGATCGGTTGGGTGGTGCCGCCGGGCAGCAGGGCCAGCAGGGTGGTCAGGCTGCCCAGCGGGAACAGCAGGACCAGCAGGTTCTCCACCGGAATGCGCAGGCTGGCCAGCAGGGTGAGGGCGATCACCGCGGCGGCCACCAGGCTGGCGGCGTTGAAGAAGTCGAGCAGCAGGGCGCCGTCGTGGATCAGCAGCAGGCGCAGGCCGAAGGCATGGGCCGCCAGGGCCAGCAGGCCGACCAGGCCGAGCAGGCGCTTGTCCGGCAGCGCGCGACGGGAAAGCAGCAGGGCCTGGTACAGGGCCGCGCCGGCGTACAGGCCGGCCGCCGCCAGGCTGGGCAGCAAAGGCGTCATAAGTCCTTGTGGGGAAAGCCTCGAAGTTGCCGAGTTTGGCACAGACCGGCTATCCACGAAAGCCTGCGGGCGGTGTCGGCGCGCGGAGCTCTCGGCTATAATCCCGCGCCTTGCCGCAAGCTCCCTCGTTAAAGGAACGTGCATGTTCGAGAATTTGACCGACCGTCTGTCGCAGACGCTGCGCAACGTCACCGGGCGCGCCAAGCTGACCGAAGACAACATCAAGGACACTCTGCGCGAAGTGCGCATGGCCCTGCTCGAGGCCGACGTGGCGTTGCCGGTGGTCAAGGACTTCGTCAACAAGGTCAAGGAGCGTGCGGTCGGCACCGAGGTGTCGAAGAGCCTGACGCCGGGCCAGGCGTTCGTGAAGATCGTCCGCGCCGAGCTGGAAGAGCTGATGGGGGCGGCCAACGAGGACCTGGCGCTGAACGCCGCGCCGCCGGCGGTGATCCTGATGGCCGGCCTGCAGGGCGCGGGCAAGACCACCACGGTCGGCAAGCTGGCGCGCTTCCTCAAGGAGCGCAAGAAGAAGTCGGTGCTGGTGGTGTCGGCCGACGTCTACCGCCCGGCGGCGATCAAGCAGCTGGAGACCCTGGCAGGCGAGGTCGGGGTCACCTTCTTCCCCTCCGACCTGAGCCAGAAGCCGGTGGACATCGCCCGTGCGGCCATCGCCGAGGGCAAGCTGAAGTTCATCGACGTGGTGATCGTCGACACTGCTGGTCGTCTGCACGTCGACGACGAGATGATGGAGGAGATCAAGCAGGTTCATGCCGCGATCAACCCCATCGAGACGCTGTTCGTCGTCGATGCCATGACCGGCCAGGATGCCGCCAACACCGCCAAGGCGTTCAACGATGCCCTGCCGCTGACCGGCGTGGTGTTGACCAAGGTCGACGGCGACGCGCGCGGCGGTGCCGCGCTGTCGGTGCGCGCCATCACCGGCAAGCCGATCAAGTTCCTCGGCATGGGCGAGAAGAGCGAGGCGCTCGATCCGTTCCATCCCGACCGCGTGGCTTCGCGGATCCTCGGCATGGGCGACGTGCTCAGCCTGATCGAGCAGGCCGAGCAGACCATGGACCGCGAGAAGGCGGCCAAGCTCACCCAGAAGCTGAAGAAGGGCAAGGGCTTCGACCTCGAGGACTTCCGCGACCAGCTGCAGCAGATGAAGAGCATGGGCGGCCTCGGCAGCCTGATGGACAAGCTGCCGATGCTCGGCGGTGTCAATCTCGGCCAGATGGGCAACGTGCAGAACGTCGCCGAGAAGCAGTTCAAGCAGATGGAGGCGATCATCAACTCGATGACCCCCGCCGAGCGTCGCGATCCGGAGCTGATCAGCGGTTCGCGCAAGCGCCGCATCGCGCTGGGTTCCGGCACCCAGGTGCAGGACGTCGGTCGCCTGATCAAGCAGCACAAGCAGATGCAGAAGATGATGAAGAAGGTCACCGCCAAGGGCGGCATGGCCAAGATGATGCGCGGCATGAGCGGCCTGATGCCGGGCGGCATGCCGAAGATGTGAGGATCGATCGGCGGTGTCGCGCAAGCGAGATCGCCGGACGTAGTGCGCGGCCTGGCCGCGCGCGACAGCGAGGATGCCCCGGAACGGTGCGCGCCATGGCGCGTGCCGCAAAATGGCTTTGCTTTTTCCGGGATAATCCTTAAAATGTGCGGCCTTTCGGGCCGTGGGCCCTAGTGTGCATACAGCTTTTGCAAGCACCTACTACAGGAACGAAGTTCAATGGTAACCATCCGTCTTGCTCGTGGCGGCTCCAAGAAGCGCCCTTTCTACCACCTGACCGTGACCAACAGCCGCTCCGCCCGTGACGGCCGTTTCGTCGAGCGCATCGGTTTCTTCAACCCGGTCGCCACTGGTGGTGAAGTGCGTCTCTCCGTGAACGCCGAGCGTGCCCAGTACTGGCTGAGCCAGGGCGCCCAGCCGTCCGAGCGCGCTGCCCAACTGCTCAAGGAAGCGGCGAAAGCCTGAGTCCTTGATCATGCAACATACGCCGGCACCCGCCGAGGATCTGGTCGTACTCGGCAAAATCTTTTCGGTGCATGGCATCCGCGGGGAAGTGAAGGTCTATTCCTACACCGATCCGCTGGATAACCTGCTGGATTACCGTCACTGGACGCTCACGCGCGATGGCGAGGTTCGTCAGGTCGAACTGGCAAGCGGGCGCCTGCAAGGCAAGGCGCTGACTGTCAAGATCAAGGGGCTCGACGATCGCGACGAGGCCCGTGGCTATACCGGATTCCTCATCTGTGTTCCGCGCAGCCAGCTGCCGGCACTGCAAGATGACGAGTACTACTGGTATCAGCTGGAAGGTCTGAAGGTCATCAACCAGGACGAGCAACTGCTCGGTCGGGTCGATCACTTGCTGGAAACCGGCGCCAATGACGTGCTGGTGGTGAAGCCCTGCGCGGGCAGTCTGGACGATCGCGAGCGCCTGTTGCCCTACACGGAGCAATGCGTGCAGCACATCGACCTGGCCGCCGGCGAGATGCGGGTGGACTGGGATGCGGATTTCTGACCCATGCGGGTAGACGTTCTCAGCCTGTTCCCCGAAATGTTCGGCGCCATCAGCGAGTACGGCATCACCAGCCGCGCGGTGAAGCAGGGACTCCTGCAACTGCACTGCTGGAATCCGCGGGATTACACCGAGGACCGCCACCAGACGGTGGACGACCGGCCCTTCGGCGGTGGCCCGGGGATGGTGATGAAGATCAAGCCGCTGGAGCTGGCCCTGGCTTCTGCCAAGGCGGCCACAGGCGGAGTGGCGAAGGTGATCTACCTGTCGCCGCAGGGGCGTCGTCTTGACCAGGCGGCTGTCCGCGAACTGGTGAAGGAGGAGCGTCTGATCCTCATCGCCGGGCGTTACGAAGGCATCGACGAGCGTTTCATCGAGACGCACGTGGATGAGGAATGGTCGATCGGCGATTATGTCCTGTCCGGCGGTGAGCTGCCGGCCATGGTGCTGATCGATGCGGTTACGCGGTTGCTGCCCGGAGCGTTGGGGCATGCAGATTCCGCCGAGGAGGACTCGTTTACGGACGGCCTGCTCGATTGCCCGCACTACACCCGACCCGAGGTGTACGAGGGCAAAAGTGTTCCGCCGGTGCTGCTCAGCGGCAACCACGAACACATCCGGCGCTGGCGTTTGCAACAAGCCCTGGGGCGTACCTGGGAACGCCGAGCCGATCTTCTGGATAGTCGCTCGCTTTCTGGAGAAGAGAAAAAGCTGCTGGACGAATATATCCGCCAGCAGAACGATAGTTAACGTATCGATGGCAGGCCGCAGGCTTGTCTATGGAGCACAGCATGAGCAACAAGAACCCGATCATTCAGCAGCTCGAAGCTGAACAGATGAACAAAGAGATCCCGGCGTTCGCCCCCGGCGACACCGTGATCGTCCAGGTGAAGGTGAAGGAAGGCGACCGTCAGCGTCTGCAGGCCTTCGAAGGCGTGGTGATCGGCAAGCGTAACCGCGGCCTGAACAGCGCCTTCACCGTGCGCAAGATCTCCAGCGGCTTCGGCGTCGAGCGTACCTTCCAGACCTACAGCCCGCTGGTCGACAGCATCACCGTCAAGCGTCGCGGCGACGTGCGCAAGGCCAAGCTGTACTATCTGCGCGACCTGTCCGGCAAGGCCGCCCGCATCAAGGAGAAGCTGGTCTAAGACCCGCTTCCCTGAGCAGAAAGAAGCAGCCCTCGGGCTGCTTTTTTCATGCCTGGCGTTTGCCCGCCGCGCTGTCGTGAGCGGTCCGCGGCGGCCGGGCTGGTCGCCAGCCGAGCAGCGTGCCAGACTGGTCTGCCCCAAGGCTGTCGACCGCCTGTCATGTCCGCACCCGCTCATCCGCTGATCGAACGTTTCCTCGAATCCCTCTGGCTGGAGAAGGGTCTGGCGCGGCATACCCGCGAGGCCTACGGTAGCGACCTCGCGCTGTTCCGCCGCTGGCTGACGGAGCGCGGCTTCGATCTCGAGCGGGTCGATCGCGAGCTGATTCGCGAGCACCTCGGCTGGCGTCTCGACAACGGCTATCACGCGCGCTCCACCGCCCGCCTGTTGTCCTGCCTGCGTGGCTTCTACCATTTTTGCCAGTTCGAGGGCGTGGTCGCCGAGGATCCCACCCTGCTGGTCAACCTGCCGCGCCAGGCGCGGGCGGTACCGCATACCCTCAGCGAGGCCGACGTCGAAGCGCTGCTGGCCGCGCCGGACTGCGGCGAGGCGCTCGGCCTGCGTGACCGCGCCATGCTCGAGGTGCTCTACGCCTGCGGCCTGCGGGTCAGCGAACTGGTGGCGTTGACCCTTGAGCAGGTCAACCTGCGCCAGGGCGTGGTGCGGGTGTTCGGCAAGGGAGCCCGCGAGCGCTTGGTACCGCTCGGTGAGGAGGCCATCGTCTGGCTGCAGCGCTACCTGCGCCAGGCCCGCGACGAGCTGCTGATCGGCCGGCCCAGCGACGTGCTGTTTCCCAGCCTGCGCGGTGAGCAGATGACCCGGCAGACCTTCTGGCACCGCATCAAGCTGCACGCGCGCCGTGCCGGGATCGACAAGCCGCTGTCGCCGCACACCCTGCGCCATGCCTTCGCCACCCACCTGCTCAACCACGGCGCCGATCTGCGCGTGGTGCAGATGCTGCTCGGCCACCGCGACCTGTCGACCACGCAGATCTACACTCATGTGGCGCGTGCCCGCCTGCAGGCCCTGCACGCCGAGCACCATCCCCGCGGCTGAGCGCCGCCCGGCAGCGTGCGTGACGGCACAGCGGGGTGGTGGGGTGGATGTGTTAGGCTTTCTTATTTCCAGTCGCTGTTGCCGCAAGGAGTTCCCATGCGCCTGCCCCGTTTCCTCGCTGCCGCCGCTCTCGGCCTGGCCAGCGCCGTTGCCCTCGCCGCCGAGCCGGACGAGGCCATCCGCCAGACCCTGAAGTCGCTGCAGCCGGACCTGCCGATCGAGGCGATCAGTGAAAGCCCGATGCCCGGCCTCTACCAGGTCCAGCTCAAGGGCGGGCGTCTGCTCTACACCAGCGCCGACGCCCAGTTCGTCCTGCAGGGCTTCCTGTTCCAGGTCAAGGACGGCAAGACCGTCAACCTCACCGAGCAGGCCGAGAGCAAGGGCGTGGCCAAGGCGATCAACGCCATCCCGGCGGCCGAGATGGTGGTATTCCCCGCCGACGCCAAGGCGGAGAAGAAGACCCACATCACCGTGTTCACCGATACCGACTGCGGCTACTGCCAGAAACTGCACAGCGAAGTGCCCGAGCTCAACCGCCGTGGCGTCGAGGTGCGCTACGTCGCCTTCCCGCGTCAGGGCGTCGGCAGCCATGGCTACAACACCCTGGTCAGCGTGTGGTGCGCCAAGGATCGCCAGGCGGCGATGGACCTGGCCAAGCAGCGCCAGGACGTGCCGGCGGCGCAGTGCGACAACCCGGTGGAGAAGCAGTACCAGCTGGGTCAGATGATCGGCGTGCGCGGCACTCCGGCCATCGTGCTGGCCAACGGCCAGATGATTCCCGGCTACCAGCCGGCGCCGCAGTTGGCCCAGGCCGCCTTCGCCGCCAAGAGCAACTGATGCTGGCGGATTGACTAACAATCCACCAGTTCGTAATGTGCGGATCTTTTAATCGGCCGGGATTCCCGGCCGTTCTGCGTAGTGAAGATGGGGAACTGAGCGTGAAACCGGTGAAAGTAGGTATCTGTGGGTTGGGAACCGTCGGTGGCGGTACCTTCAATGTGCTCAAACGCAATGCCGAGGAGATTGCCCGCCGTGCCGGGCGTGGTATTGAAGTGGCCCAGATTGCCGCGCGTGACGCCAACCCGCAATGCGATACCACCGGTACCCCCATCACCGGTGACGTGTTCGAACTGGTCGCCAACCCGGAAATCGACATCGTCATCGAGCTGATCGGTGGCTACACCGTGGCCCGCGAGCTGGTGCTCAAGGCCATCGACAACGGCAAGCACGTGGTCACCGCCAACAAGGCGCTGATCGCCGTGCATGGCAACGAGATCTTCGCCAAGGCGCGCGAGAAGGGCGTCATCGTCGCCTTCGAGGCCGCCGTGGCCGGTGGTATCCCGGTGATCAAGGCGATCCGCGAGGGCCTGTCCGCCAACCGCATCAACTGGCTGGCCGGCATCATCAACGGCACCGGCAACTTCATCCTCACCGAGATGCGCGAGAAAGGCCGCGCCTTCGACGACGTGCTCAAGGAAGCCCAGGCGCTGGGCTACGCCGAGGCCGACCCGACCTTCGACGTCGAGGGCATCGACGCCGCGCACAAGCTGACCATCCTCGCCTCCATCGCCTTCGGCATTCCCCTGCAGTTCGACAAGGCCTACACCGAGGGCATCACCAAGCTGACCACCGCCGACGTCAACTACGCCGAGGCATTGGGCTACCGCATCAAGCACCTGGGCGTCGCCCGCCGCACCGAGGCCGGCATCGAGCTGCGCGTGCACCCGACCCTGATTCCGGCCGACCGCCTGATCGCCAACGTCAACGGCGTGATGAACGCGGTGATGGTCAACGGCGACGCGGTCGGCAGCACCCTGTACTACGGCGCCGGCGCCGGCATGGAGCCGACCGCCTCGGCGGTGGTGGCCGACGTGGTCGACGTGGTCCGCGCGCTGACCACCGACCCGGAGAACCGCGTGCCGCACCTGGCCTTCCAGCCGGATGCGCTGTCCGACCATCCGATCCTGCCGATCGAGGCTTGCGAGAGCGCCTACTACCTGCGCATCCAGGCCAAGGACCATCCGGGCGTGCTGGCTCAGGTGGCGAGCATCCTCTCCGCGCGCGGCATCAACATCGAGTCGATCATGCAGAAGGAAGCCGAGGAGCATGACGGCCTGGTGCCGATGATCCTGGTCACCCACCGCGTGTGCGAAGCGCAGATCAACGACGCCATCGCCGCCCTGGAAGCCCTCGAGGGCGTCGCCGGCCAGGTCGTGCGCATCCGCGTCGAGCAGCTCAACTAATCCGTCAACGGCTGCCGGTCTGACCGGCAGCCCGCACCGAAGGTTTTTCCCATGCGTTACATCAGTACCCGCGGCCAGGCCCCGGCCCTCAACTTCGAAGACGTGCTGCTCGCCGGCCTGGCCAGCGACGGCGGTCTCTACGTGCCGGAAAACCTGCCGCGCTTCACCGTCGAGGAGATCGCCTCCTGGGCCGGCCTGCCGTACCACGAGCTGGCCTTCCGGGTGATGCGCCCGTTCGTCGCCGGCAGCATCGCCGACGCCGACTTCAAGCGGATTCTCGAAGAGACCTACGGCGTGTTCGCCCACAAGGCGGTGGCGCCGCTGACCCAGCTGGGCGCCAACGAGTGGGTGCTCGAGCTGTTCCAGGGCCCGACCCTGGCGTTCAAGGACTTCGCCCTGCAGCTGCTCGGCCGCCTGCTCGATCACGTGCTGACCAAGCGCGGCGAGCGCGTGGTGATCATGGGCGCCACCTCCGGCGACACCGGCTCGGCGGCCATCGAGGGCTGCAAGGCCTGCGAGAACGTCGACATCTTCATCATGCACCCGCACAACCGCGTGTCCGAAGTGCAGCGCCGGCAGATGACCACCATCCTCGGCGACAACATCCACAACATCGCCATCGAAGGCAACTTCGACGACTGCCAGGAGATGGTCAAGGCCAGTTTCGCCGACCAGGGCTTCCTCAAGGGCACCCGTCTGGTGGCGGTCAACTCGATCAACTGGGCGCGGATCATGGCTCAGATCGTCTACTACTTCCACGCCGCCCTGCAGCTCGGCGCGCCGCACCGCTCGGTGGCCTTCTCGGTGCCGACCGGCAACTTCGGTGACATCTTCGCCGGCTACCTGGCGCGCAACATGGGCCTGCCGATCAACCAGCTGATCGTCGCCACCAACCGCAACGACATCCTGCACCGCTTCATGTCCGGCAACCGCTACGACAAGGACACCCTGCATCCGTCGCTGTCGCCGTCGATGGACATCATGGTCTCCTCCAACTTCGAGCGTCTGCTGTTCGACCTGCACGGCCGCAACGGTCTGGAAGTGGCGAAGCTGATGGACGAGTTCAAGGCCACCGGCAAGCTGGCGGTCGCCGACGACCGCTGGACCGAGGCGCGCCGCCTGTTCGACTCGCTGGCGGTGGACGACGAGGCGACCTGCGCGACCATCGCCGAGGTGCATGGCGAGACCGGCTACCTGCTCGACCCGCACACCGCGATCGGCGTCAAGGCCGCCCGCGAGTGCCGCCGCAGCCTGGCCCTGCCGATGGTGGTGCTCGGCACCGCGCACCCGGTCAAGTTCCCGGAAGCGGTGGAGAAGGCCGGCGTCGGCGAGGCGCCGCAACTGCCGGCGCATCTGGCCGACCTGTTCCAGCGCGAGGAGCGCTGCACCGTGCTGGCCAACGACCTGAAGGCCGTCCAGCAGTTTGTCAGCCAGCACGGCAACCGCGGCAAGCCGCTGTAAGGCGTCTGCGGCGAGCTGTTCACCGGGGGCCGGTTGCGCAAGCAGCCGGCCCCCTTCGTTTGTGCACCGGATGATGGCGCCGGGTCGGCGCAGCAGGCGCCGGTGTGGTGCCAGACGGAGGCGCCGTGTGAGCTTGTGCACAGAATCGTGGCGCAGGCGCGCAGCCAGGCGGCACGCCGTTGGTGCGTCCGCGCGCTCATGACCTGAAGCAATAATCCGTTGAAAAACAAGCATAAAAGCGCTGGTCAAAAAACAACCAGATTGTCTGCGGGCCATGCGCTGTAGGGCGCGGGACGATCTGTCCGGAATTTGTCCACCCAGTTATCCACAGTAATTGTGGATTGAACGCTCCGGGCCGCAGGCCAGCGCGGTTCAGTCGGTCCGCCGCAGTTATACTCGCCGGCATCGCCTGTGGAGTTCGCTCATGCCCTTCGAGTTATCCAGCCTGTTGCTCGGTCTTGTCGCCGCCGCCCTGCCGGCCGGCATCCTGCTCTGGCGGCTGCAGCAGCAGCGCGGTCAGGCGCTGCAGCAGGCAGGCGTGCTGGAAGAGCGCCTGGCGGCCAGCGAGCAGGCGCGCGGTGAGCTCGGCGAGCGTCTCGACCAGGCCAGGACCGAACTGCAGAGCCAGCAACGTCTGCTGCTGACCCTGCAGGGCGAGAACGCCGCGCTGCGCCGTGAGAGCCAACTGCTCGGCGCCGAGCGGCAGAAGGCCGTCGAAGCGGCACAGCAGTGGCAGCAGGAGCGCCTGCAGCGCGAGGAGGAACTGCGCGACCTCGCCGCCGAACGCGCGGCGCTGGCCAGCGCGCTGCGCGAGCAGCAGCAGGGCCACCAGCAGCGCCTCGAGGAGGTGCAGGCGGCGCGCGACGAGCTGCGGGCGCAGTTCGCCGAACTGGCCGGGAAGATCTTCGAGGAGCGTGAGCAGCGCTTCGCCGAGAGCAGCCAGCAGCGCCTGGCACAGTTGCTCGATCCGCTGCGCGAGCGCCTGCACAGCTTCGAGCAGCGCGTCGAGCAGAGTTATCAACAGGAGGCGCGCGAGCGCTTCTCGCTGGGCAAGGAGCTGGAGCGCCTGCAGCAGCTCAACCAGCGCTTGGGCGAGGAGGCGACCAACCTGACCCGCGCGCTCAAGGGGCAGAAGACCCAGGGCAACTGGGGCGAGCTGGTGCTCGAGCGGGTGCTCGAGCACGCCGGGCTGGAGAAAGGCCGCGAGTACGACACCCAGGTCAGCCTGCGCGGAGCCGGCGGCGAGCGCTTCCAGCCCGACGTGCTGGTGCGTCTGCCCGGCGAGCGCCAGGTGGTGGTCGACGCCAAGGTCAGCCTGACCGCCTACCAGCAGTACGTCGCCGCCGAGGACGAGGCGGCGCGGGCGCAGGCGCTCAAGCAGCACGTGCAGTCGCTGCGCAGCCACCTCAAGGGCCTGTCGGGCAAGGACTACCAGCGCCTCGAAGGCCTGCACAGCCTGGACTTCGTGCTGCTGTTCGTGCCGCTCGAGGGCGCCTTCGCCGCCGCCCTGCAGGCCGAGCCGACGCTGTTCCAGGAGTCCTTCGCGCAGAACATCGTGATCGTCAGCCCGACCACCCTGCTGGCTACCCTGCGGGTGATCGACAGCCTGTGGCGCCAGGAGCGGCAGAACCTCAACGCCCGCGAGATTGCCGAGCGCGCCGGCGCGCTGTACGACAAGTTCGTGCTGTTCGTCCAGGACCTCGACGAGATCGGCAATCGCCTGCAGCAGCTCGACAAGGCCTACGCCAGCGCACGCAACAAGCTCACCGCCGGACGCGGTGACCTGATTTCGCGCAGCGAACAGCTCAAGCTGCTCGGCGCCCGCGCCAGCAAGAGCCTGCCGGCGGACTGGCTGGCGCGCTCGGCCAGCCTGCCGCTGGCGCTGGACGAGGACCCGGCCTAGAGCAGCAGGCTGACGCCGAGAGCGAGACCGGCGGCCATGATCGGCAGGGTCAGCAGGGCCAGGCGCGCCCCGCCGAGCAGGGCGATCAGCACGCCCTTGATCAGGCTGTTGCTGAGCACCGCCAGGGCGATGCCGCGTACCGCCACCTGTGGGTCCAGCCCGCCGAGGGCGCTGCGCGACAGCGACAGGGTGATGGCGTCGGCGTCGGTCATGCCGGACAGCGCCGACACCAGGTAGACGCCGAGGTCGCCCAGCTCGCGGCGGGCGACTTCCACCAGCAGCAGGATCAGCGCCAGCAGCAGGGCGAAGCGCACCGCGGGACCCAGCTCGAAGGGGTTCTGCAGCGGTGGCTCGGCTGCCGCGTCAAGCTCCGTCGCCTTGGCCCGCTGCCACCAGTACAGGGCGCCGAGGGCATAGACCAGCGTCGCGGCCGCCAGCGGCCACAGCAGCCCCTGCACCAGCGGCGGGTTGATCACCGCCACCTCGAGCAGTACCCGCGGAAACACCAGCGCCGAGGTGCCTAGCAGGCCGCTGGCGAGCAGGGCGTGCAGCTCGCGCTGGCCATGCAGGCGGGCGAGGGTGAGGGTCATGGCGGTGGAGGACACCACGCTGCCGAGCAGGGCGGTCAGCAGCAGGCCGTGACGGGTGCCGATCAGGCGGACCGCCACGTAGGCGGCAAAGCCCAGGGCGGCGATCAGCACCACCATCCACCAGGTGACGTAGGGGTTGAACACCTGCCAGGGGCCGTAGCCGCGGTCGGGCAGCACCGGCAGCAGCACCAGCGAGATGAACAGCAGTTTCAGCGCGCCGGACAGCTCCGCGGCGGACAGCCGGCGCAGCGCCGCATGCATCGGCTCCTTGAGGCGCAGCAGCAGGGCCACCACCACCGCGCAGCCGGCGGCCAGCAGGCGGCTGTCGGCCAGCGCCAGGCTGCCGAGGAGGAAGGCCAGCAGCAGGGCGATCTCGCTGGTCTGGCCCTGGTCGGGATCGTGACGCAGGCCGATCACGTAGGCGGTGGTGCTGAGAATGGCCAGGGCGAGCAGCACGCCGACCCACACCAGCGCGCCGAAGTGGCCGGCGAGCAGCGTGGCCAGGCCGCCGAGCAGGCCGACCAGGCCGAAGGTGCGCACGCCGGCGGCGAGGCGCTCGTCGGCGCCGTCGCGCGCGCTCCAGCCGCGTTCGGCGCCGATCAGCAGGCCGATGGCCAGCGCGCTGGCCAGGTCCAGCAGGACGTCGAGCTCGGGCGTCATGGGCAGTCCTTTGGCAGGCGGGTAGGTTCAGTCTACCAACGCCCCCTGGGAATCTCCTGCCGTGCGCCCCCGAGGCGGGGGCGCGCCGGTCAGCGCAGCTTGAGGTGGCGGCTGAGCAGCGCGCGCAGCGCCGCCGGCTTGACCGGCTTGCTCAGGTAGTCGAGGCCGGCGGCGTGCACCTCGGCGATCAGCTCGGCGCGGCCGTCGGCGCTGATCACCACGCCGGGCACCGGCTGGCCGAGGTGGGCGCGCAGCCAGCCCATCAGCGCCAGGCCGGTCTCGCCGTGGTCGAGGTGGAAGTCGGCCAGCACCAGCTCGGGCAGGCCGCCCTGGGCGAGCAGTTGCTCGCATTCGGTGCGTGTGCGTGCGGTCTGCACCTGACAGCCCCAGCGGCTGAGCAGGCTGCGCATGCCGGTGAGGATGCTGTCCTCGTTGTCGATGCACCAGACCTGGGCGCCGTTGAGCGGCTGCGGCGTGGCGCCCGCGGTCTGCGTGCGGGCCAGCGGCACGGCACGGCCGCGCGCCAGCGGTACGCGCACGCTGAACACGCTGCCGCGGCCGACCCAGGAGCGCACCTCGATCTTGTGCTGGAGCACCTGGCAGAGGCCGTCGGCGATCGCCAGGCCGAGGCCCAGGCCCTTCTCGGCGCGGGTCTGGTGGCTGTCGAGGCGCTTGAACTCCTCGAAGATCACCTTGAGCTTGTCCGGCGGGATGCCGGGGCCGCGGTCCCACACCTCCAGGCGCAGGTGGCGGCCGTCGCGGCGCACGCCGAGCAGCACCTTGCCCTTGGCGTAGCGGAAGGCGTTGGTCAGGAAGTTCTGCAGCACGCGGCGCAGCAGCTTGGGATCGCTGTCGACGCGCTGCTTGCTGGCGCGGATGCGCAGGTCGATGCCCTGCTCCTGGGCGAGGGCGCGGAACTCCACGCCGAGGGCGTCGTACAGGGTGTCGAGGGCGAAGGCGCTGCGCTCGGGGGTGAAGCGGCCGCTCTCCAGACGCGAGATGTCCAGCAGGTCGGCGATCAGGTCCTCGGCCGAGCGCAGCGAGGAGTCGAGGTGCTGCACCAGGTCGCGCACCTCGCCGGGCAGCGCCTCCTGATGGGCCAGTGCCGCGGAGAACAGCCGCGCGGCGTTGAGCGGCTGCATCAGGTCGTGGCTGACCGCGGCGAGGAAACGGGTCTTCGACTGGTTGGCGCTTTCCGCGCGGGCCTTGGCCTCGGACAGCTGTTCGTTGAGCGCGGACAGCTCGCGGGTACGCTCGGCGACACGCTGCTCGAGGCTCTCGTTGGCCTCCTTGAGCGCATCCTCGGCCTGGCGGTGGGCGGTGATGTCGGTGAACGACATGACGAAACCGCCGCCAGGCATCGGATTGCCGACCAGCTCGATGACCCGGCCGTTGGGGAACACCCGCTCGGAGGTGTGCGCGGTGCCTTGGCGCATCCAGTACAGGCGCTTGGCCACGTGGATGTCCGGATCGCCCTTGCCGCACAGGCCGCGCTCGGCGTTGTAGCGGATGATGTCGGCGATCGGCCGGCCGATGCTGATCAGCCCCTCGGGATACTCGAACAGCTCCAGGTAGCGGCGGTTCCAGGCCACCAGGCGCAGCGACTGGTCGACCACGCTGATGCCCTGGGAGATGTTCTCGATCGCGCCCTGCAGCAGGGCGCGGTTGAACTGCAGGACCTCCGAGGCCTCGTCGACGATGCGCACGACGTCCTCGACCTGCATCTCGCGCCCTTCGATGGCCGCCTTGACCACCGCGCGCGCCGAGGAGGCGCCGAGCACGCCGGCGAGCAGACGCTCGGTGTGGGCGATCCACTCGCCGCTGGCGGTCTGGTTGGGGCTGAAGCCCTTGCCCTGGCGGTAGGCGAAGCGGATGAAGCTCTGCCGCGCGCGCTCCTCGCCGACGAAGCGCGCCGCCAGCATCAAGAGGTCCTGCACCTGCACCGCCAGCAGCATGCGCGGGCTGGGGCGTACCGAAGCCTCCTGGCCGACGAAACGGCTGGCCTGCCAGTGCTCGGACACCCGGGTGCGCGACAGCCAGGAGACCAGGGCGAAGGTCAGGAAGTTGCCGCACAGCGACAGCAGGGTGCCCTGGGTCACCCCGTCCAGCGGCAGGCTCAGCGGGTTGGTCGCCAGCCACTGCTGGCCGGGCAGCTGCGCCAGCGACCACTTCATGCCGCTGGCCACCAGCGGCAGCAGCAGGGTGTAGAACCACAGCAGCGCGCCCACCGCCAGGCCGGCGAACACGCCGCGGCTGTTGGCCTGCTTCCAGTACAGCGCGCCGAACATCGCCGGGCCGAGCTGGGTGATCGCGGCGAAGGCGATCTGGCCGATGCTGGCCAGGCTGATGTTGGGACCGATCAGCCGGTAGATCACGTAGGCCAGCAGCAGTAGGGCGATGATGCTGATCCGCCGTACCGACAGCAGCCAGTGGCGGAACACCTCGAAGGGGCGCTCGGCGCTGTGCCGGCGCAGCAGCCAGGGCAGCAGCATGTCGTTGGAGATCATGGTCGACAGCGCGACGCTGGCGACGATCACCATGCCGGTGGCCGCCGAGGCGCCGCCGATGAAGGCCAGCAGGGCCAGCGCCGGATGCGCCTCGGCCAGCGGCAGGCTGATCACGAAGGAGTCGGGAACGACTCCGGCGGGCAGTAGCATCTGCCCGGCCAGGGCGATCGGCACCACGAACAGCGCGGCCAGCAGCAGGTACAGCGGGAACACCCAGCGCGCCAGGTTGAGGTCGCGCGGCTCGATGTTCTCCACCACGGTGACGTGGAACTGCCGCGGCAGGCAGACGATCGCCATCATCGCCACGCCGGTCTGTACCAGCAGCGAGGCCCAGTCCAGCGGCTGCCGCCAGTAGTCGTCCAGGCGAGGGGTGTTCTGCGCGCGGTCGAGCAGGTCGGCGAAGCCGTCGAACAGGCCCCAGGTGACGTAGGCGCCGACGGCAAGGAAGGCCAGCAGCTTGATGATCGACTCGAAGGCGACCGCCATGACCATGCCGCGGTGGTGCTCGGTGGCGTCCAGGTTGCGGGTGCCGAACAGGATGGTGAACAGGGCGAGGATCAGCGACACCACCAGCGCGGTGTCCTGGGCGCCGACGCCGTTGGCGTCGGCCTTGGCGCCGGTGAGCAGGTTGACACCGAGGACGATACCCTTGAGCTGCAGGGCGATGTAGGGCAGCACGCCGACCAGGCAGACCAGGGTCACCACGATGGCCAGCGGCTGCGACTTGCCATAGCGCGCGGCGATGAAGTCGGCGATCGAGGTGATGTTCTCCTGTTTGCTGATCAGGATCATCTTGGCCAGCATCTGCGGCAGGAACAGCATCAGCAGCACCGGACCGAGATAGATCGGCACGAACGACCACAGGTTCTCGGCGGCCTGGCCGACCGAGCCGAAGAAGGTCCAGCTGGTGCAGTACACCGCCAGGGACAGGCTGTAGATCCAGGCGCGCAGGCGGGGGCGGCTGATGCCGCGGTTCTGCCGGCGGTCGCCATAGAAGGCGATGGCGAACAGGGCGGCCATGTAGAGGAGGGCGACCGCGGTGATCAGCCCACTGGACAGCGACATGGAAAAGGGCGACTCCGGTGATTCGGGATGGCCAGAGTGTGGCAGCAAAGTGCCGCGCCGTCAGTGACTTGCGACCAAGGTCGTGATCGGGGAAGGCTCTGCGGCGCGGCTCGCGCGGCGCCGCAGGGAGGCGGGCACGGCTGGCCATGGGACGGCCAGCCGCGGGAGGGTCACTGGGCGTCGAAGGCCTGGCCGTTGACCCCGGCGCTGTCCGGCCCCATCAGGTACAGGTAGACCGGCAGGATGTCCTCGGGCAGCGGATTCTGCAGCGGATTCTCGCCCGGGTAGGCCTGGGCGCGCATGCCGGTGCGGGTGGCGCCGGGGTTGACGCTGTTGGCGCGCACCGCGCAGGTGCCGTCGACCTCGTCGGCGAGCACCTGCATCAGCCCCTCGTTGGCGAACTTGGACACCGCGTAGGCGCCCCAGTAGGCGCGTCCCTTGCGGCCGACGCTGCTCGAGGTGAACACCACCGAGGCGTCGCTGGACAGCTTGAGCAGCGGCAGCAGCACGCTGGTGAGCATGAACACCGCGTTGACGTTGACCTGCATGACGCGCATGAAGTTGTCGCCGCTGAACTGCTCGATCGGCGTGCGCGGGCCGAGGATCGCCGCGTTGTGCAGCAGGCCGTCGAGGCGGCCGAACTCGCGCTCGATGGTGGCGGCGAGGTCGTCGTACTGGTGCGGCTGGGCAGTTTCCAGGTTGAACGGGAAGATCGCCGGCTGCGGGCCGCCGGCGGCCTCGATCTGGTCGTAGACCTCCTCGAGGTGCTCGATGGTCTTGCCGAGCAGGATCACCGTGGCGCCATGGGCGGCGAAGCTGCGCGCAGCGGCGGCGCCGATGCCGCGGCCGGCGCCGGTGACCAGGATCACGCGATCCTTGAGCAGGTCGGGGCGGGCGGAGTATTGGAACATGGGTAGTGCCTCGTCGAATCGAAATCGCGTAGCCGGGCCCGGCGTGGGCGGGCGATGCAGTGCTGGCCGCCGCTGTCGCGGCCGTGGGCAGGCTGGGCCGTTGCCCGTGCGTCTACAGTCGAGTGTCGCGCAGCGCCGCGGCAGCGGCTATGCGCCGGAAGTCGAACGCGCGCCGGACGGCTCAGCAGCCGCACAGCGCGCGGTCCAGCACCTCGCGCAGCTCGCGCGGGTGGTCGACCACCAGGTCGGCGCCCCAGTGCGCGGGGTTGTCGTCGGGGTGGATGTAGCCGTAGCGCACCGCCACCGTGCGCGTGCCGGCGGCGCGGCCGGCCTCGATGTCGCGGGCGTCGTCTCCGACATAGAGCACTTCGCACGGGTCGAGGGCGAGTTGCGTGCAGGCCAGCAGGAGCATCTCCGGATCGGGCTTGCTGCGTGCCACGTGGTCGGGGCAGACCAGCACCGCCGCGCGTTCGGCCAGCTCGAGACGCTGCATGATCGGCGCGGCGTAGCGCAGCGGCTTGTTGGTCGCCACGCCCCAGCGCAGGCGGGCGCGCTCGAGGTCGGCGAGCAGCTCGGGGATGCCGTCGAACGGCCGGGTCAGCACCGCGCAGTGCTCCTGGTAGCGCTCGAGGAACTCCTGGCGCAGGCCCTCGAACTCGGGGTGCTCGGGGTCGAGGCCGAAGGTGCAGGCGACCATCGCCCGCGCGCCGCCGGACACCTGGTCGCGGATGCGCTGCGGCTCCAGCGGCGGCAGGCCGCGCACTGCGCGCATGGCCTGGCAGATGGCGATGAAGTCCGGCGCGCTGTCGACCAGCGTGCCGTCCATGTCGAACAGGACCGCTCGTAGCCGCATGCCGCTCATGCCTCGCGCCGGGTCTGGATCATGTAGTTGACGTCGACGTCGCTGCCCAGCTTGTAGGTCTTGGCGAACGGGTTGTAGGTCAGGCCGACGATGTCCTTGACCGCGAGGCCGGCGTCACGGCACCAGGCGCCCAGCTCGGAGGGGCGGATGAACTTGCGGAAGTCGTGGGTGCCGCGCGGCAGCATCTTCAGCACGTACTCGGCGCCGACGATGGCCAGCAGATAGGCCTTGGGGTTGCGGTTGATGGTCGAGAAGAACACCTGGCCGCCGGGCTTGACCAGACGCTGGCAGGCAGCGATCACCGAGGCCGGGTCGGGCACGTGCTCGAGCATCTCCAGGCAGGTGACCACGTCGAACTGGCCTGGCATCTCGGCGGCCAGCGCCTCGGCGGTGCTCTGCCGGTAGTCGACCTGCACGCCGGACTCCAGTTGGTGCAGGCGCGCCACCGCCAGCGGCGCCTCGCCCATGTCGATGGCGGTCACCTGGGCGCCGCGCAGGGCCATCGACTCGCTGAGGATGCCGCCGCCGCAGCCGACGTCGAGCACCGTCTTGCCGGCCAGGCCGACGCGCTCGTCGATCCAGTTGACCCGCAGCGGGTTGATCTCGTGCAGCGGC
The DNA here is from genome assembly GCF_900104805.1 of Pseudomonas oryzae. Classification (NCBI taxonomy): domain Bacteria; kingdom Pseudomonadati; phylum Pseudomonadota; class Gammaproteobacteria; order Pseudomonadales; family Pseudomonadaceae; genus Pseudomonas; species Pseudomonas oryzae. The sequence goes on along the minus strand of NZ_LT629751.1, from coordinate 2,898,988 downwards.
TTGAACTCGCTCTCGCGGTCCCACCAGCGATGGGCGAGGGCCTCGAACTTGGCGATTTCGGCGTGATCGACGTTGCTCATGGTGCGGATTCCGTTGGCAAGGCTGGATGCGTCAGCCGCCTATCTTGCCAGTTTTTGGGCGGATTGGGGGCGGGCGGCCTTGCGTAGGGTGCGCGGTGCGCAGCACAAGGGGAGGGACGGTGCGCATGGCGCACCCCACTCCTCAGGCCCCGGCGATGCGCTGGCCCCAGGCGCGTGCCTTGGCGCTCAGTTCGTCTGCGTCGAAGCGGGTCAGGCGACCATCGTCGAGCAGTGGCTTGCCGCCGACCCAGACATGGCGCACGCAGTCGCGGCCGCTGGCGTAGACCAGTTGCGAGACCGGGTCGTAGACCGGTTGCTGGGCCAGGCCGGAGAGGTCGAAGGCCACCAGGTCGGCGCTCTTGCCGGCCTCCAGCGAGCCGCACTCGTCGGCTATGCCGAGGGCGCGGGCGCCGTTCAGGGTGGCCATGCGCAGGGCGCGGTGGGCGTCCAGCGCGGTGGCCGAGCCGGCCACCGCCTTGGCCAGCAGGGCCGCGGTGCGCGTCTCGCCGAGCAGGTCGAGGTCGTTGTTGCTGGCCGCGCCATCGGTGCCGATGGCGACGTTGACGCCGGCCTGCCACAGGCGCTCGACCGGGCAGAAGCCGCTGGCCAGCTTGAGGTTGGACTCCGGGCAGTGGATCACGCTGGCGTTGTGCTGCACCAGCAGGGCGAGGTCGGCATCGTCGATCTGGGTCATGTGCACCGCCTGGAAGCGCGGGCCGAGCAGGCCGAGGCGCGCCAGGCGCGCCAGTGGGCGCTCGCCGTGCTGCTCGAGGGCCTGCTGCACCTCGAAGGCGGTTTCGTGCACGTGCATGTGGATGCCGGCGTCGAGCTGTTCGGCCAGCACGCGCACGCGCTCCAGGCGGTCGTCGCTGACCGTGTAGGGCGCGTGCGGGCCGAAGGCCACGCGGATGCGCGGGTGGTGGCGCAGGTCGGCGAACAGCTCGAGGCCGCGGCGCAGCGCCTCGTCGGTGTCGTGGGCGCCGGGCACCGGGAAGTTCAGCACCGGGATGGTGATCTGCGCGCGCACGCCGGCGCGGTGCGCCACCTCGCTGGCGACGTGGGGGAAGAAGTACATGTCGGAGAAGGCGGTGATGCCGCCGCGGATCTGCTCGGCGAGGGCCAGCTCGCTGCCGTCGCGGACGAACTCCTCGCTGACCCACTTGGCCTCGGCCGGCCAGATGTGCTCCTGCAGCCAGGTCATCAGCGGCAGGTCGTCGGCCAGACCACGGAACAGGCTCATCGCCGCGTGGCCGTGGGCGTTGACCAGGCCGGGGGCGAGCAGCATGCCGGGCAGCTCGCGGCGCTCGGTGGCCGGCACGGCCAGCGCCTGCTGGCGCGGGGCGAGCAGGGCGATGCGGCCGTCGCGGATGCCCAGGGCATGATCGCGCAACACCACGCCGGCCGGCTCCACCGGCACTATCCATTCGGGGAACAGGAGCAGGTCCAGGGGGGCGGTGGTGCTGGGCATGGGGGCTTCCGGTGCAGCGGCTTGACGGCCTGCGAGTGTAGCGGCTGGCGTGGCCGTCTTGAAGCGGCCGTGGCCGGCGCAAGGGGGTATACTCGGCGGCTTTTTCAGGAATCGGCGAGGAGTCCCCCAATGCGTGAGCAATTGCTGGCAGCGGAAAAGGTCAAGGCAATCGACTGGCGCGATGGCGCCCTGTATCTGCTCGACCAGCGCGTGCTGCCGTTCGAGGAAACCTGGCACCGCTACGACAGCGCCGCCGGGGTGGCCGAGGCGATCCGCCTGATGGTGGTGCGCGGCGCGCCGGCGATCGGCATCGCCGCCGCCTACGGCGTGGTGCTCGGCGCCCGCGCGCGGCTGGCGGCCGGCGGCGACTGGCAGGCGGCGCTGGAGGAGGACTTCCGCGTGCTGGCCGAGTCGCGGCCGACCGCGGTCAACCTGTTCTGGGCGCTGGAGCGCATGCGCGAGCGCCTCAACCGTCTGGCCGACGGCGACGACGTGCTCGCCGCCCTGGAGGCCGAGGCGGTCGGCATCCACGACAGCGACCGCGAGGCCAACCTGACCATGGCCCAGCTCGGCGTCGAGCTGATCCGTCGTCACGACGCCTCGCCGCAGAAGCTGCTGACCCACTGCAACACCGGCGCGCTGGCTACCGGCGGCTTCGGTACCGCCCTCGGCGTGATCCGTGCCGCCCACGTCGCCGGTCTGGTCGAGCGGGTGTTCGCCGACGAGACCCGCCCGTGGCTGCAGGGCGCGCGGCTGACCGCCTGGGAGCTGGCCAACGAGCAGGTGCCGGTGAGCCTGATCGCCGACGCCGCCGCGGCGCATCTGATGAAGACCGAGGGCATCAGCTGGGTGATCGTCGGCGCCGACCGCATCACCGCCAACGGCGACGTGGCCAACAAGATCGGCACCTACCAGCTGGCGGTCAACGCCATGCACCACGGCGTGCGCTTCATGGTGGTGGCGCCCAGCTCGACCATCGACATGAACCTGGAAAGCGGCGACGACATCCCGATCGAGGAGCGCGACGGCCGCGAGCTGCTCGAGGTCGGCGGCAAGCGCGTGGCTGCCGAGGTCGAGGCGGTCAACCCGGTGTTCGACGTCACCCCGGCCGACCTGATCGACGCCATCGTCACCGAGAAGGGCGTGGTCGAGCGCCCGGACGCGGAAAAGATGGCCCAGTTGATGTGCCGCAAGCGCCTGCACTGAGCCGGCCCGGGTCGCATGTGCCCGGGACGGCGGTTGTGGTAAGCTCCGGCGGTTTATATAGGCCCGTGAGCGGGCCTCTCGCATTGCGCGTTCGGGCTGCTCTGGCAGCCCCGCCTAGATCAAAGGAACCAGGCTTCTCATGGGCGAACTGGCCAAAGAAATCCTCCCGGTCAATATCGAAGACGAGCTGAAGCAGTCCTACCTCGACTATGCGATGAGCGTGATCGTCGGGCGCGCCCTGCCGGACGCGCGCGACGGTCTGAAACCTGTGCACCGGCGCGTGCTGTTCGCCATGAGCGAGCTGGGCAACGACTGGAACAAGCCGTACAAGAAGTCCGCCCGTGTGGTCGGCGACGTGATCGGTAAATACCACCCACACGGCGACACCGCGGTGTACGACACCATCGTGCGCATGGCCCAGCCGTTCTCGCTGCGCTACATGCTGGTCGACGGCCAGGGCAACTTCGGCTCGGTGGACGGCGACAACGCCGCGGCCATGCGTTACACCGAAGTGCGCATGGCCAAGCTGGCTCACGAGCTGCTCGCCGACCTCGACAAGGAAACCGTCGACTGGGTGCCCAACTACGACGGCACCGAGCAGATTCCGGCGGTCATGCCGACCAAGATCCCCAACCTGCTGGTCAACGGTTCCAGCGGTATCGCCGTGGGCATGGCCACCAACATCCCGCCGCACAACCTCGGCGAGGTGATCGACGGCTGCCTGGCGCTGATCGACAACCCCGAGCTGTCGGTCGACGAGCTGATGCAGTTCATCCCCGGTCCGGACTTCCCGACCGCGGGCATCATCAACGGTCGCGCCGGCATCATCGAGGCCTATCGCACCGGCCGCGGGCGCATCTACATCCGCGCGCGCGCCGAGATCGAGGAGATGGAGAAGGGCGGCGGCCGCCAGCAGATCGTCATCACCGAGCTGCCCTACCAGCTGAACAAGGCGCGCCTGATCGAGAAGATCGCCGAGCTGGTCAAGGAAAAGAAGATCGAGGGCATCAGCGAGCTGCGCGACGAGTCCGACAAGGACGGCATGCGCGTGGTCATCGAGCTGCGCCGTGGCGAGGTGGGCGAGGTGGTGCTCAACAACCTCTACGCCCAGACCCAGATGCAGAGCGTGTTCGGCATCAACGTGGTGGCGCTGGTCGACGGCCAGCCGCGCACGCTGAACCTCAAGGACATGCTCGAGGTGTTCGTCCGTCACCGCCGCGAAGTGGTGACCCGCCGTACCGTCTACGAGCTGCGCAAGGCCCGCGAGCGCGGTCACATCCTCGAAGGCCAGGCGGTGGCGCTGTCCAACATCGACCCGGTGATCGAGCTGATCAAGTCCTCGCCGACCCCGGCCGAGGCCAAGGAACGCCTGATCGCCACCGCATGGGAATCCAGCGCGGTGGAGGCGATGGTCGAGCGCGCCGGTGCCGACGCCTGCCGCCCGGACGACCTCGATCCGCAGTACGGCCTGCAGGGTGGCAAGTACCATCTGTCGCCCGAGCAGGCCCAGGCCATCCTCGAGCTGCGCCTGCACCGCCTGACCGGCCTCGAGCACGAGAAGCTGCTCGCCGAGTACCAGGAGATCCTCGTGCAGATCGGCGAGCTGATCCGCATCCTCACCAGCCCCGAGCGGCTGATGGAAGTGATCCGCGAGGAGCTGGAGAAGGTCAAGGCCGAGTTCGGCGATGCCCGCCGCACCGAGATCCGCGCCAGCCAGGAAGATCTGACCATCGCAGACCTCATCCCAGAGGAAGAGCGCGTGGTGACCATCTCCCACGGCGGCTACGCCAAGAGCCAGCCGCTGTCCGCCTACCAGGCGCAGCGCCGCGGCGGCAAGGGCAAGTCGGCCACCGGAGTGAAGGACGAGGACTACGTCGAGCACCTGCTGGTGGCCAACAGCCACGCCACCCTGCTGCTGTTCTCCAGCAAGGGCAAGGTTTACTGGCTGCGCACCTTCGAGATCCCCGAGGCGTCGCGCACCGCGCGCGGCCGCCCGCTGGTCAACCTGCTGCCGCTGGACGAGGGCGAGCGCATCACCGCCATGCTCCAGGTCGATCTGGAAGCCCTGCAGCAGTCGGGCGGCGAGGACGATCTGGACGCCGAAAGCGTGGTGATCGAGGGCGAAGTGGTCGAAGCCGCCGAGGCCGCCGAAGAGGCCGAGGGCGAGACCGCCGAACTGGTCGCCGAGCCGACCGGCGCCTACATCTTCATGGCCACCGCCTTCGGCACCGTGAAGAAGGTGCCGCTGGTGCAGTTCAGCCGCCCGCGCAAGGCCGGCCTGATCGCCCTGGACCTGGTCGAGGGCGACACCCTGATCGCCGCGGCGATCACCGACGGCGCCCGCGAGGTCATGCTGTTCTCCAGCGCCGGCAAGGTGATCCGCTTCGCCGAGAGCGTGGTGCGCACCATGGGCCGCAACGCCCGCGGCGTGCGCGGCATGAAGCTGGGCGGCGGCCAGCAGCTGATCTCCATGCTGATTCCCGAGTCGGGCGCGCAGATCCTCACCGCCTCCGAGCGCGGCTACGGCAAGCGCACCCCGCTGTCCAAGTTCCCGCGCCGCGGCCGTGGCGGCCAGGGGGTGATCGCCATGGTCACCAACGAGCGCAACGGTCCGCTGATCGGCGCCATCCAGGTGCAGGAAGGCGAGGAGATCATGCTGATCTCCGATCAGGGCACCCTGGTGCGTACCCGCGTCGACGAGGTGTCGCTGCTCAGCCGCAACACCCAGGGCGTGACCCTGATCAAGCTGGCCGAGGGCGAGACCCTGGTCGGCCTAGAGCGGGTGCAGGAGCCGTCGGACAACGGCGAGGAACCGGTCGACGACGAGGTTGGCGAGCTGGCCGGCAGCGAGGAGTGAGCGGCGGCGGGCCGGGCGTGAGCCGGGCCCCGCGGGCTGACCGCCTTACAAGATTGACAGCGCACCGTCGCCCCGGGCGGCGGTCATCGGTGAATGAGAGAGAAAGACGTGAGCAAGCGAGCCTATAACTTCTGCGCCGGCCCGGCCGCCCTTCCCACCGCGGTGCTCGAGCGCGCCCAGGCCGAACTCCTCGACTGGCACGGCAAGGGCCTGTCGGTGATGGAGATGAGCCACCGCAGCGACGAGTACGTCGCCATCGCCGAGAAGGCCGAGCAGGACCTGCGCGACCTGCTGAGCATCCCGTCCGACTACAAGGTGCTGTTCATGCAGGGCGGCGCCAGCCAGCAGTTCGCCCAGATCCCGCTCAACCTGCTGCCCGAGGACGGCGTCGCCGACTACGTCGAGACCGGCATCTGGTCGAAGAAAGCCATCGAGGAAGCGCGCCGCTTCGGCAACATCAACGTCGCCGCCAGCGCCAAGGCCTACGACTACTTCGCCATCCCCGGACAGAACGACTGGCAGCTCTCCAAGGATGCCGCCTATGTCCACTACTGCAGCAACGAGACCATCGGCGGCCTGCAGTTCGACTGGGTGCCGCAGACCGGCGAGGTGCCGCTGGTGGTCGACATGTCCTCGGACATCCTCTCGCGTCCGCTCGACGTGTCGCAGTTCGGCATGATCTACGCCGGCGCGCAGAAGAACATCGGCCCGAGCGGCCTGGTGGTGGCGATCATCCGCGAGGACCTGCTGGGCCGCGCCCGCTCGATCTGCCCGACCATGCTCGACTACAAGGTCGCCGCCGACAACGGCTCGATGTACAACACCCCGGCGACCTTCTCCTGGTACCTGTCCGGCCTGGTGTTCGCCTGGGTCAAGGAGCAGGGCGGTCTCGAGGAGATGGAGCGGCGCAACCGCGCCAAGCAGGAACTGCTGTACGGCGCCATCGACGCCAGCGACTTCTACACCAACCCGATCGCCCACAATGCCCGCTCGTGGATGAACGTGCCGTTCCGTCTGGCCGACGAGAAGCTCGACAAGGCCTTCCTCGCCGGCGCCGAGGCGCGTGGGCTGCTCAACCTCAAGGGGCATCGCTCGGTCGGCGGCATGCGCGCCTCGATCTACAACGCCGTCGGCCTCGACGCGGTACAGGCGCTGGTCGCCTATATGGCCGAGTTCGAGAAGGAGCACGGCTGATGAGCGAGAAGGAGCAGCTGCAGGCCCTGCGGGTGCGCATCGACAGCCTTGACGAGAAGATTCTCGAGCTGATCAGCGAGCGCGCCCGCTGCGCCGAACAGGTGGCCCAGGTCAAGATGGCGTCGCTGCAGCCCGGCGAGAAGCCGGTGTTCTATCGCCCCGAGCGCGAGGCTTGGGTGCTCAAGCACATCATGGAGATCAACAAGGGGCCGCTGGGCAACGAAGAGGTCGCCCGGCTGTTCCGCGAGATCATGTCGACCTGCCTGGCCCTCGAGCATCCGCTCAAGGTCGCCTATCTCGGTCCGGAAGGCACCTTCACCCAGGCTGCCGCGCTCAAGCACTTCGGCCACGCGGTGATCAGCCAGCCGATGGCGGCGATCGACGAGGTGTTCCGCGAGGTGGCCGCCGGTGCGGTCAACTTCGGCGTGGTGCCGGTGGAGAACTCCACCGAGGGCGCGGTCAACCACACCCTCGACAGCTTCCTCGAGCACGACCTGGTGATCTGCGGCGAGGTGGAGCTGCGCATCCACCACCACCTGCTGGTCGGCGAGACCACCAAGACCGACAAGATCTCGCGCATCTACTCGCATGCGCAGTCGCTGGCGCAGTGCCGCAAGTGGCTGGACGCGCACTACCCGAACGTCGAGCGCGTGGCGGTGTCGAGCAACGCCGACGCCGCGAAAAGGGTGAAGAGCGAGTGGAACAGCGCGGCGATCGCCGGCGACATGGCGGCCCAGCTGTACGGGCTGAGCAAGCTGTACGAGAAGATCGAGGACCGCCCGGACAACTCCACGCGCTTCCTGATCATCGGCAACCAGGAAGTGCCGCCGACCGGCGACGACAAGACCTCGATCATCGTCTCCACCAACAACAAGCCGGGGGCGCTGCACGACCTGCTGGCGCCGTTCCACCAGAACGGCATCGACCTGACCCGCATCGAGACCCGTCCGTCGCGTAGCGGCAAGTGGACCTACGTGTTCTTCATCGACTTCGTCGGTCACCAGCACGATCCGCTGGTCAAGGGTGTGCTCGAGAAGATCCGCCAGGACACCGTCGCCGTGAAGGTGCTCGGCTCCTACCCCAAGGCAGTACTGTAAAACGCGTCTGCGCCGGCCCGGGTCGCCCTTGCCCCGCGGCCGGCGATCCTTGCCGGAGGCAAACCGATGAGCTGTGATTTTCTCGCCCTGGCCGTGCCGGGCGTGCAGAAGCTGTCCCCCTACGTGCCGGGCAAGCCGGTCGACGAACTGGCCCGCGAGCTGAACCTCGATCCGGCTGGCATCGTCAAACTGGCCAGCAACGAGAACCCGCTCGGCCCGTCGCCGAAGGCGCTGGAGGCGATCCGCGCCGAGCTGGGCGACATCACCCGCTATCCCGACGGCAGCGGCTATGCGCTCAAGGCCAAGCTGAGCGAGCGCTTCGGCCTGAATCCGGCGCAGATCACCCTGGGCAACGGCTCCAACGACGTGCTCGACCTGATCGCCCGCGCCTGGCTGGCACCGGGGCTGAACGCGGTGTTCAGCCAGTACGCTTTCGCCGTCTACCCGATCTCCACTCAGGCCACCGGCGCCGAGGGTCGTGCCGTGCCGGCGAAGGACCACGGCCACGACCTGGAGGCCATGCTGGCGGCCATCGACGCCAACACCCGCGTGGTGTTCGTCGCCAACCCGAACAACCCGACCGGCACCTGGTTCGGCCCGCAGGCGCTGGAATCCTTCCTCTCCCGCGTGCCGCAGAACGTGCTGGTGGTGCTCGACGAGGCCTACATCGAGTTCGCCGAGGGTTCCGAACTGCCCAACGGCCTCGAATACCTCGCGCGCTACCCGAACCTGATCGTCACCCGCACCCTGTGCAAGGCCTACGGCCTGGCCGGCCTGCGCGTCGGCTACGCCGCCTCCTCGCCACAGGTGGCCGACGTGCTCAATCGTGTGCGCCAGCCGTTCAACGTCAACAGCCTGGCACTGGTCGCCGCCTGCGCCGCGCTGGACGACGCCGAGTACCTGGCCGAGGGGCGTCGGGTCAACGCTGCCGGCATGGCCCAGCTGGAGGCCGGCCTGGCCGCGCTGGGTCTGAAGTGGATTCCCAGCAAGGGCAACTTCCTCGCCGTCGATTTCGGCTGCGATGCCGCGCCGATCAACCAGGGGCTGCTCGAACGCGGCGTGATCGTGCGCCCGGTGGCCGGTTACGGCATGCCGACCTTCCTGCGCGTGTCCATCGGCACCCAGGCGGAGAACGCCCGTTTCCTTGCGGCGCTCGCCCAGGTGCTCGATCGTGGCTGAACGCAAGGCTGAGCCCATCGTCGGCCGCCTGGTGGTGGTCGGCCTCGGCCTGATCGGCGGCTCCTTCGCCAAGGGGCTGCGCGACAGGGGGCTGTGCCGCGAGGTGGTCGGTGTCGACCTCGACGCCGAGTCGCGCCGTCTGGCGGTGCAGCTCGGCGTGGTCGACCGCTGCGAGAGCGAGCTGGCCGCCGCCTGCGTCGGCGCCGACGCGATCATGCTGGCGGTGCCGATCATCGCCATGGAGAAGGTGCTGGCCCAACTGGCCACCTTCGAGCTGGGCGATGCCGTGCTCACCGACGTCGGCAGCGCCAAGGGCAACGTGGTGCGCGCCGCGCGCGCCGCCTTCGGCGCGCGGGTGGCGCGCTTCGTGCCCGGCCACCCGATCGCCGGCTCGGAGAAGAGCGGCGTGGAGGCGGCCAACGGCAAGCTGTACCGCCGCCACAAGGTGATCCTAACCCCGCTGGCCGAGACCGACGCCAGCGCGCTGGCGCTGGTCGACCGCCTGTGGCGCGCGCTGGACGCCGACGTCGAACACATGAGCGTCGAGCACCACGACGAGGTGCTCGCCGCCACCAGCCACCTGCCGCACCTGCTGGCTTTCGGCCTGGTCGACTCGCTGGCCCACCAGAGCGAGAATCTGGAGATCTTCCGCTACGCCGCCGGCGGCTTTCGCGACTTCACCCGCATCGCCGGCAGCGACCCGGTGATGTGGCACGACATCTTCCTCGCCAATCGCGAGGCGGTGTTGCGTATCCTCGACCGCTTCCGCAGCGACCTCGACGTGCTGCGCGAGGCGATCGACCAAGGGGACGGGCATCACCTGCTGGGCGTGTTTACCCGCGCCCGCGTCGCCCGCGAGCATTTCAGCAAAATCCTGGCCCAACGGGCCTATGTGGACGCCATGCATTCCAACGACCTGATCTTCCTGGCCCAACCGGGCGGCAGCCTGAGCGGACGGATTCGCGTCCCGGGCGACAAGTCCATCTCCCACCGCTCGATCATGCTCGGCTCGCTGGCCGAGGGCACCACCGAGGTGGAAGGCTTCCTCGAGGGCGAGGACGCCCTGGCCACCATCCAGGCCTTCCGCGACATGGGCGTGGTGATCGAAGGCCCGCACCATGGCCGCGTCACCGTGCACGGCGTCGGCCTGCACGGCCTCAAGGCGCCGGCCGGCCCGCTGTACATGGGCAACTCCGGCACCTCCATGCGCCTGCTCTCCGGCCTGCTCGCCGCGCAGCCGTTCGACACCGTGCTGACCGGCGACCCGTCGCTGTCCAAGCGGCCGATGAACCGCGTGGCCAAGCCGCTGCGCGAGATGGGCGCGGTGATCGAGACCGGTCCGGAAGGCCGTCCGCCGCTGACCATCAAGGGCGGCCAGCGCCTGACCGGCATGCACTACGACATGCCGATCGCCAGCGCCCAGGTCAAATCCTGCCTGCTGCTCGCCGGCCTCTACGCCGCCGGCGAAACTTCGGTGACCGAGCCGGCGCCGACCCGCGACCATACCGAGCGCATGCTGCGCGGCTTCGGCTATCCGGTGAGCGTCGAGGGCGCCACCGCCAAGGTTGAGAGCGGCCACCAGCTCACCGCCACCCACATCGAGGTGCCGGCGGACATCTCCTCGGCGGCCTTCTTCCTGGTCGCGGCGAGCATCGCCGAAGGCTCCGAGCTGGTCCTCGAGCACGTCGGCATCAACCCGACCCGTACCGGGGTGATCGACATCCTCAAACTGATGGGCGGCGATCTGACCCTGGAAAACCAGCGTGTGGTCGGCGGCGAGCCGGTGGCCGACATCCGCGTGCGCAGCGCCAAGCTCAAGGGCATCGAGATTCCCGAGGATCTGGTGCCGCTGGCCATCGACGAGTTCCCGGTGCTGTTCGTCGCCGCCGCCTGCGCCGAAGGGCGCACCGTGCTGCGTGGCGCCGAGGAGCTGCGGGTCAAGGAGTCCGACCGCATCCAGGTGATGGCCGACGGCCTCAAGGCCTGCGGCGTCAAGGCCGAGCCGACCCCGGATGGCATCGTCATCGACGGCGGCCCGATCGGCGGTGGCGAAGTGTGGGCGCACGGCGACCACCGCATCGCCATGTCGTTCAGCATCGCCTCGCTGCGCGCCAGCGCGCCGATCCGCATCCACGACTGCGCCAACGTGGCCACCTCGTTCCCCAACTTCCTCGCCCTGTGCGGCGAGGTCGGCGTGCGCGTGGCCAGGGAAGGCGAGCAATGATCACGCTGCCACCGGTCGTCGCCATCGACGGGCCGAGCGGTTCGGGCAAGGGCACTGTGTGCAGCCGCCTGGCGCGTCAGCTCGGCTGGCATCTGCTCGACTCCGGCGCGCTGTACCGCCTGCTGGCGCTGGCCGCCGGACGGCATGGCATCGCCCTGGACAACGAGGCGGCGCTGCAGGCGCTGGCCGCCAACCTCGACGTGCAGTTCGTCGCCGCTGCCGAAGGCATGCACGGCCAGCGCATCCTGCTGGAGGGCGAGGAGGTCGGCGACGAGCTGCGCACCGAGCAGGCGGGTGCCGGCGCCTCGCAGGTCGCTGCGCTGCCCTCGGTGCGCAGCGCGCTGCTGCAGCGCCAACGCGATTTCCGCGTGGCGCCGGGGCTGATCGCCGACGGTCGCGACATGGGCACCGTGGTATTTCCCGACGCACCGTTGAAGGTCTTCCTCACCGCCAGCGCCGAGGAGCGCGCCCGCCGCCGCTACCTGCAGTTGAAGGACAAGGTGCCGGATGCTAATCTGTGCAGTCTGCTGGAAGAGATCCGTGCGCGCGACGAGCGCGACACGCAGCGTGCCGTGGCTCCGCTGAAGCCGGCGCAAGACGCCGTTCTGCTGGACTCCACCGAGCTCTCGATCGAGCAGGTACTGGAGCGCATCCTTGCCGAAATCGCCGCGCGCGATCTGGCCGGATGACCCAGCGAGGCGGACGGAAACCAGTCCAATTCCGCCGCCTCTCTATGACAAACGAACCCGTGCCGGCTGGGGTGCGGATCGGGCATATTCCCTGTGCCCTTGATCAACAGGTATGAACATGAGCGAAAGCTTCGCAGAACTTTTTGAAGAAAGCCTGAAATCCCTCGACATGCAGCCGGGTGCCATCATCACCGGCATCGTGGTCGACATCGACGGTGACTGGGTTACCGTGCATGCCGGCCTCAAGTCCGAGGGCGTCATCCCGGTCGAGCAGTTCTACAACGAGCAGGGCGAGCTGACCATCAAGGTCGGCGACGAAGTCCACGTTGCGCTGGACGCCGTGGAAGATGGCTTCGGCGAGACCAAGCTGTCCCGCGAGAAGGCCAAGCGCGCCGAGTCCTGGCTGGTTCTGGAAGCCGCGTTCTCTGCCGAAGAAGTGGTCAAGGGCATCATCAACGGCAAGGTCAAGGGCGGCTTCACCGTCGACATCAACGGCATCCGCGCCTTCCTGCCGGGTTCGCTGGTCGACGTCCGTCCGGTGCGCGATACCGCCCACCTGGAAAACAAGGAACTCGAGTTCAAGGTCATCAAGCTCGACCAGAAGCGCAACAACGTTGTCGTTTCCCGTCGCAGCGTGCTGGAAGCCGAGAACAGCGCCGAGCGCGAAGCCCTGCTGGAATCCCTGCAGGAAGGCCAGCAGGTCAAGGGTATCGTCAAGAACCTCACCGACTACGGTGCGTTCGTCGACCTGGGCGGCGTCGATGGCCTGCTGCACATCACCGACATGGCCTGGAAGCGCATCAAGCATCCGTCCGAGATCGTCAACGTCGGTGACGAGATCGAGGTCAAGGTCCTCAAGTTCGACCGCGAGCGCAACCGCGTCTCCCTGGGTCTGAAGCAGCTGGGCGAAGATCCGTGGGTCGCCATCAAGGCCCGTTATCCGGAAGGCACCCGCGTGCAGGCTCGCGTCACCAACCTGACCGACTACGGCTGCTTCGCCGAGCTGGAAGAAGGCGTCGAGGGTCTGGTGCACGTGTCCGAGATGGACTGGACCAACAAGAACATCCACCCGTCCAAGGTCGTTCAGGTCGGCGACGAAGTGGAAGTCATGGTTCTGGACATCGACGAAGAGCGCCGTCGTATCTCCCTCGGCATCAAGCAGTGCAAGCCGAACCCGTGGGAAGAGTTCTCCGGCCACTTCAACAAGGGCGACCGCATTTCCGGCACCATCAAGTCGATCACCGATTTCGGTATCTTCATCGGTCTGGAAGGCGGCATCGACGGTCTGGTTCACCTGTCCGACATCTCCTGGAACGAAGCCGGCGAAGAAGCCGTGCGTCGCTTCAAGAAGGGCGACGAGCTGGAAACCGTCATCCTGTCCGTGGATCCGGAGCGCGAGCGCATCTCCCTGGGCATCAAGCAGCTGGAAGACGATCCGTTCTCCAACTACGCCGCCCTGAACGAGAAAGGCGCCATCGTCCGTGGCACCGTGAAGGAAGTCGACGCCAAGGGCGCCGTCATCACCCTGGCCACCGAAGTGGAAGGCGTGCTGAAGGCTTCCGAAATCAGCCGTGACCGCGTCGAAGACGCGCGCAACGTGCTGAAGGAAGGCGACGAAGTCGAAGCCAAGATCATCAGCATCGACCGCAAGAGCCGCGTGATCAGCCTGTCGATCAAGTCCAAGGACGTCGACGACGAGAAGGAAGCCATGAAGGAACTGCGCAAGCAAGACGTGAGCGCCGGTCCGACCACCATCGGCGACCTGATCAAGGCTCAGATGAGCAACCAGAACTAAGTTCTGCTTGATCGAGAAAAAGGGCGACTTCGGTCGCCCTTTTTTGTGCCTGCGATTCATTGGCGGCCGCCTGTGGTGCGCGCGGTGCACCCTACAGCACGAGCGCGGCCCGAGCGTAGGGTGCGCCGCGCGCACCTTCTGGATCGTCAGCCGCCCAGGTAGGCCTTGCGCACCTCCGGATTGGCCAGCAGTGCCTCGCCGCTGTCCTGCAGGACGATGCGGCCGTTCTCCAGCACGTAGCCGCGGTCGGCCAGCCGCAGCGCCTGGTTGGCGTTCTGCTCGACCAGGAACACGGTGACGCCGTCCTTGCGCAGCTGTTCGATGATGTCGAAGATCTGCTGGATGATGATCGGCGCCAGGCCCAGCGACGGCTCGTCGAGCAGCAGCAGGCGCGGCTTGCTCATCAGCGCGCGACCGATGGCGAGCATCTGCTGCTCGCCGCCGGACATGGTGCCGGCGCGCTGGGCAAAGCGCTCCTTGAGGCGCGGGAACAGGCCGAGCACCTTGTCCATCTGCTCCTGGTAGTCATCCTTGCTGCTGAAGAAGCCGCCCATGGCCAGGTTCTCCTCCACCGTCAGGCGGGCGAACACCCGCCGCCCTTCGGGGACGATGGCGATGCTCTTGCGCATGATGTGGCAGGAATCCTGGCCGACCAGCTCCTCGCCGAGGTAGCGGATGCTGCCGCTGGCGGCGCGCGGGCTGCCGCACAGGGTCATCAGCAGGGTGGACTTGCCGGCGCCGTTGGCGCCGATCAGGGTGACGATCTCGCCCTTCTGCACCTCGAGGCTGACCCCGTGCAGCGCCTGGATCTTGCCGTAGAAGGTGGAGACGTTCTCGAATCTCAACATGGTTCAGGCTTCCCCCAGATAGGCCTTGATCACGTCCGGGTTGCTGCGGATCTGCTCCGGCGTGCCGTCCGCCAGGGGGGTGCCCTGGTTGATCACGTAGATGTGGTCGGAAATGCTCATCACCAGATGCATGTCGTGCTCGATCAGCAGCACGGTGACGCCGTGCTCGTCGCGCAGCACGCCGATCAGCTGCTTGAGCTCTTCGGTCTCGCGCGGGTTGAGGCCGGCGGCCGGCTCGTCGAGCATCAACAGCTGCGGGCGGGTCATCATGCAGCGGGCGATTTCCAGGCGGCGCTGCTGGCCGTAGGCCAGGGTGCCGGCCGGACGGTTGGCCACCTCGAGCAGGTCGACGCGCTCCAGCCAGTGCGCGGCGAAGTCCATGGCCTCGCGTTCGCTGCGGCGAAACGCCGGGGTTTTCAGCAGGCCGGCGAGGAAGTTGGTGTTGAGGTGGCGATGCTGGGCGATCAGCAGGTTCTCCACCGCGGTCATGTCCTTGAACAGGCGGACGTTCTGGAAGGTGCGCACCACGCCCTTGCGGGCGATCTGGTGGCCGGGCAGGCCCTGGATCGCCTCGTCGCGCAGCTTGATGCTGCCGCCGGTGGGCTGGTAGAAGCCGGTCAGGCAGTTGAACACCGTGGTCTTGCCGGCACCGTTGGGGCCGATCATCGACACCACCTGTTTCTCCTGGACGTCGAGGGCCACGCCGTTGACCGCCAGCAGGCCGCCGAAACGCATGGACAGGTCGCGGACTTCAAGCAGGGAGCGGCTCATTGACGTACCTCCAGGTGCGGACGCTGCATCGGCAGCAGGCCTTGCGGCCGCCAGATCATCATCAGCACCATCAGGGCACCGAACATCAGCATGCGGTATTCGTTGAATTCACGGGCCAGCTCGGGCAGCAGGATCATCACCACCGCGGCGAGGATCACGCCGAGCTGCGAGCCCATGCCGCCGAGCACGACGATGGCGAGGATGATCGCCGACTCGATGAAGGTGAACGACTCGGGGCTGACCAGACCCTGGCGCGCGGCGAAGAAGCTGCCGGCGAAACCGGCGAAGCAGGCGCCGAGGGTGAATGCCGACAGCTTGATCAGCGTCGGGTTGAGGCCCAGCGCGCGGCAGGCGATCTCGTCCTCACGCAGGGCTTCCCAGGCGCGGCCGAGCGGCATGCGCAGCAGGCGGTTGATCACGAACAGGGTGAGCAGCACCAGCAGCAGGGCGATCAGGTAGAGGAAGATCACCTTGTAGTTGGAGTTGTAGGCGATGCCGAAGAACTCGTGGAAGGTCTGCATGCCCTCCGGCGCGCGGCGATCGAAGCTGAGGCCGAACAGGGTCGGCTTGTCGATGCCGCTGATGCCGTTGGGGCCGCCGGTCAGCCAGGTCATGTTGCGCAGCAGGATGCGGATGATCTCGCCGAAGCCCAGGGTGACGATGGCCAGGTAGTCTCCGCGCAGGCGCAGCACCGGGAAGCCGAGCAGGAAGCCGAACAGCGCGGCCATCGCCCCGGCGATCGGCAGGCATTCCCAGAAACCCAGACCGTAGTAGTGCGACAGCAGAGCGTAGCTGTAGGCGCCCACGGCGTAGAAGCCGACGTAGCCCAGATCAAGCAGCCCGGCGAGGCCGACCACGATGTTCAGGCCGAGGCCGAGCATCACGTAGATCAGGATCAGGGTGGCGATGTCCACCGCGCCGCGCGAGGCGAAGAACGGCCAGATCAGGCCGACCACCACCAGGCCGAGCACCACCCAGAGCTGGGCCTTGGGCTGGGTGAGGAAGTTGCCGGCGCCGCTGGGCAGGCTGGGCAGGCGCGGCGCGCCGGCGCAGGCGGCGGCGAAGCGATCGCGCAGCAGTTGCCAGACGAACATGGCCAGCGCGCAGGCGGCGATGGTCCACAGGGTGGCCGCGCTGGCGCCGTGCACTTCGACGCGCACGCCGACGGTGGTCAGCTTGAGGCCGAGCACCGGATAGGCCACCGCCAGCACCAGCAGGGCGCTGAAGAAGGCCGTCTTGAGATTCTTGCCAGTAGTCGAGTGGTTCATACCTTTTCCACCTCCGGGCGGCCGAGGATGCCGGTGGGGCGGAACAGCAGCACCAGCACCAGCAGGCCGAAGGCCACCACGTCCTTGTACTGGTCGCCGAAGAAGTCGGCGCCGAACGCTTCGGCCACGCCGAGCAGCAGGCCGCCGAGCATGGCGCCGGGGATGCTGCCGATGCCGCCGAGCACGGCGGCGGTGAACGCCTTGATGCCGGCGAGGAAGCCGATGTGCGGGTTGATCACGCCGTACTGCATGCCCAGCAGCACCGCCGCCACCGCGGCCAGGGCGGCGCCGATGACGAAGGTCAGGGCGATGATGCGGTTGCTGTCGATGCCCAGCAGGTTGGTCATCTTGATGTCCTCGGCACAGGCGCGGCAGGCGCGGCCGAGACGCGAGCGGGAGATGAACAGGGTCAGACCGAGCATGGTCGCCAGGGTGACGACGAAGATCAGTACCTGCATGTAGGAGATCACCACACCGCTCATGGTGCTTTCGCCGAACACGAAGTTGCCCGGCAGCAGGTTGGGGATGGCCTTGTCCTTGGAGTCCTGGGCCAGAAGCACTTGGTTCTGCAGGAAGATCGACATGCCGATCGCCGAGATCAGCGGGATCAGCCGGTTGCTGCCGCGCAGCGGGCGGTAGGCGACTCGCTCGATGCTGTAGCCGTAGGCGCTGGTGACGATGATGCTGGCGGCGAAGGCGGCGAACATCACCAGCGGCAGGCTGTCCAACCCCAGCAGGCCGAGACCGGCGATGGCGATGAAGGCCACGTAGGAGCCGATCATGTACACCTCGCCGTGGGCGAAGTTGATCATGCCGATGATGCCGTAGACCATGGTGTAGCCGATGGCGATCAGGGCATAGGTGCTGCCGACCGTGAGGCCGTTCACCAGTTGTTGCAGGTAGTGGTAGAGCTCGGGCATGACGCCTCTCCTGAGGATCTTCGCGCGGGTGTGACGGGTGCGTGCGAGCCTCGGCCGCTGGCCGATCCGGTGGTCCATGCGTCCGGAGCTTTGCCTACACCAGGTCGTACGGGCCGGTTGGCCGGCCGCGCAGAGATCGGATCCTGCAGCCACCGGCGGGATCCGCCGCCGGTGCTGCCTGGGGGTGTCGCGGCCGGGTAGGTGCCCGGCCGGACGGTTTCGTTACTTCGCCAGGGTCTTGCTGCCGTCGGCGTGCCACTCGTAGACCACGAAGCTGAAGTCCTTCAGGTCGCCCTTCTCGTCGAAGGCGAGCGCCCCGGTGGGGGTCTCGAAGGTATTGCTGCGCAGGGCCTCGGCTACCTTCACCGGGTCGGTGCTGTCGGTCTTGTCGATGCTCTCGGCGATCACCTGCACGGCGGCGTAGGACGGGAACACGAACGGGCCGGACGGATCCTGCTTCTTGGCCTTGAACGCCTCGACCAGCGCCTGGTTCTTCGGATCCTGATCGAAGGACTTCGGCAGGGTCACCAGCATGCCTTCGGAGGCCGGGCCGGCGAGGGCGGAGATTTCCGAGTTGCCGACGCCTTCCGGTCCCATGAAGCGCACCTTCAGGCCCTTCTCGGCGCTCTGGCGCATCAGCAGGGCGAGCTCCGGGTGGTAGCCGCCGTAGTAGACGAAGTCGACGCCGGCCTGCTTGAGCTTGGCGATCAGCGAGGAGAAGTCCTTGTCGCCGCTGTTGATGCCTTCGAACAGGCCGACCTTGACGCCGCCCTGCTCCAGGGTCTGCTTGACCGCGGTGGCGATGCCTTCGCCGTACTGCTGCTTGTCGTGGATCACCGCGACGTTGGCCGGTTTGATCGTCTCGGCGATGAACTTGCCGGCGGTGGGGCCCTGCAGGCTGTCCAGGCCGATGGTGCGGAAGATCATCTGGTAGCCGCGCGCGGTGATGTCCGGGCTGGTGGCGGCCGGGCTGATCATCAGGATGCCTTCGTCCTCGTAGATGTCGGACGCCGGCTGGGTGGAGCTGGAGCAGAGGTGGCCGACGACGAAGGAGATGCCGTCGTTGACGATCTTGTTGGCCACCGCCACGGCCTGCTTGGGATCGCAGGCATCGTCGTAGTGCACGCCTTCGAGCTTCTGGCCGTTGACCCCGCCGGCCTTGTTGATCTGCTCGATGGCCATTTCCGCGCCGACGAACTGCATCTCGCCGTACTGGGCGACCGGGCCGGTGATCGGGCCGGCGATGGCGATCTTGATGGTGTCGTCGGCAGCCAAGCTGTGGCTGGCCACTCCGGCCAGGGCCATGGCGGCGAACAGGCGGGAAAGCTTCCCTGTGACTTTGCTCATAAATGCTCCACTGTTGTCTTCGTTTTATGTGGTGCAGACCGGGGCTCAGCCGCCAATCTGCAACAAGCTTCTGATCCCGCGCCTAAGTTGCCGTGTCAGAACGCAAAAAGCCAGTACCCGGCGGCGTCCCGACATTTTGCGCTGCATGACAGCCGAGAGTGAAGGCTTGCCTGCCGATTGACTGGCGCTATCATGGCGCCCCCGATAGAAGGTGATCCCCATGTCTGCTCCTACTTCAGAACCTAGCACTCTCTATACCAAGCTGCTCGGCGAAACAGCGGCGATTTCCTGGCAGGAACTGCAACCGTTCTTCGCGCGCGGCGCCGTGCTGCGCGTGGAGGGCACTCTGGATCTGGTCGGGGTCGCCGAGGCTCTGGCCGAGGACGACAAGCGCAGGATCGCCCAGTGGCTGGCCAGCGGCGAACTGCGCAAGCTGGAAGTGCTGGATGCCGAGGATTACCTGGCGCGCGATCCGCAGCTGTGGGCCGTGGTGGTGGCGCCCTGGGTGCTGGTCCAGGAGCGCGTGGCGGCGCCTGCCCTGCACTGATCGGGTGCGGCACGGGCGCATGGATGGGGCTGGTCTAGACTGTCAGCAGTTTCCGCCACGAGGAGTGACGCCATGTTCGAGCCCGGCCATGTACACGTCTCCAACCCGGTCGCTGCCCTGGGCCTGCCGACCTACAACGTCGATCTCTATTACGAGGTGCGCCCGGGCTCCAAGGCGGGGCCGGTGGTGCACTTCCGCATGGTCGGCGAGATCGATGGCAAGGCTTTCGAGGAAGCCTTCGAGATGTCCCATGACACCGCATTCAACTTCGCGGGCGCCATCGGCAAGGTCGTGGCCCGGCACGGGATGCCGCCCAACCACAGCCCGGTCGTGCGTCATCACAAGGAGTTCGATGCCACCTTCGAGGATCTGCGCGGCAAGCTCAGGGCGGCGGTCGGCGGGCCGCTGAGCGCCCACGACCCGAACGCGGACCTCTGACGGAGGTCAGTGACTGACCCAGCGCTGGCGCGCCCAGCCGCTCAGTGCGTCCACCGCCAGCACCAGCAGCAGCATGGCGAGGATCACCGTGGCGGCCTGGGCCTGCTGGAACAGGCTGAGGCTGACGTAGAGCATCTGCCCGAGGCCGCCGGCGCCGACGAAGCCGAGCACGCTGGCCATGCGGATGTTGTTCTCCCAGCGGTACAGCATGTAGGCGACCAGTTGCGGCCAGACCCCGGGCAGGGTGCCGTAGACGAAGGCCGTCACCCGGCCGCCACCGGCCAGGCGGATCGCCTCGGCCGGTTCGCTCGGGGTGTTCTCCAGCGCCTCGGCGAACAGCCGGCCGAGCACGCCGGCGGTGTGCAGGGCCAGCGCCAGGGTGCCCGCGTTGGGGCCGAGGCCGGCGGCCAGCACCATCAGCGCCGCCCACACCAGTTCCGGAATCGAGCGCAGGGCGTTGAGCAGCAGCCGCGCCAGGGCTCCGGCGACGGAGCCGAAGCGCCCGGCGGCCGGCAGCGCCAGCAGCAGGCCGAGCAGCGCCGCGAGCAGGGTGCCCAGCGCCGACATGGCCAGGGTTTCCAGGCTGGCGCGGCCGATGGCGGCGAGGTGCGCGCCGGAGAGGTCGGGGGGGAAGAAACCGGCGGCGTAGTCGGCCATCAGCGCCAGGCTGCGCGCACTGGTCAGTCCCGAGAAATCCAGGCCGAGGCCGATGAAGGACGCGGCGACCGCCAGCAGGATCGCCAGCAGCAGGCCGTAGTTGAACGCGCGCTTCATGTCAGGCGGCTCCGCAGCAGGCGGCTGAGCTGGTCGGCGAGCAGCACCAGGGCGAAGAAGGTCAGCAGCATGCTGGCCACCTCGCCGCCGGCGAACATGCGCAGCGACAGGTCGATCTGCTGGCCGAGGCCGCCGGCGCCGACGAAGCCCATCACCACCGAGGCGCGGATCGCGCACTCCCAGCGGTACACCGTGTAGGACAGCATCTCCGCCGCCGCGTTGGGCAGCACACCGTAGGCGAACGCCGCCAGGCGCGGGCTGCCGGCGGCGAGCAGGGCGCGCGCCGGGCGCGGGTCGACCGACTCGCAGATCTCCGCGTAGACCTTGCCGAGCATGCCGCCGTAGGTGATGGCGATGGCCAGCACGCCGGCGGTGGGACCGAGGCCGACGGCACGGACGAACAGCAGCGCCCAGACGATCTCCGGGATGCTGCGCAGCACGATCAGCAGCAGGCGCACCGGCCAGCGCAGCGCGCTGGCCCACCAGCGCGGGCGTCCGCCGCGGGCCACGGCCGATACCGACAGCACGCGGGTGGCGGCGAGTGCGCAGGGCACGGCGAGCAGCCAGGCCAGGGCCATGCCGGCGGTGGCGATGGCCAAGGTTTCCAGGGTGGCGCGGCCGAGCATGACGAGGAACTCGCCGTTGTGCGCCGGCGGCCAGAAGGCGGCGACGAAGCTGCCCATGGTCGCGGCGTTGTCGCCGTCGAGCAGCACGCCGAGGCTCAGCTCGCTGAGCTGGATGCCGGGCCACAGCAGGGCCAGCGCCAGAAGGGTCAGCAGCAGGCGCGGCAGGGCGGCGGGGTCGCGCGGTGTGCCGGTGCTCAGCATCGCGGGATGGTCACCAGCTGAGGGGGCGCTACCGGCGATGCGGGGTGGGACTGCTCCAGCTGCTCGTTGGCGTACAGGGCGTCCAGCGCTTGCGGGGTCACCGCGTGGGTGGGCAGGTCGAAGGCGATGCGCCCGTCGCGCACGCCGACGATGCGCGGGAAGTGGTTGAGCGCCAGCTCCACCGCATGCAGGCTGGCCAGCAGGGTGACGCCGCGGGCCTCTGCCTCGCGGGTGAGCACGCCGAGGGTATGGCCGGCCAGCACCGGGTCCATGGCCGACACCGGCTCGTCGGCGAGGATCAGCTCGGCCTGCTGGTAGAGCACGCGGGCGATGCCGACGCGCTGCAGCTGGCCGCCGGAGAGCTGGTCGCAGCGCTCGAACAGCTTGTCGGCCAGATCGAGGCGGGCGAGGGCTTCGCGGGCACCGGCCGGGTCGAGCGGATGCAGCAGGTTGAGCAGGCCCTTCCACAGCGGCCACTGGCCGAGGCGGCCGGCGCTCACCGCGGTGACCACCCGCTGGCGCGGCGGCAGCGGCGGGCTCTGGTGGATCAGGCCGAGGCGCGCGCGCAGACGTTTGCGCGCTGCAGCGGGCAACTGCCAGGGCTCGCCGCCGAGCAGCTGCAGACGGCCCTCGGACGGTTGCAGGCTGGTGGCCAGCAGACGCAGCAGGGTGGTCTTGCCCGCCCCGGACGGCCCGATGATGGCCAGCCGCTCGCCGCGGCTGACCGTCAGATCGACTTCCTGCAGGGCGCGCCGACCGTTGGCGTGGGTCAGGCCCACGCCGGTCAGGCGGATGCTCACTTCAGCAGGCCGGCGGCGCGGGCGGCTTCCTCGATGCCGGCGTAGTTTTCCGGTTGGGTCTCGATGAAGCGGCTGGCGGCCTGCAGGTCGAGGATCGCCTTGTGCTCCGGGTTGGCCGGGTCGAGGGCGAGGAAGGCCTGCTTGATCTTCGCGGTCAGCGCCGGATCCAGAGTGCCGCGCACGGTCCAGTTGTAGTCGTAGTAGGTCGGGGTGGTGGCGAACACGTGCACCTTGGCGGTGTCGACCTTGCCGGCGGCGACAAGTTTGTCCCACACCGAGGCGTTCAGCACGCCGGCGTCGACCTTGCCGGCCTGTACCCAGGCGACGGTGGCGTCGTGCGCGCCGGAGAAGGCCACGCGGGAGAAGAACTGCTCGGGAACGATGCCGTCCTTCTGCATGAAGTAGCGCGGCATCAGGCTGCCGGAGGTGGAGGACACCGAGCCGAAGGCGAAGGTCTTGCCCTTGAGGTCCTGCAGCGACTTCACCGCCGGATCGGCGCTGATGAACTTGCTGGTGAACTTCTCGTCCTGCTCGCGCTGTACCAGCGGGATGGCGTTGCCGGTCTTCAGACGGGTCTGCACGAAGGTGAAGCCGCCCAGCCAGGCCAGGTCGACACGGTCGGCGGCGATGCCTTCGACCACCGCGGCGTAGTCGGCCACCGGGACGAACTCGACCGGCATGCCGAGCTCCTTCTCCAAGTAGGCGCCAAGCGGCTTGAACTTGCGCAGCAGCTCGGTGGGGGCCTCGTCGGGAATGGCGGAAACCTTGAGGACGTCGGCGGCGTTGGCCACCACGGCGGAAACGGACAGGGCAATGCCGGCGGCCAGCGCCAGGGTACGCTTGAGCATGGGAGTTCTCCGGTTCAATAGCGGAAAAAACGGCTGTGAGTATAGGGGATCGCTGGTCGAATGTCGGTGCGGCGCCCCAGGGGGTTAAAATGGCGGCCTCTTATACCGACTGGAGTCCGCGATGTCGACCCCGCCTTCCCTGGCCTTTGCCGGCATCGGCCTGATGGGCCTGCCGATGAGCCGCCGCCTGTTGGCCGCCGGCTTCCCCCTGAGCGTGTGGAACCGCAACCCGGGCAAGTGCGAGGCGCTGGTGGATGCCGGCGCGCAGCTGGTGGTGCGTCCGGGCGACCTGTGCCGCGAGGCGGACATCGTCATGCTCTGCCTGGCCGACACCGGAGCGGTGCGCGAGGTGGTGTTCGGGCCGGGCGGCATCGCCGAGAGCGGCCTGCCGGGGCAACTGCTGGTGGACTTCTCCAGCTCCGACCCGGCGGCCACCCGCGAGATGGCCATCGAGCTGGAGGAGCGTTGCGGCATGCGCTGGGTGGATGCGCCGGTGTCCGGCGGCACCCCGGGCGCCGAGGCCGGCACGCTGGCGATCATGGCCGGCGGCGCGGCGGACGACATCGAGCGCCTGCGGCCGATCCTCGCCCACCTCGGCCAGCGCGTGACGCGCATGGGCGAGGTCGGCGCCGGCCAGGTGAGCAAGGTGTGCAACCAGATGATCGTCGCCTGCAACGCCCTGGTGATCGCCGAGGTGGTGGCGCTGGCCGAGCAGGCCGGGGTGGACGCCAGTCTGCTGGCGCCGGCGCTGGCCGGCGGTTTCGCCGACTCGAAGCCGTTGCAGATCCTCGCCCCGCAGATGGCCGAGAGCCGTTTCGAGCCGATCAAGTGGCACGTGCGTACCCTGCTCAAGGATCTCGACACCGCGGTCAAGCTGTCGCGCGAGCAGGGCTCGGCTACGCCGATGAGCGGCCTGGCGGCGCAGCTGATGCGCCTGCACGGCAGCCAGGGCAACCTCGAACGTGATCCGGCGACCCTGGTCGAGATGTTCCGCCAGGAGGAGCAGGCATGAAGCTCGCCGCCAACCTGTCGCTGCTGTTCACCGAGTTGCCGCTGCGCGAGCGCATCCCGGCGGCGGCCGAGGCCGGCTTCGCCGGGGTGGAGATCCAGTTTCCCTACGAGCTGGCCGCGCATGAGCTGAAGGCCGCGCTGAAGGACGCCCGGTTGCCGCTGGTGCTGATCAACCTGCCCGCCGGCGACCTGATGAGCGGCGGACCGGGATTGGCCGCGGTGCCCGAGCGCCAGGCCGAGTTCGACGCGGCGCTGGCCCAGGCGCTGGTCTACGCCGCCAGCGTGCGCCCGCAGTTCGTCAACGTGCTGCCCGGACGATTGGCCGAGCACGTGGAGCGCGAGGCGGCGCTGGCCACCCTGGTCGGCAACCTGCGGCGCAGCGCCGAAGCCTTCGCGCCGCTGGGCGTCCGCGTGCTGGCCGAGGCGATCAATCCGATCGACATGCCGGGCTTCCTGATCAATACCCCGGACGACCTCAACCTGCTGGTCGAGGCGGTGGATCATCCCAATTTCGCCGCCCAGCTCGATCTCTACCACATGGCTCGCCAGGGGCTGGATCTGTCGGCGTCTATCGCCGCCCTGGGCGGGCGCATCGGCCATGTGCAGTTCGCCGACTGCCCGGGGCGTGGTGCGCCGGGCAGCGGCAGCGTCGACTTTGCCGCTGCGCTGGCGGCGCTCGGCGAGGCGGGCTACGCAGGCTGGCTGGCGGCCGAGTATCGGCCGGGAGAGGCGGGTAGCGCGGCCAGCCTGGAGTGGCTGGCGCAGTGGCAAGAGGCCGCTGCGGAGCGGAAGTGACGCGCCGGGGTAGGGTGGACGACTCGCGCAACGATTGTCCACCACCCGGCCTCGGCGCGCAGAGCGGGTAGAAAATCGCTACGCGAGTTTTCTACCCTACGATGGCCGGCCTTGGCATGGGTTGGGCAACCGCGCAGCGCTGCCCATCTTCCCGTCGCCGGCTCAGCCGGCGACCAGCACGCGGATCGCCTCCAGGCGCAGGGCGGCCTTGTCGAACAGGGCGATGCCCTGCTCGCGCTGCTTGCGCAGGCTGTCCAGCTCGCTGTCGCGCACGCTGGGGTTGACCGCGCGCAGGGCCTCCAGGCGCGCCAGCTCTTCTTCCTGCTCGGCGGCGAAGCGGCGGGCCGCCTCGCTCACCCGCTCGGCGTGTTGCGGGGCGACCTTGGCCTCACCCTTGGCGATCAGCTTGGCCAGCACGTCGCGCTGGGCCTGGATGAACTTGTTGGCGCTGATGCGCGGCACGCTTTCCAGCTGGTCGTGCAGGGTCTCGAAGCTGACCCGCGCGGCGAGGTCGTTGCCGTTGGCGTCGAGCAGGCAGCGCAGCGCCGCCGGCGGCAGGTAGCGGCCCAGCTGCAGGCCGCGCGGCGCCACCACCTCACTGACGTAGAGCAGTTCGAGCAGCACCGTGCCGGGCTTGAGCGCCTTGTTCTTGATGATCGCCACCGAGGTGTTGCCCATCGAGCCGGACAGCACCAGATCCATGCCGCCCTGCACCATCGGATGTTCCCAGGTGAGGAACTGCATGTCCTCGCGGGCCAGCGCCTGGTTTCGGTCGTAGGTGACGGTGACGCCCTCGTCGTTGCCGAGCGGGAAGCCGGCGTCGAGCATCTTCTCGCTGGGCTTGAGGATCAGCGCGTTCTCCGAGTGGTCCTCGCTGTCGATGCCGAAGGCGTTGAACAGTTCCTCCATGTAGATCGGCAGGGCGAACTCCTCGTCCTGCTCGAGGATCGCCGCTACCAGCGCCTCGCCCTCGCCGGCGCCGCCGGAATTGAGCTCCAGCAGGCGGTCGCGGCCCTGGTGCAGCTCGGCCTCCAGCGCCTCGCGGGCGGCGCGGCCTTCGGCCAGCAGTTGCTCCCACGCGCCGTCGTCGCCGCCTTCCAGCAGCGGCAGCAGGCGCGGGCCGAACTGCTGCTGCAGGGCGTTGCCGGTCGGGCAGGTATTGAGGAAGGCATTCAGGCCCTGGTGGTACCAGTGGAACAGGCGCTCCTGGGCGCTGTTCTCCAGGTAGGGCACGTGCAGCTGGATGGTGTGACGCTGACCGATGCGGTCGAGGCGGCCGATGCGCTGCTCGAGCAGGTCGGGGTGGGCCGGCAGGTCGAACAGCGCCAGGTGGTGGGCGAACTGGAAGTTGCGGCCCTCGCTGCCGATCTCCGAGCAGATCAGCACCTGGGCGCCGAACTCCTCGTCGGCGAAGAAGGCGGCGGCGCGGTCGCGCTCGAGGATGCTCATGCCCTCGTGGAACACCGTGGTCGGGATGCCGGAACGCACACGCAGCGCCTCCTCGAGATCGAGGGCGGTCTCCGCGTGGGCGCAGATCACCAGCACCTTGGTCTTCTTCAGCATCTTCAGGGTGTCGATCAGCCACTCGACGCGCGGGTCGAAGCGCCACCAGTGCTGGCTGTCGTCGCTGCCGTCTTCCAGCTGCGCCTGGTAGCCGACTTCCGGATAGAGGTCGGCGTGCTCGCCGACCGGCAGTTCCATGTATTCGGCCGGGCTCGGCAGCGGATAGGGATGCAGCTGGCGCTCGGGGAAGCCCTGCACCGCCGCGCGGGTGTTGCGGAACAGCACGCGGCCGGTACCGTGGCGGTCGAGCAGCTCGCGGATCAGCCGCGCGCGGGCCTCCTCGTCGCCGCCCTCGACGCTGGCCAGCAGGGCATCGCCCTCGCTGCCGAGGAAACCGTGGATGGCGGCGCGGGCCTCCTGAGACAGCTTGCCGTGGTCGAGCAGCTCCTGCACCGCAGCCGCCACCGGCTGGTACTGGGCACTCTCGGCGCGGAAGGCGGCGAGATCGTGGAAACGGTCCGGGTCGAGTAGGCGCAGGCGGGCGAAGTGGCTTTCCAGGCCGAGCTGCTCGGGGGTGGCGGTGAGCAGCAGCACGCCGGGAATGCGCCCGGCCAGCTCCTCGACCAACTGGTACTCGGCGCTGGCGCCTTCCGGATGCCAGACCAGGTGGTGCGCCTCGTCGACCACCAGCAGGTCCCAGCCGGCGTCCAGCACGGCCTGCTGGGCGCGACCGTCGTCACGCAGCCAGTCGAGGGCGACCAGCGCCAGTTGGCAGTCCTCGAAGGGATTGTCGGCGTCGCTCTCGAGGAAGCGCTCGGCGTCGAACAGGGCGACTTCCAGGTTGAAGCGCCGGCGCATCTCCACCAGCCACTGGTGCTGCAGGTTCTCCGGCACCAGGATCAGCGCGCGGCGGGCGCGGCCGGAGAGCAGCTGGCGATGCAGGATCAGACCGGCCTCGATGGTCTTGCCCAGACCCACCTCGTCGGCGAGCAGCACGCGCGGGCTGGCGCGGTCGGCCACCTCGCGGGCGATGTGCAGTTGGTGGGCGATCGGCTGGGCGCGCGCGCCGGACAGGCCCCACAGTGCGGACTGCTGCAGGCGGCTGGCGTGCTGCAGGCTCTGGTAGCGCAGGGCGAACCAGGGCAGCGGGTCGATCTGTCCGGCGAACAGACGGTCGCTGGCCAGGCGGAACTGGATGAAGTTGGACAGCTGGGTTTCCGGCAGCGAGCAGCTTGCGTTGTCGGCGTTGATGCCGTGGTAGACCAGCAGGCCGTCGACATCCTCGACCTCCTGCACGGTCAGCTTCCAGCCCTCGAAGTGGGTGATCTCGTCGCCGGGGGAGAAGCGCACGCGGGTCAGCGGCGCGTTGCGCAGCGCGTACTGGCGGGTATCGCCGGTCGCCGGATAGAGGACGGTGAGCAGGCGGCCGTCCTGTGCGAGGATGGTTCCCAGACCCAGTTCCGCCTCGCTGTCACTGATCCAGCGTTGCCCCGGTTGATACTGCGCCATGCATGTCTCCAGACACGAAAAAGAAAGGCGGGCATTTTAGCGGAAGCGCGAGAGGCAGGCCAAAGGCAAGCGCGCCGCGGCGCTGCGTGGCGCCACGCGGGGCGATGGAAGGAGTATCCTCTAGCCACCCCATCCCGCCGCAGGAGTACCGCCATGGCTGCCGATACCCCGATCGACTTCACCGCCGAGCGCGAGCGGCGCATCCATGACCTGCACGAGAAGCGCCTGCAGGAGGTCCGCCAGGCTTTCGAGCAGGCATTGCCGCTGCCAGCAGGCAGGCAGCGCAAGGCCAAGGGCAAGCCGAAGAAGCGTTAGCGGCTTTTCCGTGGCCTGATGGTCGCGCTCCAGCCGGGCGGGCCATTACCGCTTCGGTCATTTCTGCCGATTTTCCGTATCGCGCCGTTGAGGTGCCGGTGAGCGCCATCCGCTCGCCCGGCGGCGCTGTCCTGCCCGGCAGAGGGACCGGCGCCTCTGGATGGGGCCGTTCCGTTGATCTATGTCAGCTTTGCTATGCCTTCGCCGGCGAGGCCGGGCCGGCTGTTGATCCGAGTCAATTTCCCGGGGGAGGGCATCGCTATTCTGATCCCAACAGCGACACGGAACAGAATTGAGCGGGGGACACCACCATGTTTATGGACGAAGTAGTACTCGCAGGCATCGTCATCGTCATCCTTACCGCAGGTTTCCTCGGTGGATTCGGATATTTCGTCTGGAAGGACGCCCAGAAGGGCAAGAAGAGCAGCTGATCCTTTCCGACACACAGAGCACGCAAGGCATTTGGGGCGACTTCGGTCGCCCGTTTTTTTGTCCGCGATTTTTCCGGTTCGCTCGTCCTGACGGCACAACGCCCGCGGCTATCGCAGGTGTTGTGCCGTATGCGGAGCCGTCAGCCGATGGTGATCGGCGGCAGCTCGGTGAGGGCGATGCGCAGCTTCTCCTGCGGCGCCATCACCTCCGCCTCGCCCTCGACCACCGCCTTGCCCTGCTGGTTGAGCACGCGGGTGGCGATGCGCACGCGGTTCTTCGGCAGCTTCTCCAGCACTTCCAGCTCGACGTTCAGCGCGTCGCCCAGCTTCACCGGACGGGTGAAGCGCAGGTTCTGGCCGAGGTAGATGGTCCCCGGCCCCGGCAGGGTGGTGGCGATGGCGGCGCTGATCAGTGCGCCGGTGAGCATGCCGTGGGCGATGCGCTCCTTGAACTGGGTGGTGGCGGCGTACTCGGCGTCCAGGTGCACCGGGTTGCGGTCGCCGGACACTTCGGCGAACAGCTGCACGTCGCGCTCCTGCACGTTGTGCTGGTAGCTGGCCTTCTGGCCGACCTGCAGTTCTTCGTAGGGCGTGTTTTCTACCAGGCTCATGCATTCTCCTCGAGGGGGCAGTAGGGCTGGCGCGCAGGGAGATGCGCGAGCCAGTCAAGCAAATCGTCGATCACCGCGTCGCGGTCATGTTCGTGGAACGGCGCGTGACGGGCCTCAGGGTACAGCTTCAGCTCGACACTGTTCAGTCCCGCCGCACGCAGGGCGCGATACAGTTCCTGCAGGCGATGGCCGTGGCCGAACGGCGCGCGCCCGCGGCCGATCACCAGCAGGGGCAGCTCGGCGTCGATGCGTGCCAGCGCCTGGCGCGAGGCGATCTCCTCCAGACCGCCGAACAGGTCGAGCCACAGCTGGTTGGTCCAGCGCAGCTCGTTGTGCGGTGCAGCAATATAAGCGTTCGGCGTCGACCTGTCGAAGGGCGTGCGTTCGCCCGGCAGGGGCAGGCCGAGGCCGCCGAGCGCCAGGTGCGGGAGCAACCCGCTGCGTCCGAGCGGTCCCTGGCGCCAGGCCTCCAGCAGGGCCAGCAGACGTGCGATCCGGCAGCGCCACAGCGGCGCGAAGCTGGAGGTGCTGAGGACCGCGGCATGCACGCTGCAGCTGTAGCGCAGCAGGTAGGCGAGGGCGATGGCGCCGCCCAGGCTGTGGCCGAGCAGGATGATCGGCACCTGCGGGAAGTGGCGGCGGATCAGGTGATTGAGTTCGAGCTGGTCGTCGATCACCTTGTGCCAGCCAGCGTGCGCGGTGCAATGCGCGCAGCCCGACGCGCCCTGGCCGCGCAGATCGAGGGCGTAGGCGCCATAGCCGGACGCACACAACCGTTCGCCCAGTTCGGCGTAGTGGCCGGCGTGCTCGGCCACGTCATGGGCGATCTGCAGCAAGGCGCGCGGCTCCCGTTCCGGCACCCAGCGGTAACCCTGCAGCTGACAGTCGTCCCTGGCGCACAGGCGGAAACTGTCGTGACGCATGCTCGGCAATCCACAGCGGTCATGGCCGCATTGTAGTCCTCGCGCCCCGCGCGCAAGCGCCGGGCGATGACCGGTCGCCACGTCGATCCATGAACCAGGTCCGCTTGCCGGCAGGTCTCCGGGAGCGTCGCTGGTTGCTGGCGGAGGGGGCTGTTATCCTCGACGGCCGTCCTTGAGCCCGCGGCTTGCGGTTCAGCGAGGCGTGGGCCATAAACAACAAGAGTGCCAGGGTGGGCCGCGGCGCAGGATGCGCCTCGCGTGGTCCGGCCGCAGGCGCAGTGCTCGGGGAACACCGCGATGAACGAACACTTCTGGATGGACAAGTACCCGGTCGGGATTCCCGCCAGCATCGATCCCGACAGTTATCCCAGCGTCCTCGCCGTGCTGCGCGATTCCTGCCAGCGCTACGCCGGCAAGCCCGCGTTCAGCAACCTCGGCCGCACCCTCAGCTACGGCGAACTCTACGAGCTGTCCGGCGCCTTCGCCGCCTGGCTGCAGGAACACACCGACCTGGCGCCGGGCGACCGCATCGCCATCCAGCTGCCCAATCTGATCCAGTTCCCCGTCGCGGTGTTCGGCGCCATGCGCGCCGGCCTGGTGGTGGTCAACACCAACCCGCTGTACACCGCGCGGGAGATGGAGCACCAGTTCAACGACTCCGGCGCCAAGGCGCTGGTCTGCCTGGCCAACCTGGCGCACCTGGCCGAACAGGTGCTGCCGCACACCGCGATCCGCCATGTGGTGGTCACCGAGGTCGGCGACCTGCTGCCGCCGCTCAGGCGCTGGCTGGTCAACGGTGTGGTGCGCTACGTGAAGAAAATGGTGCCGCACTACCACCTGCCGCAGGCGGTGAAGTTCACCGAGGTGCTGGCGCGCGGGCGCGGTCGGCCGCTGCGCGAGGCACAACCGAAGGCCGACGAGGTGGCGGTGCTGCAGTACACCGGCGGTACCACCGGGGTGGCCAAGGGGGCCATGCTCACCCATCGCAACCTGATCGCCAACATGCTGCAGTGCCATGCGGTGATGGGCGCCACCCTCGAGGACGGCCGCGAGCTGGTGGTCACGCCGCTGCCGCTGTACCACATCTATGCCTTCACCTTTCATTGCATGGCGATGATGCAGGCCGGCAACCACAACCTGCTGATCACCAATCCGCGCGACCTGCCGGCCATGGTCCGCGAACTGGGCAAGTGGCCGTTCAGCGTGTTCGTCGGTCTCAACACCCTGTTCGTCGCCCTGTGCAACGACGAGGCGTTCCGCCGCCTCGACTTCTCGGCGCTGAAGCTGACCATCTCCGGCGGCATGGCCCTGCAGCGTCCCGCCGCCGAGCGCTGGCAGGAGATCACCGGCTGTGCGATCTGCGAGGGCTATGGTCTGACCGAGACCAGCCCGGTGGTGTCGGTCAATCCGTCCGGCTTCAATCAGCCGGGCACCATCGGCATGCCGCTGCCCTCGACGCTGTGCAAGGTGATCGACGAGGCCGGCAACGACCTCGGCCTCGATGCTCCCGGCGAGCTGTGCGTGAAGGGCCCGCAGGTGATGAAGGGCTACTGGCTGCGTCCGGAGGCCACCGCCGAGGTGCTCGGCGCCGACGGCTGGCTGAAGACCGGCGACATCGCGGTGATCCAGGCGGACGGCTACATCCGCATCGTCGACCGCAAGAAGGACATGATCCTGGTCTCCGGCTTCAACGTGTATCCCAACGAGCTGGAGGACGTGCTGGCCAAGCTGCCTGGCGTGCAGATCGGGGCGGCCATCGGCGTGCCGGATGAGCGCACCGGCGAGGCGGTCAAGGTGTTCGTGGTGCGCAAGCCCGGCGCCGAGCTGAGCGAGGAGCAGGTGCTGGCGCACATGCGCGCCAACCTCACCGGCTACAAGGTGCCGCGCCACGTGGAGTTCCGCGACAGCCTGCCGACCAGCAACGTCGGCAAGATCCTGCGCCGCGAGCTGCGCGAGCAGGAGCTGAAGAAGCGCACGGCGGCCTGAGTCAGCCGACCGGGCTGGCGGCCAGGAGGCTGTCCAGCTCGGCGAGCAGTTCGCGGGTAGCCGGAGTCGGGTTGTTCGGCCAGATGGCGAACACCCGGCGCTTGGGCGCGTCGGACACCGGGATGCGCAGCAGACCGGCGAAGGTGGCGGCGCTGCTGGCCGGGGCCAGACCGATCGCCAGACCGCCACGGACCAGGCGTTCCAGCAGCAGCATGTGACTGATCTCGAAACGCACCCGATGACTCAGGCCGAGCGCCGCGAAGGCCTCGTCGGTCTGTTGGCGGGCGCTGCTGCCGGCGGGAAAGTCCACCAGCGGCAGGCTCTGCAGCTCCTCGAGGCGCAGGCGTGTGCGGGCGGCCAGCGGGTGCTCGGGCGGCAGGACCGCGACCAGTTCTTCCTCGACCAGCAGGCGCTTCTCGACGCCGGGCAATGGCTTGCTGGCCGCGACGCCGATGAACGCCAGATCGATGCTGCCCTTGCGTACTTCCTCCAGCAACAGGTCGCTGTGCTCCTGGCGCAGGCCGATGTCGACCTGGGGGAAGCGACCGTGAAAGGCCGCCAGCAGCTCGACGATGTCGAACAGATCCAGCGAGGAGATCGTGCCCACGGTCAGGCTGCCGCTCACCTCGCCGGCCACGGCGGCCACCTGGGCAGGAATCCGCCGGGTCGCCTCGGCGATCAGGCGCGCCTCGTTGAGCAGGGCCTCGCCGGCCGGGGTGGTCACGACCTTGCGCGGCCGGCGCTCGAACAGGCGGGTGCCCAGCTCTTCCTCGAGGCGGGCGATCTGATGGCTGAGCGCGGACTGCACCACGTTGCAGCGCTGTGCCGCGCGGGTGAAGTTGCCTTCCTCGGCGAGGGCGATGGCGAATTCGAGTTGCTTGAGGTTCATTGGCTCATCTCATTATGAGATGGTCATGATCATAACAATTCATTTCTGTCATTGCCTTGCCGGGTCGATACTGCGCTCCTCCCAGGCGAGGTCAAGACGATGCGCGAACACCCGACTCCCTCCTTGAGCCGCTGGCTGGTACTGCTGATGGCCTTCGCCACGGGTGTGGCGGTGGCCAGCAACTACTACAACCAACCGCTGCTGCAGACCCTTGCCGAAGAGTTCGGCCTGTCCTACTCCCGGGCCGGCGTGCTGGTCACCACCGCCCAGGTCAGCTACGGGCTCGGACTGCTGCTGTTGGTGCCGCTCGGCGACCTGTGGGAGCGCCGCGGGCTGATCGTCGGCATGACCCTGTTGATCGCAGGCGGTCTGCTGCTCAGTGCCTTCGCGCCGAATTTCGCCGTACTGCTGGTCGGCACGGCGCTGGCCGGGGCCTTTTCCGCGGTCGCTCAGGTACTGGTGCCCTTCGCGGCGACCCTGGCCGCGCCTGCCGAGCGCGGGCGGGTGGTCGGTACGCTGATGAGCGGCCTGCTGCTGGGTATCCTGCTGGCGCGCACCGTGGCCGGCAGTCTGTCGGCCATGTCCGGCTGGCGCAGCGTCTACCTTGTGGCGGCGGCGGTGATGGCGGTTACCGCGCTGGCGCTGTGGTTCGCTTTGCCGCGCTATCGCCACGCCGAGCGCATCAGCTACCCACGGCTCCTGCTCTCGGTGGCGAGGCTGTTCCGCGAGGAGTCCGAGCTGCGCCTGCGTACCCTGCTCGGCGCGCTGAGCTTCGCGCTGTTCGCCATGTTCTGGACGCCGCTGGCCTTCCTGCTGTCGGCCGAGCCCTACGGCTACTCCGACGGGGTGATCGGCCTGTTCGGCGTGGTCGGTGCGATCGGTGCGCTGGCCGCCAATCTGTCCGGGCGCATGGCCGACAGCGGTCGCGGCGCGCAGGCCACCACGCTGGGACTGGTGGTGCTTACCCTGTCCTGGTTGCCGCTGGTTGGTGCCGGCAGCTCGCTGGTGGCGCTGCTGACCGGAGTGGTGCTGCTGGATCTGGCCGTGCAGCTGACCCACGTCAGCAACATGAATCAGGTCTACCGGCTGCGCCCGGAGGCGCGCAGCCGGATCAATGCCGGCTACATGACCGGCTATTTCGCCGGTGGCGCGCTGGGCTCGCTGGCCTCGGCGGCGCTGTTCGATGCGTTCGGCTGGGCCGCTGTCTGTGCGGCGGGCGTGACCCTGAGCCTCGTCGCCCTGGGTGTCTGGCTGGCGCTCGGGCGCCATGCGGCACTGCCGGCCAGCCCTGCCGAGGGCTGACCCGGCGGCGGGCAAATCTGCGACAATCGCCGCCTTCCGACGATCCCAGCCGATGCCCGCCCGATGAGTGACGCCGTACCCGCCTTCGACCAGCTGCTGAACAACCTCGACCAGGTGCTCAACGCCGACCGCCACCGCCTGCGCCGGCAGCTGCACGAACTGCGCAAGCAGGCCGGCACGCCGGCGTGGGACGAGGCCCGGTTGGCCCAGTGGCTGGAGCGTTTCCAGGTGTCCAAGGCCAAGGTCGCAGCGCGCCGCGCCAGCGTGCCGCGCATCCGCTACGACGACGCCCTGCCGATCGCCGCGCGCCGCGACGAGATCCGCGCGGCCATCGAGCGGCATCAGGTGGTGGTGATCGCCGGCGAGACCGGTTCGGGCAAGACCACCCAGCTGCCGAAGATCTGCCTGGAGGCCGGCCGTGGGCTATTCGGCCTGATCGGCCACACCCAGCCGCGCCGGCTGGCCGCACGCAGCGTCGCCACCCGCGTCGCCGAGGAGCTGGGCAGCCCGCTCGGCGAGCTGGTCGGCTACCAGGTGCGCTTCGAGGACCACAGCGGCGAGCAGTCGCTGGTCAAGCTGATGACCGACGGCATCCTGCTCGCCGAGACCCAGCACGACCGCTTCCTCGAGAAGTACGACACGCTGATCGTCGACGAGGCCCACGAGCGCAGCCTGAACATCGACTTCCTGCTCGGCTACCTGAAGAACCTGCTGCCGCGCCGTCCCGACCTCAAGGTGATCATCACCTCGGCGACCATCGACCTGGAGCGCTTCTCGAAGCACTTCAATGATGCGCCGATCATCGAGGTCTCCGGGCGCACCTACCCGGTGGAGACCTGGTACCGGCCGCTGGCCGCCGAACTGGACGAGAACGGCGAGGCGCTGTTCGACGACCTGTCGGTGGACCAGGGCATCCTGCGCGCCCTCGACGAGATCGAGGCGCACGAGCGCGCGGTGGGCAAGCGCCCTGGCGACGTGCTGGTGTTCCTGCCCGGCGAGCGCGAGATCCGCGAGGCCGCCGAGGTGCTGCGCAAGGCCAACCTGCGCCACACCGAGGTGCTGCCGCTGTACGCGCGGCTGACTCCGGCCGAGCAGCAGAAGATCTTCAGGCCGGCCGGCGGGCGCAAGATCGTGCTGGCCACCAACGTCGCCGAGACCTCGCTGACCGTGCCGGGCATCCGCTACGTGATCGACTCCGGCACCGCGCGGATCAGCCGCTACAGCTACCGCGCCAAGGTGCAGCGCCTGCCGGTGGAGGCGGTGTCGCAGGCCAGCGCCAACCAGCGCAAGGGTCGCTGCGGCCGGGTCGAGCCGGGCATCTGCATCCGCCTGTACAGCGAGGAGGATTTCCTCTCCCGTCCCGAGTTCACCGATCCGGAGATCCTGCGTACCAACCTGGCCGCGGTGATCCTGCAGATGCTCCATCTGCGCCTCGGCGACATCCAGGACTTCCCGTTCATCGAACCGCCGGAAGGCAAGGCGATCAGCGACGGCTTCAACCTGCTGCAGGAGCTCTCGGCGGTCAGCCGCGACAACCAGCTGACCCCGCTGGGCCGCCAGCTGGCGCGCCTGCCGATCGACCCGCGCCTGGGCCGCATGCTGCTGGAAGGCGCCCAGCAGGGCAGCCTCGCCGAGGTGCTGGTCATCGCCAGCGCCCTGTCGGTGCAGGACCCGCGCGAGCGGCCGATGGAGCGCCAGCAGGCCGCCGACCAGGCCCACGCGCAGTGGAAGAACCCCGATTCCGACTTCGCCGCGCTGATCAACCTGTGGCACGGCTTCGAGGCCCAGCGCCAGGCGCTGGGCGCCAACGCCCTGCGCAACTGGTGCCGCAAGAACTTCCTCAACTACCTGCGCCTGCGCGAGTGGCGCGACGCTCACCGCCAGCTGCTGCTGACCTGCCGCGACCTCAAGCTGCCGCTGAACAAGCTGGAAGCGCCGGAGATCGGCGAGGGTAGGGTGGACAACGGCGCAGCCTTGTCCACCGAGCAGCCGCAGAAGGGCCGCGGCCAGCTCGACCAGCGCGCCCGCCACGCCGTGGCCGCCCAGGACGAACGCCAGCAGGCCGCGCAGACCCTGAAGAACTACGCTGCCGTGCACAAGGCGCTGCTCGCCGGCCTGCTCAGCCAGATCGGCCAGAAGACCGAGGAGGGCGACTACAACGGCGCCCGCCAGCGGCGCTTCTGGCTGCACCCGTCCAGCGTGATCGGCCGCAAGCGCCCGCAGTGGGTGATGGCCGCCGAGCTGGTGGAGACCACCAAGCTGTTCGCGCGCATGGTGGCGAAGATCGACCCCGACTGGATTGAGCCGCTGGCGCCGCACCTGCTCAAGCGCAATCACCTCGAGCCGCACTGGGAGAAGAAGCGCGGCCAGGTGGTGGCTTACGAGCAGGTGACCCTGTACGGGCTGATCATCGTCGGTCGCCGGCCGGTGCACTACGGCCCCATCGATCCGCCGGCCGCGCGCGAGCTGTTCATCCGCGAGGGCCTGGTGCGTGGCGAGATCAACAGTCGTGCCCGCTGCCTCACCGCCAACCGCCAGCTGCTGGAGCGGCTCGACGAGCTGGAAGCCAAGGCGCGCCGCCGCGACATCCTCGCCGACGAGGAAACCCTGTTCGCCTTCTACGACGCGCGGCTGCCGCAGGACATCTACCAGACCGCCAGCTTCGAGAACTGGTACAAGCGCGAGGGGGCGAAGAACCCGCAGCTGCTGATCATGCGCGAGGAGGACGTGCTGGCCCGCGAGGCCCGCGAGGTCACCGCCCAGCAGTATCCGGACAGCCTGAGCATCGGTCGCCTGCAATTGCCGCTGTCCTACCACTTCGAGCCCAACCACCCGCGCGACGGCGTCACCGTGCGGGTGCCGGCGCCGCTGCTGCCGCAGCTGCCGGCCGAGCGCCTCGACTGGTTGGTGCCGGGCCTCTTGGAGGCCAAGTGCGTGGCGCTGGTGCGCGGCCTGCCCAAGGCGCTGCGCAAGAACTTCGTGCCGGTGCCGGACTTCGTCGGCGCCGCGCTGGCCAAGCTGGCCTTCGGCGAAGGCGCCTTGCCCGAGGCGCTGGGCCGCGAACTGCAGCGGATGACCGGCGCCCGCGTGCCGGAGGAGGCCTGGGCGGAGTCCGCCGCCCAGCTGGAGAGCCACCTGAAGATGAACATCGAGGTGGTCGACGCGCGCGGCAAGTTCCTCGGCGAGGGCCGCGACCTGGCCGAGCTGACCGCACGCTTCGCCGAAGCCAGCCAGGCCGCGCTGGCGATTCCCGAGAGCAAGGCCGAGGCCAGGCCGGTGGAGGCCAAGGGCTTCAGCGTGGCGCAGAGCACCCAGCAGAAGATCGCCGGGCTGTCGCTGACCGTCTACCCGGCGCTGGTCGAGGACGGCGGCGCGGTCAAGGAGGGGCGCTTCCCGACCCAGGCCGAGGCCGAATTCCAGCACCGCCGCGCCCTGCAGCGCCTGCTGCTGCAACAGCTGGCCGAGCCGGCCAAGTACCTGCGCACCAAGCTGCCAGGGATCACCGAGATGGGCCTGCTCTATCGCGAGCTGGGCCGCGTCGAGGCGCTGGTCGAGGACATCCTGCTGGCCAGCCTGGACAGCTGCATCCTCGACGGACAAAGCCCGCTGCCGCGCGACGGCGCGGCGCTGGCTGCGCTGGCCGAGCGCAAGCGCGGCAGCTGGAGCGAGCACGCCGAGCGCCTGGCGAAGCTGGTGCTGGAGATCCTCAAGCTCTGGCACGGCCTGCAGAAGCGCTTCAAGGGGCGCATCGACCTGGCCATGGCGGTGGCGCTCAACGACATCAAGGCCCAACTGGCCCAGCTGGTCTACCCCGGCTTCGTCCGCCAGACCCCGGCCGAGTGGCTGAAGGAGTATCCGCGCTACCTCAAGGCCATCGAGCAGCGCCTGGACAAGGTCGGCAGCCAGCTGCAGCGCGACCGGGTGTGGAGCGGCGAGCTGGCCGGCTACTGGGAGCAGTACCAGGCGCGCGCCGCCAAGCACG
Organism: Pseudomonas oryzae; assembly: GCF_900104805.1. NCBI lineage: Bacteria > Pseudomonadati > Pseudomonadota > Gammaproteobacteria > Pseudomonadales > Pseudomonadaceae > Pseudomonas > Pseudomonas oryzae. The sequence continues at coordinate 2,860,554 of NZ_LT629751.1, read as the reverse complement.
CCCAGGAAGGCAAGCGCGATCCCGAGCTGGCACTGTATCGCTGGATGCTCGAGGAGTACCGGGTATCGCTGTGGGCGCAGCAGCTCGGCACCCGGGTGGCGGTGTCGGACAAGCGCCTGAACAAGCAGTGGGCGGCGGTGGAGGCCTGACGGCCGGCGATGCCGCTGCGGGAGAGCGCCTGGACGGGAGGCTGCTGCAGCGCGCCTCTTGCCGGCACGGCCCGGCGTTCGCCCCGGGCAATTGACCGCCTCCGAGCCACCGACTAGCGTTCTTCAGGTGCATACCCGCACGCATCGTCCAGCGTGGGCAGGCGTCGTTTCCTGACTCGAAGTGGCTGGATCACGCCGAGTGTTTCCTGCAACGGAGGTGAATCATGAAGCTTGTCCAGTCCGTCTCGCGCGCCGAGGCGGTCGCTGTGCCCCGCATGCCTGTGAGCAAGGCCTGGCAGATGTTGCTCGCCGCGATCATCGGCATCTGGCTGGTCGTTGTGGCCATCCCGGTCCGCGCCGCGGATGCCGCGGAACTCGACAGGGAATCCAGGGCCGCCCTGCAGTCGCTGTATGCGCAGGTGCCGGCGGCCAAGGTGCTGGGCGAGAAGGCCAAGGCGATCCTGGTGTTCCCGAGCATCACCAAGGCCGGTCTGGTGGTCGGCGGTCAGTATGGCGAGGGGGTGCTGTTCCAGGGCGGCAAGACGGCCGGCTACTACAGCACCGCCGGCGCCTCCTACGGGCTGCAGGCCGGGGTGCAGAAGTACGGCTACGCGATGATGTTCATGACCGATGCGGCCTTCCAGGCGCTGAACAAGGTGGAGGGGTTCGAGGTGGGGATCGGCCCGACCGTGGTGGTGGTGGACGAGGGCATGGCGCAGAACGCCACCACCGCTACTATGAAGGACGACATCTACGCCTTCGTCTTCGAGCAGAAGGGCCTGATGGCGGGCATCGGCATCCAGGGCACCAAGATCACCAGGCTTGAGAAATGACCTTGACGTGTTGCGTCCGGCAGAGCGCCGCTGCCGGACGCAGCGACAGAGCGGGGACGCTGGCGTGTCTTCAGGGGCGGGCGACCTCGACCATCTCCGGCGTCACCTCGATCACCCGTACCGGCTCAGGCTCCCGTGCCAGCAGCGCCTGCCTGGCCACCTTGTAGCAGTCCTCGACATGAGCGTTGCCGAGCAGCTTCATCGCGCCGAAGCTGATCGAGGCGGCCAGCGCCTGGCCGAGCAAGGGGACGAACTTCGCCGCGGTCTTGCTGGCGACGCGGATGCCGATGCGCTGCAGCATCTGCATGATCAGTTGCTGGGTCACCCACTTGCCGATCAGGTTGTTGCCCAGGCTGGTGGCGCCGATCAGGATCACCCGCTTGATCTTCGGATCGAGCCCCTCGATCTGCTGCGGGCTCAGACCGAATTTCTGGTTGATCGCCGGGATCAGCTCGATCAGCAGGGCGACGTCCGCGCCCAGGTCGAGGCCGGGGATCGGCAGCACCGCGGCACCGGCGGAAAGGCCGGCGCGCTTGGTCACCATGGCCTTGCACTCGTCGCGCAGGGCGTCCAGCTCTTCGAGGGTACGGGGCAGCATGCTCTTCTCCGGTCGTATTTCTCGCCTGGGACAAGTCAGCTCTGCTGGACCGTTTCCTCGGCGACTTCCACCCGGTTGCGACCCAGTTGCTTGGCCCGATAGAGGGCGAGGTCGGCCTGGTGGATCATGCTCTGCGCTGTGTGGCGCGGGGCATTGCTAGTGTGGATCAGGCCAACACTGGCTGTGAAGTGGACAATTTCGCCCGAGTCGGTGGGGGTGGCGAGTTCGGCGATGGCCTGTCGTACGCGCTCGGCCAGTTGCCGACTCTGTTCCAGACTCATTTCTGGCAGGATCAGAGCGAACTCCTCTCCGCCGTAGCGGGCAGAGAGATCACCAGGGCGGCAGCTGAAGCTGCGCAGCACGGTCGCCAGTTGCCGCAGGCAGTCGTCGCCGAACAGGTGGCCGTGACGATCGTTGAGCACCTTGAAGTGGTCGACGTCGATGAGCAGCAGGGCCAGCTCATGGCCATGGCGGCAGGCTCGCGCATGCTCGGTGGCCAGTACGCTATCGAAATGGCGCCGATTGCTCAGGCCGGTCAGGCCATCCTGCTGGGAGAGCTGCATCAGGTCGCGATTGGCACGTTGCAGCTGCTTGGTCATGTCGCCGTACTGGCGGACGCTTTGGCAGATGGTGTCCAGTTCGCGGAACAGCGTGCGCTCGGGTAACTGGGCGGAACGTTCGTTGTTCAGCTGCTCCAGCGCCTGGTTGCAGAGCAGGATCGGGCGCAGCAGGAAGCGCTGGAAGATGTACAGCACGCCAAGGGTGATGGCACCGAGCAGCATCAGGGTCAGCAAACCGTAGCTGCGGAGCAGGGTCGCTTCGTGGCCGACGGCCTTGGCGATCTGTTGGGTCTTCAGTGCGGTGTCGGTATTGAGCGTGGCCGCCAGTAGTTTCTGTTGCTCGAGCGCCTGCCGGTGGGTCTGTTCGACCTGTATTTCCAGCGCTTGCAGCTGTGCGAAGTGGTCCTGCAGGCGCGCAATGGCATCCCGTGCCGCGGGGTCGAGGGGGGCTGGCAGGTTGCCGGCTTCCTGGCGTAGTGCCCGCCAGTCGGTGCCGATCAGGCCGAGGCGGCTGCAGGCTGCAGCAAAGCGTACGAGGTGGTCGCTGCTGGGGCCGGACGGCATATCCTCGCGGAGCAGGCTGCCAGCCTCGGTTCGTACCGCGTTCAAGGCGACGCGCTGGCTGTCGCGCAGTCGGGCCAGGGTCTGGATGGCGAGGATGATCCGCCTGGCCTGTGCCGCCAGTTCGCTGTCGGGGGGGAAGCTGTCGAGCAGTACCTGTGCCTGCAGGCGGCTGCTACGCACGACCAGGGCGTCGTTGCTCCAGTAGATGGTCTGGATGAAGCCGAAGAGTTGTTCGATACGCTGGGTGTTGTAGCGCCAGCGGGTCAGGTCGGGCAGATACTCGTCGCGTACCCGGTTGGCCTTGTCGACGATGCCGCCGAGCAGCGGCATGGACAGCAACAGGGTGAGGGTGAACAGCAGGAGTGCGCCGCCCAGCGCCAGGCGCACGGTAGTGGCCAGGCGTGGACGAAAGCGCGCAGGCGGGCGCGAGTCACTCATGCTCTGGGTGCTCAATAGATGCTGAAGGGAAAATAGTGACGGTTGATGCGGTCGTAGGCGCCGTTCAGGCGGATTTCCTCCAGCGCGTGGTTGAGGCGCTGCAATAGGCGGCTATCGCCTTCGCGCACGGCGATGTGCGCCTTGCTGCTGAGGGTTTCGGCGAGCAGCGGGGGACCGATGAAGTCGTAGCCGACTGCCTCGGGCTGCTGCAGGAAGTCGAGCAGGTTGATGGTGTCGGAAAGCACCAGGTCGGCCTTGCCGGCCAGCAGCAGGTCGAAGGCCTCCTCCTGGTTGGCGACCAGCAGGAGGGGGTTGTGCGGATAACGCTCCTGGGCAAAGGCGGCCTGGATGGTGCCGCCGAGGATTGCAAGGCGTAACCCGGCCAGCGATTCGGGCGAGGTGTCGGTGGCGATATCGGTACGCCCGGCGAATACCGAGTGGGACTGGTAGTAGTAGTCGCTGAAATCGACCCGCAGTTCCCGTTCCGGGGTCCGTGCCATGCTGGCGACAATCATGTCTATCTTGCCGGACTCCAGGCTGGGGATCAGGTCGCTCCATACGATCGTCTGGATTTCGCATTCGACCTGCATCTGCTGGCACAGTGCTTGCGCTATCTCTACGTCGAAACCGCTCAGCGTGCCGGACTCGTCATGATAGCTGAACGGTGCGTAATTGCCCTCGGTGGCAACACGCAGGGTTTCGGCGTGGACGGATTGTGCCAGCAGCACAGCGAACAACAGGGCGAAAATGGTCGAGTCCACGCGCATCATCTGGGAGTCCTGATCATGTTTTGCAGGGCGCACTAATGGCATTTTAGTGTCAGATTCTGTTGTCTGTATTGCTGATGGCCTGATCGGGGTCAAGCCAGGGCTGCTTGGTCGGAGCAGGTTGTCTCGTCATCCGTGCCGTGCGTCGGCGGGTTCAGTCGCGAGTTCTTCCCGCTCGGTCACCTCGAAGCGCGTCGGCTGCGAGCCATCGGCGTTCAGCTGGCGGATCTCGCAGGGGCGGCCCTGTTCGTCGAGGCGTACCTGGCCGAGGCCGGAGCCGTTCCACAGGCGCTCGCCACGCTGGCTGCGGCTGGGGATGCGCGGGGTGATCTGCATCCTGCGGCGCTTGGTGAACCAGTTGAGCGGCGAGTGTGGGGCGTACAGCCAGCGGTTGAGGCGGTCGAACCAGTCGAGCAGGCGCCTGGGGAATTCGTTCTTGATGCCGCTGCTGGTGATCTGCCAGATGCGCGGGCCGCGATCGCGATGCCGTATGTGCACCTCGTAGGCGAACGAGTAGTGCACGTCGCCGCTGAGGATCACGTAGTTCGCCGGAGTGCGCGAGTGGCGGAAGATGTTGAGCATCACCTTGGCCGCGCCGCGGTGGGCCATCCAGTTTTCCGCATCGACCAGCAGCGGGTAGCCGGCCCAGGTGAACAGGCGCTGGACGATCTCGATCAGCTTGACGCCGAACACCGGGGCCGGAGAGACGATGACCACCGCCGGCTCGTCGAGCAGGGCGTGCTGCAGCTCGCAGAGGGCTTCCCAGTCCATCAGTCCGGAGGGACGGCTGAGGGTGCTTTCGCTGCGCCAGCGGCGGGTACGGGTGTCGAGTACCAGCAGCAGCGGCTGACCGGGCAGGCTGTAGTGCCAGTGGGTGAAGGCCAGCAGGCGACCGATGACGGCGTCCTGCACTTCGGTGCGCAGGCGCTGCTGCTGGTCCGGTGCGGCGAGCAGCTCGCGGATCGCCGGCAGCTCGGCGGCGAAGGCGTCCGGGCAGTTGCCCCAGCCCTGGCACAGCAGGTAGCCGAGCAGGGCGTTGCCGACGATGCGTCGTGAGAACGGATGGCCGTAGGCGCTTTCCTCCCAGCGCGCCGAGAGGTTCCAGTCGTCGGTGATGTCGTGGTCGTCGAAGATCATCAGGCACGGCAGCTGGGCCAGGGCCCGCGCCGCCTGCGGCAGGTCGTCGACGAAGGCGCGGATGACCTTTTCCTCCTCGCGGTAGCGGGGGGCGAGATGCTCGGGCAGTTCCGGCATGCGCGGCGCGATCAGGCGCCAGGGTTCGGGCGACCACACCAGCAGGTACATGGCCAGCACTTCGGCGAAGGTGACCAGATGGTTGTGGGCGTTGGCGCTGGTGAACACCGGTTTCCGGACGCCGCCGAAGAAGCGCTCGCGCAGCTCCTCGTTGGATGTGTAGGCGGGCAGCAGGTCTTCGCGCCGGTAGTAGCAGGCCGGGTGGGCGTAGAGTGCCTCGCTGGTGCTGACCGTGGCGCCGTCGAGGTGCTCGCCGTACAGGCCGAGACGTTCGATCAGGTGGTGGATGGCTGCCAGCATGGGCCCGGCCACGTCGTCGGCGTAGACCTGGTCGCCGCTCAGCAGTAGCAGCGCTGGACGTTCGCCGGGCTGCTCGCGGCTGGCTGCGAGCAGGGTGTCGGCCTGCAACAGGCCGTCCTTGCTCGGGTGGTGCGGCTTGCGGCAGGAGCCGTGCAGCAGGTGGTCGAGGCGGCCGCGGCGCACGAAGCTCGGTCGGCGCTGGCCCGGGTACAGCAGGTGCGGCGCCCAGTCGGCGATGGCCAGGGCGCTGCTGTGCTCCGCCAGATGCAGGTCGTAATAGATGAAGGTGTCGGCCGGCAGCGGCTCGTCCAAATGCACGTCGATCAGATGCAGGCAGGCGTGGCGGCCGATGGCCAGGTGCTGGCAGCGGGACTCGTCGAGCGGCAGGTCGAGCTCCGTCAGTCCGTGCGGGGTGTCCCAGGCGAGCTGCAGGCGCAGATCCAGCGGGCGGGAGCCGACCAGCCAGAGCACCAGGCGCCGGGCTTCGACGCGGCGCAGCAGCGGGCCGGCCAGGACGGCGGGCAGGTCGGTGGCGGTCGGTGATCGGTCGCGTATGGCGTTCATCGTTCACTAAAACGGCAGGAGGTGCGCCTTGGTCAGCGCGGGGCGCGTTCGGTTCACTCGTCGCGGCGCTCGCGCTCGGGAGCCAGGGCGAACCAGGCCAGCAGCGGATAGGTGGCGTAGTGGGCGGCGAACAGCAGCTGTCCGGCCAGGCCGGGCTCCTCCTTGAGGTACATCAGCGCCAGCAGGCCCAGGTAGAGCAGGCCCAGCCCCAGGGCATAGAGGCCGACCAGTACCCGGCGCTCCACCGCATAAGGCCGGCGCCCGGTGCGCCAGCGGAACACCAGGGCGAGGCCCGCGGCCACCAGCATGGCGGCCAGCAGGGTGGCGAAAACGCCACCGACCTTGAGCCAGGCCCGCAGCAGCAGGTTGACGAGGAAACAGGCGGCGATGGCGCCGAGAGCGTAGTGGCCGAGCTTGGGGGTGGACATGACGCGCCTCCGCGTTGCGCTGATCGCTCCGCCGCAGCGGAGACCGTCTGCTGGCAGGGTAGGGGATGGCGCGCTGACGGGCAATCCGTCGACGAAAGGCGCTCCGGTCGAGCGCATCCCGGCTGCTATCAGCCGTTCCGTTCGGTGCCCTGCGCTCCCGTCTGTAACTGGTTGACTCGCTTTCTGTGCGGCGGAAAGCCTCGGGCTAGAGCGGTTGGTTGTTTTTTATGCAGTTGCGGCGCAAAAAGTTCCGTTGTCATAAAAACTTTACATATGAGCAATGGAGCTGACACATCCGCTCGCGAATATTCCCCCCAGAAACAAACGGGCCAGGCCCGCACGTTTACCAACGCTAAAGACCAATAGGGGAAACCTTCAATGATCCGCAAGCATTTCGCCGGCGTTGCCGCCAGCGCCCTGGCCCTGGCCATCTCTTCCCACGCCATTGCCGGTACCGTGACCACCGACGGCGCCGATCTGGTCGTCAAGACCAAGGGCGGCCTGGAAGTGGGCACCACCGACAAGGAGTTCAGCTTCAAGATCGGTGGTCGTCTGCAGGCCGACTACAGCACTTTCGACGGCTTCTACACCAAAAATGGTGACAACGCCGACGCCGCCTACTTCCGTCGCGCCTTCCTGGAGATCGGCGGCGTGGCTTACCGCGACTGGGCCTACCAGATCAACTACGACTTCTCCCACAACGCCGGCAGCTCCGAAGACGGCTACTTCGATGAAGCCTCCATCGCTTACACCGGCTTCGCTCCGGTGACCATCAAGGTCGGTCGCTTCGACCCGGCCTTCGGTCTGGAGAAGGCCACCAGCTCCAAGTGGGTGACCGCCCAGGAGCGTAACGCCGCCTACGATCTGGTCGACTGGGCCAACGGTCATCAGAACGGCCTGGGCATCGAGGTTTCCGGCACTGCAGGTGCCTCGCTGTTCGGCTCTGCCGGTCTGAGTGCCAAGGATCAGAACGACGAAGACGGCAACAGCGTCAAGCAGTTCAACCTGCGCGGTGTGTTCGCGCCGATGCACGAAGCCGGCAACGTGCTGCACCTGGGCGTCAACTACGCCCAGCGTGATCTGTCCGATGCCGCCGGCGACGCTTCCATCAAGAGCCGTCTGGGCATGCGCGGTGTCTCCACTGGCGGTGGCAACGATGCGGGCACCAACGGCAACCGCCTGACCCTGGGTGGTGCCAAGTTCGTTGCCGGCGATTACGCCGACGACAGCGCCATCGGCCTGGAGGCAGCCTTCGCCAGCGGCCCGTTCTCGATTCAGGGTGAATACATCACTCGTGAGCTGGACGCCGACAGCAGTGCCGTCGACGACATCGAGGCTGAGGGCTACTACGCTCAGGTCGCCTACACCCTGACCGGCGAAGCGCGTGACTACAAGCTGGGCAAGTTCGACAAGATCAAGCCGGCCAACAAGCAGATCGGTGCCTGGGAAGTGTTCTATCGCTACGACAACATCAGCGTCGAGGATGACTCTGTCGGTATCGTTGCCACCGACGACGTGGAAGCCAAGGTGCACAACCTGGGTGTGAACTGGTACGCCAACGAAGCGGTCAAGCTGAGCGGCGTCTACGTCAAGACCTCGGTTGACAATGCTGAAAACGCCGTCGGCGACGATGATGGCGACGGCATCGTGTTCCGCGCCCAGTACGTGTTCTAAGCAGCGCGCTTCATCCGGAATACCCCTTCAAGCCCCGCTTCGGCGGGGCTTTTTTTCGTCTGTGCGGCACGCCAGACTGTAGCGATGACGCTCGAAACGCTCCCCGCCATCACCGCGCTCCCCGCTGCCGAATGGGATGGTCTGTTGCCCGACGCCCAGCCGTTCCTGCGCCACGCCTTTCTTTCTGCGCTGGAGGACAGCGGTAGCGTCAGTGCGCGCACCGGCTGGCAGCCGGCGCACCGGTTGCTGCGCGCTGCGGATGGCCAGCTGCTGGCCGCCATGCCCGCCTACCTGAAGAGCCATTCGCGAGGTGAATACGTGTTCGACTGGAGCTGGGCCGACGCCTGCGCGCGGGCCGGCATCGCCTATTACCCCAAGCTGCTGGCGGCGGTGCCGTTCTCGCCGGTGGGCGGTGCGCGTCTGCTGGCCAGGGATGCCGTGGCGGCTGGGCGCCTGCTCGATGAGGTCACGGCGCAACTGGCGGCCGAGGGGCTGTCCGGACTGCACGTGAACTTCACCGACGCCTTCGCCGACGGGATCATCGCCGGGCGCGGCGATTGGCTGGAGCGCCTCGGTTGCCAGTTCCACTGGTTCAACCGCGGTTATCGCGACTTCCAGGACTTTCTCGACGCCCTGGCTTCGCGCAAGCGCAAGCAATTGCGCAAGGAGCGTGAGCAGGTGGCGGGGCAGGGGATCGACTTCGACTGGCGCAGCGGTGGCCAACTGATCGAGGCCGAATGGGATTTCGTGCATGCCTGCTACGCCAACACCTACGCGGTGCGTGGCCAGCGCCCCTACCTGAGTCGCGCATTCTTCAGCCTGCTGGCGGCGCGCATGCCCGAGTCGATTCGCGTGGTGCTGGCGCGCCAGGCCGGGCGGCTGGTGGCCATGGCATTCTTCCTGGCGGACGGCGACTGTCTGTATGGCCGCTACTGGGGCTGTCTGGGCGACTTCGACCGCCTGCACTTCGAGACCTGCTTCTACCAGGGGCTGGAGCAGGCGATTGCCCTTGGCTTGCGGCGTTTCGATGCCGGCGCCCAGGGCGAGCACAAGCTGATCCGTGGTTTCGAGCCGGTGCTGACGCGCTCTTGGCACTATCTGCTGCATCCGGGGCTGCGTGCGGCAGTCGCGGATTTCCTCGCGGAGGAGCGCGCTGGGGTACGAGCCTACGCTGCCGAGGCGCGCTTGGCGCTACCCTATCGGCAGGCATAGGCTGCGCCGGGCGCAGCCCATGGTGGGGGCGGATTACAGGCGCTTGGCCGACTCGATCAGTACCGGCTCGACCGGCACGTTCTGGTGCATGCCGCGATTGCCGGTGCGCGCGCCGGCGATCTGGTCGACCACTTCCATGCCGCGGACTACCTTGCCGAACACCGCATAGCCGAAGTCGCGTTTGCCGTTGTCGAGGAAGTCGTTGTCGGCCAGGTTGATGAAGAACTGGCTGGTGGCGCTATTGACGTCGCGGGTGCGGGCCATGGCCAGGGTGCCGCGCACGTTGTGCAGGCCGTTGTCGGCTTCGTTCTTGATCGGCGCCCGGGTGTCCTTCTGCTGCATGTCGGCGGTGAAGCCGCCGGTCTGGATCATGAAGCCCGGGATCACGCGGTGGAACTGCACGCCGTTGTAGAAGCCGCTGTCGACGTAGGCGAGGAAGTTCTCGACGCTGATCGGTGCCTTTTCGGCGTTCAGTTCGATCTCGATGTCGCCGAGCGTGGTATCGAGCAGGACGCGAGGCGCTTCGGCGGCCAGCAGGCCGGCGGAGAAACCGAAGGCGCAGGCGGCCAGGGCAAGTTTTTTCAGCATGTGCGGACTTCCTGTGTGGGGTGGTGAAAGTGGATATAGCAGTAGGACGGTCGAATTCGCAGGAGGTTTCCTGCGCTGTGCCGGCTCAGCCCCCCGTCGGCGCGTGCTGGCGCAGCAGTTCGCTGAGGATTCGGGTGGCGGGCCCCATCTGGCGTTCCTTGTTCGGATAGAGGAAGAAGCGGATCTCCCGGCGGTCGCCGTTGCCCAGTGGCAGCGGCTTGAGTGAGCCTTCGCGCAGGTGCGGTTCGATCAGGTGGCGTGGCAGCCAGGCGAAGCCGAGGCCGCTGGCGACGAAGTTGGCGGCGGTGGACAGGCTGCCGACGGTCCAGCGCTGCTCGGCTCCCAGCCAGCCGACATCGCGCGGTTGGCGCCGGCCGGAGTCGCGGGTGACGATCTGCAACTGGGTTTCCAGGTCCTGGAAGTTCAGTTCACGCTGCAGGCGGTGCAGCGGATGATCGGGATGGGCGACGGCGACGAACTCGACGTTGGCCAGGTCGCTGCCGAGCTGGTCGGGCAGGATCAGGCCGCTGATCGCCAGGTCGGCCTCGCCCTCGACCAGCGCTTCCTCGACACCGGACAGCACCTCCTCGCGCAGCAGTACCCGGCAGCCTCGGCTCTGCGGCATGAATGCGGACAGGGCGCTGACCACCCGGGCAGTGGGGTAGGCGGCGTCGACCACCAGACGCACTTCGGCTTCCCAGCCCTGTTCCATGTGATGGGCCAGCTCCTCCAGCTGGCTGGCCTGCTTGACCAGCTGCCGGGAGCGGCGCAGGAGCAGGGCGCCGGCCTCGGTGAGTACGGCCTTGCGTCCGTCGATGCGCAGCAGCGGCACGCCCAGCTGTTCCTGCATGCGTGCCACCGTGTAGCTGATCGACGACTGCGAGCGGTGCATGGCCTCGGCCGCCTGGGCGAAGCCGCCATGGTCGACCACTGCCTGCAGGGTGCGCCATTGATCGAGGGTGACGCGGGGAGCTTTCATGTGGCGGCCTCTGTTTCGTTTGGCGGAGCGTTGGGTGCTTGGGCATGCCTCGAAAATACATCAATTTGATCGATTGTTCGTAGCGGTTTTTTCCGCTTTTTTATCGATGTTGTTCCACCTAACCTGCGCTCCATCGACCAGCGCATGATCCAGTGGAGACCGATGCAGATGTCCAATGTACTCGTCATTGAAAGCAGTGTTCGTCATGAAGGCTCGATTTCCCGTCAGCTGACCGGGGAGTTCGTCGCTCAGTGGAGAAAGGCCAATCCGCAGGATCAGGTGAAGATCCGCGATCTGGCACGCGAGGTGGTCCCGCATCTGGATGCCGATCTGCTGGGCGGTTGGATGAAGCCCGTGGAGGAGCAGAGCGAGGTGGAGCGGGCTGCACGCGAGCGTTCCGACCTGCTGACCGAGGAGCTGCTGGCAGCCGACGTGCTGGTGCTGGCGGCGCCCATGTACAACTTCACCATTCCCAGCACCCTGAAGTCGTGGCTGGACCATGTGCTGCGCGCCGGGGTCACCTTCCAGTACACCCCCGAGGGGCCCCAGGGGCTGCTCAAGGGCAAGCGCGCCTATGTGCTGACTGCTCGGGGAGGTGTCTACGCGGGAACTCCGATCGACCATCAGGAACCCTACCTGCGTCAGGCGCTGGCTTTCATCGGCATCACCGATGTCAGCTTCATCCATGCCGAAGGCCTGAACATGGGCGGCGACGCCGCGATCGAGGGATTGGCCAGGGCGCGTGCCCAGTTGGCTGAAGCGGTCTGATCTGCATTGCCTCGCCGCGCGCTCGCGCGCGGCTCTTTCACGGCCGCCTTGTGCGGCCGTTTTTTGTCGTTCTGCGGCTACTCGGTCATACCGAAACACGTTAGTATTGCACTGTTTTGGTGCGATTTGATTGGCCGCGTTTGGCTGCGGGAAGGTGCAATGCCGTACCCGCCATGGCTCGCCGGCTGGAGGCAAGGTGAATGATCCTGTCCGGGCGAGGCGTGCTGTTGTCGATCAGCGCGTCGCTGCTGTTTTCGTTGATTCCCGGTTATGTGCTGCTGCTCGAGCCGCTGGACGGCACGCAGATCATCGCCCAGCGGGTGCTCTGGAGCCTGCCGGCGGTGCTCCTGCTGATGCTGGCCATGCGTCAGCTCGGTCTGCTGCGCCAGGCACTGGAGCGTCTGCGGCGTGAGCCGCGTCTGCTGGCGGCGCTGATCCTGTCCGGACTGCTGATGGGTGTGCAATGGGCGGTGTTCATCTGGGCACCGTTGACCGGCCACACCCTGGATGTCGCCCTGGGCTATTTCCTGCTGCCGCTGGCCCTGGTACTGACCGGGCGGCTGTTCTACGGCGAGCGGTTGCGCCCGCTGCAGGTGCTGGCGGTCTGCTGCGCGGCCATCGGCGTGTTGCACGAACTCTGGCTCACTCGGGCTTTTTCCATCTATACGGCGCTCAGCGCCCTCGGCTATGTGCCTTATTTCATGCTGCGCCGCTGGATGCGGCTGGACGCTTTGAGCGGCCTGGTGCTGGAGATGCTGGTGCTGGTGCCGCTGGCGCTGCTGGTCATCGGGCAGGCCGAGCCGGGGCTCTTCGATGCTGCGCCCCGGTTGTGGTGGTTGCTGGCTGGGCTGGGCGTGCTGAGTGCGCTGGCGTTCGCCACCATGCTGGCCGCCAGTCGTCTGTTGCCCATGGGGCTGTTCGGTATTCTCAGTTACGTCGAGCCGGCACTGCTGTTCGTGGTCGCCGTGACACTTCTGGGTGAGGCTTTCAGTGTGGCGCAGCTACTGACCTATGGGCCGATCTGGCTGGCGGTGCTGCTGGTCGGGCTGGACAGTGCCCATCTGTTGCGCAGGCAGCTGCGGGGTGCGGAGGCGGCGCAGTACGGCGGATGAGCGTGGGCTTTCTCCGAGGAAAGCAACTGTCGGAGGTCGACTCGGGTTAGTCTATGCACCGACGATATCGAACATCCGAGGTAGGTTGTGTTTGCTGATTACGGTTTGCATGAGCGTTTGCTCAAGGCGTTGTCCACGTTGTCCTTTGTCGAACCCACGGCGGTGCAGGCGGCGGCCATTCCGCCGGCGCTGGATGGGCGCGACCTGCGGGTGACTGCCAAGACCGGCAGCGGCAAGACGGCCGCCTTCGTGTTGCCCCTGCTCCACCGTCTGCTGGAGACTCCGAGGCCGCAGGCTGGTGCGCGAGCCCTGATTCTGCTGCCGACCCGCGAGCTGGCGCAACAGACGCTCAAGGAAATCGAGCGCTTCGCGCAGTTCACCTTCCTCAAGGCCGGACTGGTAACCGGCGGTGAAGGCTTCAAGGAGCAGGCGGCGGCACTGCGCAAGAATCCCGAGATCGTGATCGGTACGCCGGGACGTGTTCTGAACCATCTCGAGACGGGCAGCCTGCAACTGGATGATATCGAAGTGCTGGTGCTCGACGAGGCGGATCGCATGCTCGACATGGGGCTCAGCGAGGACGTGCTGAAGATCGCCGGAGCCTGTCCGCCGGAGCGGCAGACCATGCTGTTCTCCGCAACAGCCGGCGAGCGTGCCCTCGGGCATGTGGTGAGCGAGGTCCTGCGCGAGCCGCAGATGCTATTGCTCAATCGTCGTGACGATCTGAACGAGAATCTCCGCCAGCAGATCATCACGGCCGATGACGTGCCGCACAAGGAGCGCCTGCTGCAATGGCTGCTGGCGCATGAAGCCTTTGCCCAGGCCATCGTTTTCACCAATACCCGCGCCCAGGCAGATCGTCTGGCCGGTGTGCTGCGTGCCTCTGCCGTCAAGGCCTATGTGCTGCATGGCGAGAAGACCCAGGAGGAGCGCAAGCTGGCCGTCGAACGGCTGCGTCAGGGCAACATCAATGTGTTGATCGCCACCGATGTGGCGGCCCGCGGCCTCGACATCGAGGGCGTCGACCTGGTGATCAACTTCGACATGCCGCGCAGCGGCGACGAGTACGTGCATCGTATCGGGCGTGCGGGGCGCGTGGGACAGGCGGGGCTGGCCATCTCGCTGATCTGCCACAACGACTGGAACCTGATGTCCAGCGTCGAGCGTTACCTCAAGCAGTCCTTCGAGCGCCGGCTGATCAAGGAGCTGCAGGGCAGCTATCAGGGGCCGAAGAAGCTCAAGGCTTCCGGCAAGGCCGCTGGCAGCAAGAAAAAGAAACAGGCGAAGAAGGCGGGCAGCACTGCCAAGGCTGCTGGCAAGTCTCCGGCTCGCAAGGGCGACAAGCGACCGCCAGCGGCTACCCTGGGGGATGGCTTCACTGCGCCCAAGCGCAAGAAGCCTTCTCCGTCGGTGGGCTGATGGTCCGATTGGGCGAAAGTTTGAAATAAGCGTTGACGTCCAGATTTGCCGCTCTATAATGCGCACCACTCCCGGCGGTGAGCTGAAAGTCCTTGAAAATCAAGGGGTTGTCTTCAGGTTACGGTCGTGAGTGGCAAGGCTCCGGTTTTGTCGGCGCTGTTCCGCGAAGCGGATGGCGCTGCGGAGGTGAGGTTGACAGTGGCTCCGGTTGCTGTATGATTCATCTCCCTCGCTTCGGTGGCCTGGTGCTGCGCTGAAGCGCAAGCGGTTGAATCGAAAAGAAAATTTTCGAAAGTCGCTTGACAGGTTAAAAGGCTGCTGTAGAATGCGCGGCCTCGGTTGAGACGAAAGCTTCCGCAGAGTCTGATCGAAACGCTCTTTAACAAGTTGAATCAAGCAATTCGTGTGGGTGCTTGTGGGGTAAGACTGGTGATCGCAAGATTATCAGCATCACAAGCAACACTCGTGAATTCGAGAGTTTTTTGCGATTGCTGAGCCAAGTTTAGGGTTTTCTCAAAACCCGGATTGATTTGAACTGAAGAGTTTGATCATGGCTCAGATTGAACGCTGGCGGCAGGCCTAACACATGCAAGTCGAGCGGATGAGGGGAGCTTGCTTCCTGATTCAGCGGCGGACGGGTGAGTAATGCCTAGGAATCTGCCCGATAGTGGGGGACAACGTTTCGAAAGGAACGCTAATACCGCATACGTCCTACGGGAGAAAGTGGGGGATCTTCGGACCTCACGCTATCGGATGAGCCTAGGTCGGATTAGCTAGTTGGTGGGGTAATGGCTCACCAAGGCGACGATCCGTAACTGGTCTGAGAGGATGATCAGTCACACTGGAACTGAGACACGGTCCAGACTCCTACGGGAGGCAGCAGTGGGGAATATTGGACAATGGGCGAAAGCCTGATCCAGCCATGCCGCGTGTGTGAAGAAGGTCTTCGGATTGTAAAGCACTTTAAGTTGGGAGGAAGGGCTGCCGGTTAATACCCTGCAGTTTTGACGTTACCAACAGAATAAGCACCGGCTAACTTCGTGCCAGCAGCCGCGGTAATACGAAGGGTGCAAGCGTTAATCGGAATTACTGGGCGTAAAGCGCGCGTAGGTGGTTCAGCAAGTTGGATGTGAAAGCCCCGGGCTCAACCTGGGAACTGCATCCAAAACTACTGGGCTAGAGTACGGTAGAGGGTGGTGGAATTTCCTGTGTAGCGGTGAAATGCGTAGATATAGGAAGGAACACCAGTGGCGAAGGCGACCACCTGGACTGATACTGACACTGAGGTGCGAAAGCGTGGGGAGCAAACAGGATTAGATACCCTGGTAGTCCACGCCGTAAACGATGTCAACTAGCTGTTGGGTTCCTTGAGAACTTAGTAGCGCAGCTAACGCGATAAGTTGACCGCCTGGGGAGTACGGCCGCAAGGTTAAAACTCAAATGAATTGACGGGGGCCCGCACAAGCGGTGGAGCATGTGGTTTAATTCGAAGCAACGCGAAGAACCTTACCTGGCCTTGACATGCTGAGAACTTTCCAGAGATGGATTGGTGCCTTCGGGAACTCAGACACAGGTGCTGCATGGCTGTCGTCAGCTCGTGTCGTGAGATGTTGGGTTAAGTCCCGTAACGAGCGCAACCCTTGTCCTTAGTTACCAGCACGTTATGGTGGGCACTCTAAGGAGACTGCCGGTGACAAACCGGAGGAAGGTGGGGATGACGTCAAGTCATCATGGCCCTTACGGCCAGGGCTACACACGTGCTACAATGGTCGGTACAGAGGGTTGCCAAGCCGCGAGGTGGAGCTAATCTCACAAAACCGATCGTAGTCCGGATCGCAGTCTGCAACTCGACTGCGTGAAGTCGGAATCGCTAGTAATCGTGAATCAGAATGTCACGGTGAATACGTTCCCGGGCCTTGTACACACCGCCCGTCACACCATGGGAGTGGGTTGCTCCAGAAGTAGCTAGTCTAACCTTCGGGGGGACGGTTACCACGGAGTGATTCATGACTGGGGTGAAGTCGTAACAAGGTAGCCGTAGGGGAACCTGCGGCTGGATCACCTCCTTAATCGAAGATCCCAGCTTCTTCATAAGCTCCCACACGAATTGCTTGATTCACTCGCGAAAGGCGATTGGGTCTGTAGCTCAGTTGGTTAGAGCGCACCCCTGATAAGGGTGAGGTCGGCAGTTCGAATCTGCCCAGACCCACCAATTGTCGTGGTGCGCAGGCCGATCGAAAGATGGGGCCATAGCTCAGCTGGGAGAGCGCCTGCTTTGCACGCAGGAGGTCAGGAGTTCGATCCTCCTTGGCTCCACCATTTAATCGCCGAAAGCTCAGAAATGAGTATTCAGTCAGTTCGCCAGGTGCGGCTGATGTGGGAATACTGATTTCTGGTCTTTGCGCCAGAACGTTCTTTAAAAATTCGGGTAAGTGATAGAAGTAGACTGGGTGAGTGTTTTCACTGCACTCATCCACGTCAAGGTAAAATTTGCGAGTTCAAGCGCAAGTTTTCGGCGAATGTCGTATTCACGCACAATGACCGCAGGAAATCAGATCTTCGGATTGCAGATTGCTTGGGGTTATATGGTCAAGTGAATAAGCGCATACGGTGGATGCCTTGGCAGTCAGAGGCGATGAAAGACGTGGTAGCCTGCGATAAGCTTCGGGGAGTCGGCAAACAGACTTTGATCCGGAGATCTCTGAATGGGGGAACCCACCCGGCACAAGCCGGGTATCTTGTACTGAATCCATAGGTGCAAGAGGCGAACCAGGGGAACTGAAACATCTAAGTACCCTGAGGAAAAGAAATCAACCGAGATTCCCTTAGTAGTGGCGAGCGAACGGGGATTAGCCCTTAAGCTTCTTGGATTTTAGCGGAACGCTCTGGAAAGTGCGGCCATAGTGGGTGATAGCCCCGTACGCGAAAGGGTCCTTGAAGTGAAATCGAGTAGGACGGAGCACGAGAAACTTTGTCTGAACATGGGGGGACCATCCTCCAAGGCTAAATACTACTGACTGACCGATAGTGAACCAGTACCGTGAGGGAAAGGCGAAAAGAACCCCGGAGAGGGGAGTGAAATAGAACCTGAAACCGTATGCGTACAAGCAGTGGGAGCCTACTTTGTTAGGTGACTGCGTACCTTTTGTATAATGGGTCAGCGACTTATATTCAGTGGCGAGCTTAACCGTATAGGGGAGGCGTAGCGAAAGCGAGTCTTAATAGGGCGTTTAGTCGCTGGGTATAGACCCGAAACCGGGCGATCTATCCATGAGCAGGTTGAAGGTTAGGTAACACTGACTGGAGGACCGAACCCACTCCCGTTGAAAAGGTAGGGGATGACTTGTGGATAGGAGTGAAAGGCTAATCAAGCTCGGAGATAGCTGGTTCTCCTCGAAAGCTATTTAGGTAGCGCCTCACGTATCACTCCAGGGGGTAGAGCACTGTTTCGGCTAGGGGGTCATCCCGACTTACCAAACCGATGCAAACTCCGAATACCTGGAAGTGTCAGCGTGGGAGACACACGGCGGGTGCTAACGTCCGTCGTGAAAAGGGAAACAACCCAGACCGTCAGCTAAGGTCCCAAAGTTGTGGTTAAGTGGTAAACGATGTGGGAAGGCTTAGACAGCTAGGAGGTTGGCTTAGAAGCAGCCACCCTTTAAAGAAAGCGTAATAGCTCACTAGTCGAGTCGGCCTGCGCGGAAGATGTAACGGGGCTCAAACCACACACCGAAGCTACGGGTTCATCCTTTGGATGAGCGGTAGAGGAGCGTTCTGTAAGCCTGTGAAGGTGAGTTGAGAAGCTCGCTGGAGGTATCAGAAGTGCGAATGCTGACATGAGTAACGACAATGGGAGTGAAAAACTCCCACGCCGAAAGACCAAGGGTTCCTGCGCAACGTTAATCGACGCAGGGTTAGTCGGTCCCTAAGGCGAGGCTGAAGAGCGTAGTCGATGGGAAACAGGTTAATATTCCTGTACTTCTAGTTACTGCGATGGGGGGACGGAGAAGGCTAGGCCAGCTTGGCGTTGGTTGTCCAAGTTTAAGGTGGTAGGCTGATTTCTTAGGCAAATCCGGGAAATCTAGGCCGAGAGCTGATGACGAGCGTTCTTTTAGAATGCGAAGTGGTTGATGCCATGCTTCCAGGAAAAGCCTCTAAGCTTCAGGTAACTAGGAACCGTACCCCAAACCGACACAGGTGGTCGGGTAGAGAATACCAAGGCGCTTGAGAGAACTCGGGTGAAGGAACTAGGCAAAATGGCACCGTAACTTCGGGAGAAGGTGCGCCGGTGAGGGTGAAGTATTTACTACGTAAGCCCATGCCGGTCGAAGATACCAGGCCGCTGCGACTGTTTATTAAAAACACAGCACTCTGCAAACACGAAAGTGGACGTATAGGGTGTGACGCCTGCCCGGTGCCGGAAGGTTAATTGATGGGGTTAGCGCAAGCGAAGCTCTTGATCGAAGCCCCGGTAAACGGCGGCCGTAACTATAACGGTCCTAAGGTAGCGAAATTCCTTGTCGGGTAAGTTCCGACCTGCACGAATGGCGTAACGATGGCGGCGCTGTCTCCACCCGAGACTCAGTGAAATTGAAATCGCTGTGAAGATGCAGTGTATCCGCGGCTAGACGGAAAGACCCCGTGAACCTTTACTATAGCTTTGCACTGGACTTTGAGCTTGCTTGTGTAGGATAGGTGGGAGGCTTTGAAGCGTGGACGCCAGTTCGCGTGGAGCCATCCTTGAAATACCACCCTGGCAATCTTGAGGTTCTAACTCTGGTCCGTTATCCGGATCGAGGACAGTGTATGGTGGGTAGTTTGACTGGGGCGGTCTCCTCCCAAAGAGTAACGGAGGAGTACGAAGGTGCGCTCAGACCGGTCGGAAATCGGTCGCAGAGTATAAAGGCAAAAGCGCGCTTGACTGCGAGACAGACACGTCGAGCAGGTACGAAAGTAGGTCTTAGTGATCCGGTGGTTCTGTATGGAAGGGCCATCGCTCAACGGATAAAAGGTACTCCGGGGATAACAGGCTGATACCGCCCAAGAGTTCATATCGACGGCGGTGTTTGGCACCTCGATGTCGGCTCATCACATCCTGGGGCTGAAGCCGGTCCCAAGGGTATGGCTGTTCGCCATTTAAAGTGGTACGCGAGCTGGGTTTAGAACGTCGTGAGACAGTTCGGTCCCTATCTGCCGTGGACGTTTGAGATTTGAGAGGGGCTGACCTTAGTACGAGAGGACCGGGTTGGACGAACCTCTGGTGTTCCGGTTGTCACGCCAGTGGCATTGCCGGGTAGCTATGTTCGGAAAAGATAACCGCTGAAAGCATCTAAGCGGGAAACTTGCCTCAAGATGAGATCTCACTGGAGCCTCGAGCTCCCTGAAGGGCCGTCGAAGACTACGACGTTGATAGGCTGGGTGTGTAAGCGTTGTGAGGCGTTGAGCTAACCAGTACTAATTGCCCGTGAGGCTTGACCATATAACACCCAAACAATCTGATTGTTTGCGTGAGACAGGCCGAAAGCTTGCAGAACCGCAAATTACCGAATACGACTATCACGTACCCGATTCGGGGTAGCGCCACGGCGATGCCCCAACCGAATTGCTTGACGACCATAGAGCGTTGGAACCACCTGATCCCATCCCGAACTCAGCAGTGAAACGACGCATCGCCGATGGTAGTGTGGGGCTTCCCCATGTGAGAGTAGGTCATCGTCAAGCACCTATACAGAGACCCCGATCAGCACATGCTGGTCGGGGTTTCGTCTTTTCGGGCCGAAAAGCTTGCCTCGGGTGGCCTATCGCGCCGGCGGGAGAAGCCTTTAGGGCCGGAGCTGCGGCGCTGGTCCGCGATGGTCACGCGCCATCGCCGTCAGGCAAGCCTGACGGCAATCAACAGGCAGGGGAGCCAGTCCCTGTCACGTGCTGCTGCCGAGTGCCTCGCTCCATAGACACAGGCCCAGGCTGTGGCGGGTTCCCGGTGTGAGCTCCAGGCAAGCCCCTTGCTTTTCCAGCAGACGAAAAAAGCCCCGAACTAGTCGGGGCTTGCTCGCTGCGGTGGCTGATCGCTTGATCAGCGCTCCAGATACTGCAGCTTGTCCTTGACGCCATCCCACTCTTCGGCGTCAGCCAGAGCATCTTTCTTCTCGGTGATATTCGGCCACACTTCTGCCAGATCGCGGTTGAGCTCGATGAATTCCTGCTGGTCTTCCGGTACCTCGTCTTCCGAGAAGATGGCCTGGGCCGGGCACTCGGGCTCGCACAGGGCGCAGTCGATGCACTCGTCCGGGTGGATCACCAGGAAGTTCGGGCCTTCGTAGAAGCAGTCCACCGGGCAGACTTCTACGCAGTCGGTGTACTTGCACTTGATGCAGTTGTCGGTAACGACGAAGGTCATGTTCTTTTATCTCCTCAGACGGGCAGGCGCCAGCCACGGCATGGCGCGCGGGATTCTAGCAGCTTGGTATCTGCTTCGTTATAGCTGGGTCTTCCAAGCATATATCAGCTCGAGTGCCTGTCTCGGACTCAGGTCATCGGGGCTGAGTCGTTCCAGCTCCTCCAGCAGTGGGTGCGGCTGCATGGCAAACAGGTCGGGCTGCACTGGCGCGGCCTTGTTGTTCTTCTTGCTGGGCGCAACGCTAGCGATCTCATGGGGGAGGCTGGTTTGCTCGAGGCGCGCGAGATGCTCGCGGGCACGGCGGATGACCGGATCCGGCACGCCGGCCAGTTGCGCCACCGCCAGACCATAGCTCTGGCTGGCGGGGCCCGGCAGCACGTGGTGCAGGAAGACGATGCGTTCCTCGTGCTCCGCGGCATCGAGGTGCACGTTGGCCACTACCGGTTCGCTTTCCGGCAGCACGGTCAGTTCGAAGTAGTGAGTGGCGAACAGGGTGAAGGCACGCTGTCGGGCCAGGTGCTCGGCTGCGGCCCAGGCCAGCGAGAGGCCGTCGAAGGTGCTGGTGCCGCGGCCGACCTCGTCCATCAGCACCAGACTGCGCTCGCTGGCGTTGTGCAGGATGCTGGCTGTCTCGCTCATCTCGACCATGAAGGTCGAGCGTCCGCCGGCCAGATCGTCGCTGGAACCGATGCGGGTGAAGATGCGGTCGACCAGCGACAGCTCGCAGGCTTCGGCCGGCACATAGCTGCCGATGTGTGCCAGCAGCACGATCAGTGCGGTCTGGCGCATGTAGGTCGACTTACCGCCCATGTTCGGACCGGTGATGATCAGCATGCGCGTGCTGTCGTCCAGCACGGTGTCGTTGGCGACGAAGGGCGTCGTCAGCACCTGCTCGACCACCGGGTGGCGGCCTTGGGTAATGCGCAGACAGGGTTCGTCGACGAAGCGCGGGCAGTTGAAGTCGAGGTTCAACGCACGTTCGGCCAGGTTGCTCAGCACATCCAGCTCGGCAAGGGCGGCGGCAGTGTCCTGCAGTGGCGCCAGCTGCTCGATCAGAGTCTCGATCAGTTCGTCGTAGAGCAGTTTCTCGCGGGCCAGGGCACGGCTCTTGGCCGACAGCGCCTTGTCCTCGAAGGCCTTGAGCTCGGGAGTGATGAAGCGTTCCGCGCCCTTGAGCGTCTGCCGGCGGATATAGTCGGCGGGCGCCTGTTCGGCTTGCACCCGCGGCAGCTCGATATAGTAGCCATGGATGCGGTTGTAGCCGACCTTGAGGTTGGGCAGGCCGGTGCGTGCCTTTTCGCGTGCCTCCAGGTCCATCAGGTACTGGCCGGCGTTTTCGCTGAGCAGCTGCAGCTCGTCGAGCTCGGCGTCGTAGCCGCGCTTGATCACACCGCCGTCGCGGATCACCGCCGGCGGGTTGTCGATGATCGCCCTGGCCAGCAGCTCCGCCAGTTCCGGATAGGTGCGGATGCTGCCGGCCAGCTCCTGCAGGTGCGGCGCCTCCAGCTCGCTCATGTGCTGCTGCAGGTCGGGCAGGGCCGCCAGCGCATCGCGCAGGCGGGCCAGATCGCGCGGACGCGCGCTGCGCAGACCGATGCGGGCGAGGATGCGCTCGAC